>PBZZ01000012.1 GCA_002730365.1 Deltaproteobacteria bacterium
TTCCAGAGCGTGTGTTCCAAGTTCCTTGATCTTTTCCATCACCTTCAAAAGATGAGTGGCTTGGTTCTCACTCGAAAAAGCTACGCTACTACTATTTTGCCTAACCTGTTCAGCGATACTTACGTTTTTCTGAGCCATTTGATGCAGTCGAAAAACAAAATTCTTTAGTCGTCTCAAGATCGAACCAGTGACTAAAAATGCTGTAGCTAGCCCAAAACAAAGCGCGATTATACTGACCAGGAAGAGTCTTGGTATGGTTTCTTGGAAACGATCCGAAATAAGTTGAAGATCCACAATCAAAGCAAAGGCTGCTGGGATTTCCCCAACTTCCCACCCATTCAAATCTTTCTTTAATGTACTTGATGGATTCTGCTCCAGACTTTCTTTGGCACCATGGCAAACGAAGCATTCGATGACCACTCGAATAGGACTGATATAGCGGACAACATTCTGTTTTTCATCCACTTCAAATAGTTCATTGAGCTCCTTCTCACGCAGTTGATTCAGGACAGCTTGATTTGAGGAGTTTTCTCGAATTATTTGAAAGTCATAGTGCTCACTTTTCAATCCTTGCTGAGCGACTTCCTGGGCGAAATGAATGGGTATTATGCTGGAGGGAAGGCCTTCAATGCTGCTTAAATTTTGACCTGCTAATTGTTCTTTCTCTCCCAATTTTTCAACGTACTGAGCGTGAATCTGGGCACTTTGTTTCAAGACAATATGAGCCTGCTGGGCCAGTTTCCTGGAATCCAATAGAATCTCTTTCATCACCTGATGCTCAATCTCAACCCAATTGACACCTAATCGTATCAGAGCAAGCACAATTATTACAAAACTACTGGCAAGCAGAATTCGGGACAATAGCCCCAATCGAGACACCATAAGAAGATTGCTCGTTTTGGAGAGAAACCCTGCGAAGGAATCTTTCAGAATTCAGAGAAGTCGTCCCGCATGGGAATGATATCGGAGGGCTTGCTCTGAGGATCTGGTTTGGATTTGGGCGGATTGATATTTGCAGTCGACGTTTTCATTGCCAGTGGGCGTTTCATCTCTGGATTAAACTTGGCTGGACCAGCCTTTTTTGACGGAGCAGGCAGTAAGCGAGCATTGTTGGCAGCTTCCTTTTTGGGTTTCGGAGCTTGTGGTGCAGCTTGGGAATTTTTAGATCTACTAATCTGGGAAGCTAGGCGATCAACCAAGTCACTCAAGATCTGAACTTGGGCAAAAAGTTGTTCTGCTGCAACGCTTCCAGATTCAGCGTTCATTGCTGATTTCTGGGCAACTTTGATCATATCCTGAATCGCCTTTGCCAATTCAGGAGTGTGCTTATTCTGATCTGTTGAAGCCTGTTTGATTTCGATGATCAGACGTTCAGCCTCTCTCATTTTATCTGTTTGCTCAGATGCAGAAAGAGCAACATCACTAACCAAGTCAACAACTTCAACCACAGTTTTCAGGATATTTTGAAGTGCTGCTTCTCCATCAGCAGCAAGCTTTCCTCCGTCTCTGGCCTTGGTAACGCTTTCTCTAATCAGTTCACCAATCTCACGAGCCGCCTTTTTCGAATTTTCTGCCAACTTGGACACCTCATCAGCAACAACCGCAAAACCTTTCCCCTGCTCGCCGGCTCGGGCTGCCTCAATCGCAGCATTGGTTGCCAGCATCTTAGTCTGGTGGGTAATCGTATCGATTACCTCGATGATATCTGTAATACGATTACTTCCTTCCTGCACGCCTCGCATTGCGCTGCTAATCTCGCTCATCGCCTGAACCCCGCTTTCCGCTGCAGCCCGAGCTTCCGCAGAGAGTTCTAAGGTACGTCGTGTATTCTCTTCAACAGAGCGAGCCAGGGCATTTATATCCTCAATCTGCTCTGCCACTTGGTTAGAACTTGAGGAAAAGACAGCAATCGATGGCAAAGCAATTTCGTGCATCACATTAGAAGCCAATTCTCCGCTNGTTGCTTGTTGCAGAGAATCGTTAGAAAGCTCAGCAGAATTCTTTGNGACTTGCTCNGAAGCTTTACGGAGTTGTGAAGAAGCCGTTATTAGCTCTTCAACNATCTTTTTCAAAGGTTTGATACTTGCGCTTCCTGTATTCCAAAAAACTAATGCCGACAGCAGTGCGAGGATTCCCGTCAGTACTATGAGCCATAGTTCGTGTGTTGCCGAGAGGCCATGCAACGTCTCCAAAGCCGCTTGATCTAGTGAGGAATCTTCGAGCGACAGCAGCATTTCTCTTCTAAGAAACAACTCCCCTCCAAGGAGAATTAGCAAGGCCAATACACAGACCCCACGATTGAGTAGCCCTCGCATGGAAACAGTCATAATGCGATCTCAGGTTGATTTGTTGGGATACTTACCATTGCCTTTGCAGACAAAACATTTTTGAGTTCAAGAGCAATCACGACCCGATCCTCCAGCTTAGCCATTCCAGAAATGAATTCAGCTCGAATGTTGGCGCTCATCTGTGGAGTCTCTTCAAAGCTGACCTCCTCGATTCGAGTTACCCCAATCAAAAAATCTACGATGATCCCTGTGAAGGCGTTGCCAAAATCAACCACGATGATGCAGGTTTCATTAGTCGGCGGCACTTGGGGCATCTTGAACTTGGTCCGCAAATCAATCACTGGGATGATCTTTCCACGAAGATTGATCACCCCTTTCATGAAATCTGAAGTATGCGGCACAGGATCAATGTGCATCATGCCCACAACTTCACGAGCCTCAAGAATTTTGATGCCATACTCCTGAGTACCTAGCAGGAAAGTTAGTAGCTTCCCTTCTGAATTTTCAAATAGATCATTCATCAGTGTTACCTCGACTGATCTTGCGTGCTCAATTGATCGTCATGTTGATGTTGTGTGAGCGATGAATCAGCGTCTCTGGATCGAGAATCAACCCAACTCTCCCATCACCAAGAATAGTGCCCCCAGTAATTCCAGGCAGATTGACAAAGGTTTCTCCAAGATTCTTTACCACAATTTGTTGCCTATGCAGCAGTTCATCAACCATCAGTCCATATTTTTTCTCACCGTATTTGACAACTACAATGATTGCTTCTTCAGGGACCATCACATCAGCCTCCACATCAAAAAACTCGTGAAGCCGCATGATTGGGATGACTTCTCCAGCGAGAATCAAACACTCACTTTCACGATCCTGAACGTCATAAAGTTGATCCTTTTTTGGAATCAGCGTCAGGTGTACATCCAGAATGGGAAGAACAAAGCGATTTTCGCCCAAGCGGACCACCAACCCTTCAATAATTGAGGTTGTCAAGGGCAATTTTATCAGGAAAGCGGTGCCTTTTCCCGCCTCAGTCTCCACACTGATTTTGCCACGAAGTTTCTCAACCTCTCTCTTCACCACATCCATACCAACCCCACGGCCAGAAATGTCAGTCACTTCCTTTGCTGTGGAAACACCGCTGGTGAAGATGAACATGAAAATCTGCTGATCTGTGAGATTCTCACGCTCACTGATCAAGCCACGCTCCAAAGCTTTTGAAAGTAGTTTTTGACGATCCAATCCTCGTCCATCATCACGCAATTCAATCAGAATGGAATCACCCAAGTGATGAGCGGAGAGTTGGACATTACCTTCTTGGGGCTTACCCACTGCTTTTCGTTCCTCAGGAGTTTCAATTCCATGATCAACCGTATTTCGCATAATGTGCATCAGTGGGGCGTAGATGCTATCAATGATCGTCTTATCAACTAATGTTTCATCTCCCTGAATAGTGAGCTTGACCTGCTTACCCGATTTTTTCGAAAGATCCCGCATCTGCCTTGTCAGCTTTGAGAAGACGTTCTTGACGGGAAACATGCGAATACTGAGAATCCGATCCCGAAGTTGCTCAGTGATCTTGTTCAACTGATCTAGGCGGTCATGTAATTCACGATCTTCCAGATTTGCAATCGTTGGATTCTGGGACAAAACCGAAAGCGCAACCACCATTTCGCCAATGAACTCAGACAACTCATCAAGTTTAAATGCTGGAATCTTCAGCATATCCATGACTTGAGTTGCTGCCACGTTCTCATTCGTTTTTGTGAGCTCAGTGCTTGGAACTTTCGGAGTGTTCGGTAGATTCTGGCCCGCTTCAGGGTGAGATTCGGTCAGAGTTTTTTGATCTGTAGAATGAAGTGGTGCGACTGGACTAACAGGTTCAGGAGTAGGATTTTCTGAAACCGGGACGGATTTAGATATTTCGTCACTTAGCAAATAATCCAAAAGTTGATAAGCCTCTCGAAGATCTACCGGCTCTGAATTCAACCCTGCAATCATAGCCTTCATTTGACTAATCAACTTGGATAAACCATCCGTTGCGCACAGGATTGCGTTTAGGATCTCTAATGTGATTTCCCGCTCTCCTTCGTTGACCTGAACCATCAAGTCCTCAGTCCGGTGGGCCAAGCTTCCCAGTTCTGACAATCCTAAAAATCCAGCAGTTCCTTTAATTGTATGAAAGACTCGGAAGATGCTAGAGATCGCTTTTTGATCCTCAAAATCTCCTTCCAATCTAAGTAGAGTTTCCTCTGTCTTCTGTAGTCCTTCCTCCGTCTCACCAATAAACTCTGCAAGAGTCTCATCCTCTTTCATCTCCTCAGTACAATGCTGGATAATCTCTGCGTAATCACTGTATTGATCCTGTGATTCTAAATTNTTCAGAGCCGTNGGTTTACTGTCCAAAGCATNGATCAGAATTTTATCGGCGTCCTCTTGATCTCCTGCGTAAAGNAGCTCTAATGCATTATCAAACTGCTCATNAAGTTGCTGAAATTCTTCCAGACCAGATTCGTATGGAGACAACTNTGCCACAATCTGTCCGAGCCGATGCCCTAATTCCTTCAANATCTTGCTGAATTGAGGCTGCCCCAATCCAGCCATCAATGATGCAAATTCTTCCATTTCACTGAGGATTGCACCAACATGAGCCAAATCCTCAAAATGCTCTGGCTTCAGAGACATCACATTCATGTTCAGTGCATCACGTTTGATCTGAATTTGATTTTGTTGCTCAGCGTCCATCATGAACTGATTACCTATCTGCCTACATCTATTGATTTCTGAAATTGGGGAATTAAAGCGTCAAATTTGATAGATCTCTTACTATTCTGTTTCGTTTTTTGATTTGGTGATTGGAAGAGTGAAAATGATTTTTGCCCCCTTTCCAACCCCCTCGGATGTCAACTCAACGATACCCTTGTGAAAACGGATAAAATTTGCGCAATCGTGCAAACCAAAACCAGAACCACGCTTTTTGGTGGAGTATCCAAATTCAAAGGCCCGCTTCAGGGACTCTGGTTCAGCACCTTGGCCATTATCTTCCACATACATCTGAAGTTGATCACTTCCCAGGATAGTGGCTCCCACTCTGACCCTCCCCTGATACCCATCTTTGGGGGCACGCAGACACTGATCAATGCTCTCGATGCTGTTCTTGAACAAATTCATAAAGATCTGAACGAGCTTGTTTGGATCATTTTGAATTTTTGGTAGCTCTGGTTGAACTTCTTCGATGACCATGATGTTTCGTTTATCGAATGCTGGCTTCATCATTTCCATGGCATCATCAATCACCTGCGCAATCTGAATCTCTTCGGTCTGCGACTGCTGTGTAGCATACTTCTGCTGCAAAGCAATGATTTCGGTGATGTGATCAAGCTGATGGGCCATCACATCCATCGACTTAAGTTCATCCACTTTCTGTTGGTCAGAGGTTTGTGTGAGTTGCTTGAGGAATGGGAGAAACTGCTGACCGCGGGGAGAGCTGAAAAAGTCCCCAAGATCCCCCTGGTGCTGTTCCAGCAAACTGCATAATTGTTGGAGATAGCTGGAAAACTGGGATTCTGCCTTATTTTGATGAAGCTTTTGAAGTCGGACCGCTAGCGGGGTAATCGCGTTCCCGATGTTGTGCAGAACACTGATTGCGTGTTCAACAATACCTGCGTTGTATGCCTGCTGTACCTGCTTTTTCTTTTCTTCATCGAGCAAGCGCATGGTTTCACGAAGTTGTAAATTTTTTTCGTTCAATTCCAAAGTTCGCTGGGAAACCCGCTCTTCAAGGTAACGGTTGTAGGTTTCTAAGCTATTCGCCATATCCGTAAAAGCCCGATGAAGCTTCTTGATCTCCACCAATTGACTTTCCTTAGGCCGAGTGGTGAAATCTCCATCTGCAACTTTATTGACAATACCGACGAGTTCATTAATTGGCTGCATCAAGTGACGACTCAGAAAACGAACTCCCAACAGCGAAATTCCAATGATGATTCCGAAAATCAGAGTTACTAATAACGGCAAACGCACACCAAGCTTGCCAATAGCGATTTCCCGATCGACCTCTATAACTAGGCAAGCATTCGGATAGCCTAGCCAGCGATAAGCTGTCACTACATCATCACCAAAATCATTCACCGAAACCCCAGATCCTGCAATCTGGTCGCGACAGTTTTCAATCAACTGCCAAGTTTCTTCAGACAGACTTCTATCAGGCAGAAACGAGAGTGAATTCCCCGCTGAATCGGCAAGGAATCCTCTACTTTGTCCGTCTTGGTTTCTTGATGTAAACAACTCCGTTATCGATTGACTGCTGAGCAGAGCTAACAACTTCGAATTGGTCTGACCTGGACTAACCAGAGCCTCATTTGCTACATCTACCCGAATCGGCAGCGTAATTGTTCCTGATTTGAGCAGCTGCAGAGGGCCAAGTTCAGCTTGATTGAATTCCTTGAGAGTTTCCCATTCCGTTTCTTCTGGCAATTCACCTGATTTGATTGTTTGCAGCAACTGGCCTTCCGAGTTCAGTTGCCAGATCCCAGCATAGTGGTCCGGTTCAAAGAGGCTTCTCTGTGCAAATGCTTCCGCTTGCCAAAGATTGGGGGTATCGGCTAACTGTCGAATATCCTTTGCTGCATTTTGATACCACTGATCAGATGCCAATGCCCATAGCTCTACCACATGTTCCAAATTTTGTTGCGCTTCCTTCTCCATCATGTTCTGAAAATAAATAAGAGTCACTGCGCCTCCAATGAGGCTCGGAAACATAGAGAGCAGGATGAACGAAATTACAATCTCGTTCTGTAGACTTCGAACAAACTTCATCAAGAACTCAGCTGATTTAAAAGATTTGGATTGGCTTAGAAATGCTCATCGATCGGGGCATCATCACCATATTCAGCAATGTGTCTGAGGCGTTCCAAGTAAAGCTCCACAAGGCTGTCCTCAACTCCCATTGAAGCCAGACGCTCAAATTGGGAGCGAGCATCTTCAAATTCTGAAGCGTGAAATGATTTTACGGCCAGTTCAAACAGTTCTAAATTTTCTTTTTTGAAATCCCGCAAGTCTTCGTATTCCTCATCAAAAACCTCATAAAGTTTGACCAGCAAACTTCGACCTCTCACCTTGCGCATGTCTACAAGGCGAATCATGTACTGACTCGGGTTTTTCAGACCGACGTACGTACCTTCACTAATCAACAGATCCGTCTTGAAAGGTTTGGTCAGCATTTCAATCCGAGAAGCCAGATTAACAGCATCACTCACCACGGAACTCTCCATTCGGTAGTGCTCCCCAATGGTACCCAGCATCACATTCCCACTATGAATACCAATACCGATTCGCACCGCAGAATAGCCGGCACGTGAACGCCCTTGATTGTACCAGCGAAGTGAACGGATCATTTCAAGGGCTCCGCACACAGCATCGTCTGGCTCCACTTGGAACAGCGCCATGATTGCATCACCAATAAACTTATCGATGATGCCTCGATTCCTACGTATTACAGGCCCCATCAATCCAAGGTAAGAATTGATGAAGCGAAAATTTTCTGCAGGCGAAAGACGTTCTGATAGGGATGTGAAGGAGCGAATATCTGAGAAGAGAACAGACATGGGCATTTCGGCGTGATCACCAATCTGCACTTCCAGAATGTTTTCCTTGTTCAACAGTTTTAGAAATTCCTTAGGGACAAAACGCTCATAAGCTCTATTCAATTGGTCAATTTCTCGCCTGTAGATGAGAAACTGGGCCATCTGGGTCAATTCGTCTGGATCAAATGGCTTCTTCAGCAAAAGAAATCGGCTGTCACCAAGTTGATCAGCCATGTTCTGACGAGATGTGTCTGAGTAAGCTGTAACGATCACAATTTCAATATATGGATCAATCGTCACAAGCCGCTCCGCAGTTTCCAGGCCATCAATGCCTGGCGGCATTCGCATATCGATGAACGCAATTGAAAACGGTTGGCCTATTTTGTTTGCCCTGACTGCCTCATCCAAGCCCAGCAACCCTTGATTCACTGTTGTTACCTCAAAGCTCTGACGGACTCTACCCACACCTTCTTCAGGAGACACTCGCTGGGTGCCAAAGAGCGAATCTGCCATAGCCTGCAATTCCTCTCCTGCCACGTTTGCTTCCGGTGCCAGAACTGAACGGCAGGTCTCTAGTATTTTCGGATCGTCATCAATTACGAGAATCCGATGAGTCATGAGGGACTACTTTCAGTGTCGCTATGCATTCTGAGCTTGGGCTTTGGTGAGCAACTTTTAATTCTCCAAGATTTCTTTGTCTCTTCGATTTGCCAAAAACTGAACGATTTGGGTTAGTTCGTCTGGATCAAAAGGTTTTTTCAATAGTAAAAATCGACCGTCACCGAGTTCCTTGGCCATGCTCATTCGTGAGGTGTCAGAGTAGGCTGTCACAATCACAATTTCGATGGAGGGATCAATTTCAATCAAGCGCTTCGCGGTCTCCAGACCATTGATTCCCGGTGGCATCCGCATGTCAATGGTCGCAATTTGATAAGGGTTGCCATCGCTAATTGCGTTACTTGCTTCCTCCAAAGCCAATAAACCCTGATTGACCGTAGTCACTTCAAAGTTACTGACCATCTCTTCTTCAACTTTCTCTACACTATCGAAGAGAGCACTAGCCATCATCTGCAAATCCTGTTTTGCGCTTTGATCCTCATCTCCAAGAATAAAGCGGCAGGTATCCAGAATATTAGGATCATCATCAATCACCAAAACACGCATATCTGAAAACTCCTAAACATTGTTCATGTTTTTNTCATTTGTGTTGTTCACCTCTGCGCTGATGCATATCGTGTCGATGAGCCAAGAANTGAGCCATTTGCATCAATTCATCNGGATCAAANGGTTTTTTTAACAATTGAAAATTACTNACACCCAGTTGCCGAGCCATACTTTGGCGAGGAGTATCTGAGTATCCGGTCAGAATAATAATTTCCATGTCCGGATCAATACTCAAAATCTGACGAGCGGTTTCAAGACCATCAATTCCGTAAGGCATACGGATATCAACAAATGCCATCGTAAAAGGCTGTCCAGCTTGAATGGCTTTACCAACTTCATCAACTCCAATCTTTCCCTCGTTAGCTGTTGTTACCTCAAATTTGATATTCAGGATTTCATCTGGATCATTTTCAACATCTTCCTCAAAGAGCTCACTTGCCATCGACTCTAGTTCTTCACCAGCTTTTGAAACTTCTGGAACTAGAATCATCTGACAAGTTTCTAGAATCTTAGGATCATCATCAATCACCAGAATACGATGGTTCATTGGCTAGTCTCGACAAGAAATTTTCAATTAGGTGAAATCAACGAATAAATTTTGCGAAAGGTGTTTTGTCACAATTGGTCACAAAATATTCATCGAATGCAACGATCATTTACTACGAATACCTAGATATTTCAAACCACAAAAGGGGTACGGCTTGCTGTTACCCTACAATCTGCTAATTCCATTAAGAGACAACTTACAAAAGGCTAAAACTACTCAATTGCAATTTGCTTTGGATTAATGACTTCATTAACTCCACTTGTACCAATCAAAACGTGCAAAGATCTTCGTTTACTGAAGCAAGATTGGAGGAATTCTGTTGGCCTAGTCCCCACAATGGGAGCTCTCCATGAGGGGCATCTTCAATTGATTCGACATGCTGCCCAATTTGCGGAGGAAGTCGTCGTTTCTATCTTTGTCAATCCCACACAGTTTGCTGCCAACGAAGACCTCGAAAGTTATCCTAGGGACTTAGCCAGTGATATTGCGATGGCCCAATTGGCAGGAGCAACCCGGATCTTTGCACCCACCGAAGCAGACCTCTATCCCAATGGTTTTTCTACTTATATCGTTCCTAGTGGGCCCTTAGTTGAAAGATGGGAAGGTTGGAGTCGTCCACATTTTTTTCGTGGGGTTTGCACTATCGTCTGTAAGTTATTCCAAATCATCAAACCTACTTTCGCTGTTTTTGGTCAAAAGGATTTTCAGCAACTGCAAGTAGTCCGTAAAATGGTGAGTGACCTTGACTTCCAAATTGAAATTCAAGCATTGCCAACTGTGCGGGAGGAGGATGGATTGGCAATGAGTTCACGTAACACCTATCTCGATTCTGAAGAGCGAAAAGTAGCTCCACTCCTTTACCAAACAATGCAGCAGGCCGCAGCGATAATTCAAAATAACCCAAAGCAAAATCTAGAGGTACTTTCCCAAAGTCTTTCAAAACAACTAAACGCAGTCACTCAAATCAAGATCGATTACCTCAGCTTCGTTGACGCAGAATCACTTCAACCGATTTCACAATTTAACGGAAATGTCTGCTTGATGGTTGCAGCGTTTGTAGGTAATACTCGTTTGATAGACAATCTGCTTATTCAAACCTAGTGAACCCGCCTCAGGCCCTCACCAAAACTGGCTAAAGCCCTGATTTCTTGTCTTGGCGTTTCGCACATTTAGGAAGCCATGAAACTGATCCAAAAGATCTTCGGTAGCGAAAACGATCGCACCCTCAAACGCTACCGCCGTCTGGTGGTCCGCATCAATGAACTGGAACCACAGATGGAACAGTTGCTAGATGCTGATTTCCCAAATAAGACCGAGGAATATCAAAAACGCTGCAAAGATGGAGAAGCACTCGACGACCTACTCCCCGAAGCCTTTGCCTTGGTCCGTGAAGCAGCTAGGCGAGTCATCGGAGAACGACACTACGATGTTCAGTTGATCGGAGGGATTGCCCTGCATGAAGGGAATATTGCAGAGATGCAAACCGGAGAAGGAAAAACCCTCGCATCAACCTGCCCCGTTTACTTGAACGCCCTAACTGGACTTGGTGTGCATGTGATCACGCCGAATGACTACCTCGCCCGTCGCGATTCCAACTGGATGGGACAAATATACCGATTCCTCGGAATGAACACAGGCTTGATCCAGCACGGGTATAGTGACCAAAGTCGCCGTGACAACTATTGCTGTGACATTACCTACGGAACAAATAACGAATTTGGCTTTGACTACCTACGTGACAATATGAAATTCGCGCTGACAGATTACGTTCAGCGGGGATTTAACTTCGGAGTGGTCGATGAGGTTGACAGTATTTTAATTGATGAAGCCCGCACCCCTCTGATCATCAGTGGACCAACAGAAGACAATATTGAAAAATATTACGTTATCAACAAACTGGTCCATGGGCTGAGTCGTGAAATCCGTCGTGAAGAAGTGCCCAAATTACCAACCCATGAACAGCACGACATCGATCCCAATTGGCAGGAGAAAGAGGACAATGAGACGGTACGTGAAGGTGACTATGGTTTAGATGAACGTTCCCGCGGTATCAACCTCACAGAAAGAGGTTCGGAACTGATGGAGGAGCGTGTTAAACATTTGCTTCAACCCAATACCAGCCTCTTCGATTATGAGAATATGGAGGTGCTGCACCATATCAATCAGGCACTGAAAGCACACTACGTTTTCCGACGTGACGTCGATTACGTAGTTCAAAAGGGACAGGTTGTGATCGTGGATGAATTCACTGGTCGCCTAATGCCAGGGCGTCGCTTCAGTGATGGTTTGCATCAATCCTTGGAAGCCAAGGAGGGAGTTCGGATTGAGCGGGAAAATCAAACTCTTGCAACCATTACCTTCCAAAATTACTTCCGTCTTTATGACAAACTTTGCGGGATGACCGGAACAGCAGAGACAGAAAAAGACGAGTTCAAGAAAATCTATAACTTGGGTGTGGTGGTTATTCCAACAAACCGAGTCGTGACGAGAACAGATCTCCCAGATGTGATCTTCAAAACAGTAAATGCCAAGTATCGTGCGGTTGTGGGTACCATCAAGGAACTTCATGAAAAAAGACAACCCGTGTTGGTGGGTACCGTCTCCATTGAAGTCTCGGAAGCAATAAGCAAACTGCTCAGCCAAGCCAAGATTCCGCACGAGGTTTTGAATGCCAAAAATCACGAGCGTGAAGCAGAAATCATTGCCAAGGCAGGCCAAGTCAAGTCTGTCACCATTGCAACGAATATGGCGGGACGTGGGACAGACATTAAGCCATCCTTAGAAGCTCTCGATCAAGATGGGCTCTTTGTTTTAGGGACTGGGCGCCACGATAGTCGAAGAATTGACAACCAATTACGGGGACGATCCGGACGTCAAGGTGATGCGGGTTCCTCTCAATTCATGCTTTCCCTTGAAGATAATCTGCTCAGGGTATTTGGAGGCGAACGAATCTCCAAAATGATGGATCGACTTCAAATTGATGAGGATGAACCGATTGAGCATGTCTTCATTACCAAGGCTATAGGCAATGCCCAGAAAAAAGTGGAAGGATATCACTTTGATATCCGAAAACATGTTCTGCAGTTCGACGATGTGATGGAAAAGCAAAGATCCATCATTTACTCACGTAGAAGGGAAATCCTAGGAGATTCAGTACAGGAACTGATGCTGGAAATGTCTGGTGATGTCGTGGATGAGTTATTTGATCAACACTGTAGTGAAAAGTACGTAGATCAATGGGATGCATCAGGATTTAATCAGGCATTTACCAATATTTTTGGCAAACTGCCCAAGGAAAATTGGCACGAACAAGAGCTTGATGCTGAGGAATTCAGGGAACAATTCCATCAACAAGTGGAGGATTTTTACCAGGAAAAACTGAAGTACTTCCAAAACGAACTAGGGCAAAACCTTGCTGCTGAACAAGCTGCTGCTGGAGTTAATGAAGAAGACAGAGATAAGTCTGCTCGGTTTGATGCAATGGTAGTTGATCTTGAACGTCAGATTCTTCTCAAGATCAATGATGGGCTATGGAAAGACCACCTGCTCTCAATGGACCACCTCCGAGAGGGAATCAGCCTAGTTGGCTACGCTCAAAAGAAGCCTTTGGATGAATACAAGCGCCAGGCTTTCGACATGTTCTCAGACCTGATGGCTCGAATCAGCCGAGAAGCCGTCAGCCTCTTCTACAAAATTCAGGTTGGTCCAAGTCCAGTGCGGCCAATTCAGGCAACCATGCCCGAGCAAAAGATGACGATGGTGCGTGGGGAAAGTCCTGACACTAAGCCAGAGGAATTGAAGCAGGCTCCAATCCAGAAAGTACACATCGGCCGGAACGACCCCTGTCCCTGTGGCAGCGGAAAAAAATACAAGCAGTGTCATGGAAAAACCCAGGCTGCTGAAGCTGCTGAAGAAGACAACAACTAGTGCCCACTTCCTCCTCGGCAGTTGGGAGTCAGATGAATCTGTTCGCCTAACTCTGACCACTGGGTTGGCGTGTGGCATCGGAGCGAGAGGGCATGAACCCCACCTTGTAATTCTTCCTGCAACACACGGTAGACCTGTTGATGCCTTTTGACAGAATTAATTCCTTCNAAAGCAGCAGAGACGATTGTTACCTTAAAATGAGATTCTGATCCTGAGGGAACATTGTGTTGATGGCTTTCATTNTCCACCTGAAGAAACTCAGGTTTCANTTGACTTTGAAGTTTGTTTTCGATGCTTTNTTGGATTCGCATAGCTCTCTTGAATTGTGAAGTCGAAGCATTAACAATCCATCAGAAAAATTTCCAAGGATGCAATAATACCGAAAAGGGATAAAAATGGGCGATAGTTTTGGTCATACCTTTCGAATCACAACTTGGGGTGAGTCGCATGGTGGAGGCGTAGGTGTTGTGATTGATGGCTGCCCGGCAGGGTTGCAGATTGACTTGGAAGACATTCAAGGTGAACTGGACCGGAGAAAACCAGGGCAGAGTAAGATTACTACACAGCGTAAAGAAGCCGATACTGCTAAAATCCTTTCCGGCATCTTTGAAGGAAAAACCACCGGAACTGCCATCTCCATCATGGTGGATAACCAAGACGCCCGTCCACAAGCCTATGATCATCTGAAAGAGATCTATCGTCCAAGTCATGCTGATTTTACCTACGATCAAAAGTATGGTTTCCGGAATTGGCAAGGCGGTGGTCGAGCCAGTGCACGTGAAACAATAGGTCGAGTTGCAGCCGGGGGCATCGCCCGGAAATTGCTACAAAAACTAGGAGGTATCGAAACCTTAGCATGGGTTGAACAAATCCATGACCTCCGAACACACATGGATCCTGCAAATGTAACCTTGGAAAAAATCGAATCCAGTATGGTCCGTTGCCCAGATCAAGTAATCACTGAGCAAATGGTCGCTTGTATCGATAAAGCTCGGATGTCAGGGGATAGCGTCGGTGGCCTGATAAGAGCGCAGGTCAGAAATGCTCCTCCTGGACTAGGCGAACCTGTTTTTGACAAACTGACTGCAGATTTGGCTAAAGCAATGATGTCGCTTCCAGCAACCCGTGGCGTAGAATTCGGCCTTGGCTTCGATTCTGTCATGATGCGTGGATCAGAGCATAATGATCGTTTTCACACTGAAGATGGACGCATTCGAACTGATACGAACCGTTCTGGTGGTATTCAAGGCGGCATTAGTAATGGTGAAGCCATTGACCTGAGAGTGGCCTTTAAACCCACAGCAACGATCAATTTTGCCCAAGATACTGTTACCCGTGAAGGCGAGAATACCGAATTGCGCGCAAAAGGCAGGCATGATCCCTGTGTCTTGCCCAGAGCTGTCCCAATGGTTGAAGCAATGATAAATCTGGTTCTGCTGGATCATTGGCTGCGAAATCGCAATAAAAAACTCGCAGACTTGGCAGGATAAATTCTTTAAAATGCTGTTTTAAACCGCTTGGCTTTTCTTTTGCAGCTAGTGTTTAAACTGTGTGAGCTAAGGCAATCTCACTCGATCTGCAAATAGGATTTGCCAGGAAGGTCCCATGAATCAGCAAAGAAAGTTTCAGGACACCCGCCACTCTTCGGACTCTCTCAGCCAACGGATGATAGTCCGCCGTTACCAACCTGCATCACGACGCGGTTGGAATCCCTACCAGCCAGCAATGTTTGTTGCAATGGGCGTAGTTTGTTTCGCCTGCTCGCTAGCGGTACAGATACTCATCCTAAGCTAGTTAATGCCTTATGATGTCTTCAACGGGGACGCTGATGGGCTCTGCGCCCTGCAGCAGTTGAGGCTTCATAATCCTTTAGATGATGCTCATCTAGTCACTGGCCCTAAGAGGGAGACCTCTCTCCTACGTAAGATTCCTTTAGTTGAACCCACAGATATTACCGTCTTAGATGTCTCACTACGTGCCAATTGTAGTGATGCCGAGCGTCTCCTCCAGGACGGCCACCGACTGACCTATATCGACCACCACAACTCAGGCCCCATTCCTGAGCATAAGAATTTTATTAGCCATATTGATACTGATCCTGCTGTCTGTACAAGTGCTATAGTGGATCAAATTCTTGAGGGCAAATACCGAGATTGGGCGATTACAGCTGCCTTCGGAGACAACCTGATAGAAACTGCGAAAAAACTCGCACGTGATACAAATCTAAGATCATCACAAGTCGGAAAACTTCAGGAGTTGGGAGAACTACTGAACTATAACGGTTATGGCCGGAAAGCCGAGGATCTCTGGTTTTATCCTGAAAAACTGTTTCGGAAAATGCAAGGATACCAGAGCCCAATGGATTTTTATGGGGCAGCCCCAGAATTCTTGGCTTTAAGAGAAGGATATGCAGAGGACTTACGACGAGCTGAAAAAGCACCAACCATTTTTGAAAACTCAAACCTACGAATCTATCAGTTACCTGATGCGGCTTGGAGTCATCGAATTGTCGGAGCATTCAGCAATTTGAAGGCAGGAAATCATCCTGAGCAAGCTCAGGTTGTGATGGTTGAAAAACCGGAAAAGACACAGCTAGTAAGTGTTCGCTCCCCGAAAATACACCCTGTTGGGGCTGATGTGATCTGTCTTCAATTTGAGGGGGGTGGCAGGCCAGCCGCTGCTGGGATCAATGATCTGCCTGCAGATAAATTCGAAGATTTTCAGCAAGCTTTAATTCAGCGATTTTGCGCCTGATTCTTCGAAGACCTCATTATACATCCGATTCGGCTGTCCAGTCGAAAACAGCACCTGTCTCCAGAAATCCCCGTTAGGATCAATTCGTTTTTTTTGTTTTACGACAGCTTCAAGTGGAACATGGGTGAAATGACTATTCCAGTAACCTATCATCGCATCTGTACGACCTGCCATTCCTGCATGGACAGCATGATCTGCAAGGTGATAACAGAAAATCGCATCATGAGGATTGGCATGTAAAGATCGAATTAAATAGCTCGGTTCGATCAGTCGAACACTAACAGGCACCTTTCCTTCAAAATGTTTCTGAATACTCTCTTTCAGGAACAAGCCAATATCACTATAACGAATATTGCCTGAAGGGTCTCTCTTTTCTATTCTGTTCGACATCAAGTACTGACCAGCACCCTCTGCAACAACAATCACTGAGTGCGGATGCTGTCCTTTCTTCTGTTTCTCATCAAAACTATTTTCCATGGCGGCCATCATCCCTTCTGGACCATGTAGGTCAAAGCGAACTTCTGGGATCAGCACAAAATTCACATCAGGACAGGCCAAAGAGGTATTTGCTGCAATAAATCCAGAATCACGACCCATCAACTTGATTACAACCACTCCATAGTGAGCACCATAAGCTTCGACATGTGCTGATTGCACGGCTTCTACTGCCTTAGAAAAAGCAGTTTCAAATCCGAAGGTTTTTGAGCAGTAAGAAATGTCATTGTCGATTGTCTTGGGCACACCGATCACAGCAATCTTCAGATCTCTGGCTTTTACTTCCTGAGCTATTGCGTGTGCACCTCGCAAAGTTCCATCTCCACCAATACAAAACAGGATTTTAATTGTGTGCCGATCTAGACAGTCTACAATCTCTCCGATATCTTGAGGCCCTCTTGAACTTGATAGTATACTGCCTCCTTGGTGATGAATATTAACGACGGAGTCCGGCGTCAATTCCATAATGTCATGTCGATATTTTGGAATAAATCCCTGAAAACCATAGCGGAAGCCGTAGATTCTACGCACACCATAGTTGTGATACATCTGCATCACTAGGGCTCTGATCACATTGTTGATTCCAGGGCATAGCCCTCCACAAGTAACAATGCCTGCTCTGACCTTTGATGGATCAAAAAACGTCATTGCTCTTGGACCTGCAGCTTCAAAGCTTATGGGAGACTCTCCTCCAAATAACTCATGTTGATTGAGATCATTAAAAGTAGCTTGGTATAGAATCCTCTGGGAATCCTCAACAAATCGAAAGTTATCCTCCTCGGAGCTTGTACTAAGTGGTAAGGGTGATTGGATGCGACAATTGCCCAGACTCGGGACAACAAACTGCTCATTCATTTCTTTCCTTTCGGTGATCTCTTAAAAATTTTGAACGCCCATGCGTATCAGTTTCTGAACGATTACGCAAAATTATTAGAAATTTCAGATCATCCAAGACTACGCTTGTTTGTTGAACTTACTTTTCATAATTATCGGGCTTGCTAAATAGTCTTTCAAAAACTGATTTTTCTGAGATTACACCATGAGTACCAATGTCCTGTCCATGATTCTAGCTGGAGGAGAGGGAACTCGATTACATCCTTTGACAGCTGTACGCGCAAAGCCCTCCGTACCTTTTGGTGGAAACTATAGAATCATTGATTTTGTACTGAGTAACTTTATCAATTCTGGACTGATGCAGGTTTTTGTACTAACGCAGTTCAAATCTCACTCGCTAATGGAACATCTGCGGCAAGGCTGGAGGATTTCAGGGATTCCGAATGTCTTTATTGATCCGATTCCCGCCCAAATGCAAACAGGCAAGAAGTGGTATGAAGGAACAGCTGATGCGATTTACCAGAACCTGAATCTGATTTATGACAGTGATCCTGATCTGGTCTGTGTCTTTGGAGGAGATCACATCTACAAGATGGACATCAGCCAGATGTTACGCTTCCACACAAAGCGAAATGCTGAATTAACAGTGGCAGCTATTCCCGTGCCGCTTCAGGAAGCAAAACATTTTGGGATCATTGAAGTTGATGATGAGTGGCGGATGACAGGCTTTGTGGAAAAGCCAATCAATCCTCCAAAGCCGATGCCAAATGATCCTCACCATGTACTAGCCTCGATGGGCAATTACGTGTTTGAACGAAATGCCTTGGTTAATGAACTCATCTTGGATGCTCAGTTCGCTGACTCTGATCACGATTTCGGAAAAAATATTATTCCACGAATGTTTCCACGGGGCCAAGTCTTTGTATATGATTTTTCTCAAAATAAAGTTCCTGGGGCTGTCCAAGAAGAGGTGGGCTACTGGCGTGACGTAGGAACCTTGGATGCTTATTGGGAATCAAACATGGATCTAGTCGGTATCAAACCAGAATTCGACCTCTACAACCAGAAGTGGCCCGTTCGAAGCCACACTCCGCCTTTACCCCCGGCAAAATTTGTACACTTCAGCGATCTGCGTACAGGCCATGCGATCAATACAATTATTTCTGCTGGATCCATCATCAGTGGCGCCTTAGTGATCAATAGTGTTTTGGGATACAACGTCAGAGTTCATAGTTACTCCCACATCAGTGAATCAGTCATTATGAATGACGTTGAGTTTGCAAGAAATTGTCGAATTAAGCGGGCTATCATCGACAAGCAGGTCAAGATTGGCCCTGACACTGTAATTGGCTATGATTTGGAAGCTGATCGCGAGCGCTACTATGTGACAGACTCTGGGATTGTAGTAATTCCTAAAGGTTCTACAATCAACTAAATATGAAAATCCTTTTCTTGTCCTCCGAAGCTACCGGACTCATCAAAACTGGTGGCTTGGCTGATGTTGCTAGAGCTCTCCCCCTGGCACTTCGTCAGAAAGGCCATGACATCAGACTTGTTCTTCCTAATTATCTCTCCATTGCAAGAACCAAAAACTACTCCACTGCAGTCTCCTCACTGGGGGTTCCAATGGGGGGCTCTGAGCTTTTCTGCGCAGTTCAACAGACAGAGCTAGAGCAGTTACCCGTTTACCTTATTGAATACAATGATTTTTTCTTACGTAGTCATCCCTACGAAGATGTGGCCGGCAATCCCCATCCAGATAACGGAGAGCGCTTTGGTTTCTTTTGCAAAGCTGCTCTTCAACTCTGTCTAGCTGAAAACTTCATTCCAGACATCATTCATGCTAACGACTGGCAAGGGGCGTTAGCATGCCTCTATTTACATCAGTATCGTAGTACCTATCCTGAATTTACTAAGACACGTTCTCTGCTGACCATTCACAATGGTGGGTATCAGGGGCATTGCCCTGGCTCTGCAAGACGATTTCTGGAGATAGGTAATGCTTGGTTTCATCCAGAAGGATTTGAAGATCATGGAAAAATCAATTTGTTGAAAGGTGGGCTGAGGACTGCGGATCAATTGAATGCAGTGAGTGTTGGTTATGCTGAAGAACTAAAAACTCCACTGGGCGGACATGGTCTACACGAGTCTTACGAGGCACGCAAAGAGGTTTTCAGTGGAATTTTAAATGGCTGTGAATACGAGGTATGGAATCCTGCAAACGATCCCTATCTAACTTCCAACTATGATCTGGAGAATTTATCAGGAAAAATTGAATGTAAATCGGCATTGCAAGCTGAGATGGGACTACCAGCAGCTCCTGGAGTTCCTTTGATTGGAATTGTTAGCAGGTTGACAGGACAAAAGGGATTTGATTTCTCTTTACCGGCGATTGCCAAAGTTCTGAGTGAGAAAGTTCAGTTTGCAATACTAGGTAGTGGAGAACGCTGGATTGTGGAGGAAATTGCTAGATTGAGTGAGATGAATCCAGAGAAATTACAGTTTCACGATGGTTATAGTGAGCCCTTAGCTCATCGCATTGAAGCCGGGAGTAACTTTTTCCTGATGCCCTCGCTTTATGAACCATGCGGACTCAATCAGATGTATAGTCTTCGCTACGGCACACTACCGATCGTTAGAGCCGTGGGCGGCCTCCGAGATACAGTTTGGGAGAAGGACACATCAGGTGGGGACGGAACTGGGTTTGTATTTACTGAGCCCAGCGCAGATGATACTCTTGCGGCGATAAAAAGAGGGATTGATTGTTTTACCAACGACCACGCTTCATTCCAAAACAGAATGAAATTGGGTATGCGCCAAATATATTCTTGGGAAAACACCGCTATCCAATATGAAAACATCTATACTAAAGCTCTGAAAACTCCTATCAACTAACCCAACTCCCCGCGAAACAAGCGATCCACCTCATTGTTCCATGATTCTGTTTCTTGTGAATTTGATGGATTTGGACTTTCCGGCATCACCAAACCTTCTCGATTTTGAGCTTCTAGCAAACGGCGAATAGCTTTCAGTTCTGAATTGTTTTGCTGTAAAGCTTGTAAAAGTGCTTTTAGGAGTTCTACTTCCATTGACTGTACTCAGTTACTGTGACTTAGAAGAGTCATGAACGGGTGATCTCCCCGAGGCAGGATTCGACTGACTGCGTATAACTGTTACCGAAGAGATTGAAGTGATTCAGTAGGTGATAGAGTTGATAGACTTTTTGTCTTCGAACAAAGCCTTCGCTTTTTGGTCTTATTTCGTGATAGGCATCATAGAACTTGGCGGGGAATCCTCCGAAAAGATAAGTCAACGACAAATCTGCTTCTGCATCACCATAATATACAGCTGGGTCAATGACTACTGGATCACCATTGTTGCTGACCAAAACATTTCCGCTCCACAGATCTCCATGAAGCAAAGAAGCCTGCGGTGATGAGCCCTCTAACGTTGCTGACCAAAGGATCTCTAACTTCTGCCAAAGTAGTTTTATTTTGTTTGGGACACCACGCTGCATTGCCATTTCCCATTGGGGTAACAGCCTGCTTTGCCAGAAAAAATCTTTCCAGTTTGATGTGCGATGATTTTTCTGTGGACTCCGGCCGATGAAATTATCTTGATGGAATCCAGGAATTTTCTGGGAATAAGCATGTAAATTAGCTAACTGCCGACCCAACTTTGACCAAAAATTTGTAGGGGGATTGGTGGCGGTGGGTATGAATTCTAGAACAA
>PBZZ01000013.1 GCA_002730365.1 Deltaproteobacteria bacterium
TTCCCGATGGTGCGCAAAGACTCTGATATAAATTCCGTCCAAGATCTTCTCAGTGCAGCCAAGTCCAAACCTGACTCCCTAATTTTCGGTGCGAATTTAGGAGCTATTAATCATCTTGCCGGAGTCATGTTACAAGAGTTGGTACCAGGTGCGAAATTCCGTTTTGTTCAGATTGGAGGTGGAACTGCGAACTACACTGCTTTGACTGGAGCTCAAACCAACGCAACAGTTCTCTCAGGGGCTGAAGTCGTCAAATTCACTAGAATGCCCGACGGCTCAGCGAATCCAGAAGCGCAGATCAAACCGTTAGCTTACACTGGATCTGAGCGATTCGAGCAACTTTCACAACTCCCAACCATGAAAGAGTTAGGTTATGATATGGAGTTCTGCATCAAGTCCTGGTGGTTTGCTCCCAAAGGCACTCCCCAGGAAGCCATAGACGGCTTTGCGGGGGCACTTCAAGCATCAACTTCAACTGATCGATATCAAAAATTCCTTGAAAGTAAAGGCTTTGCTAATCTGTTTTTAGGAGGAAACGACCTACAGCAGGACTTGCAGAACACTTGGACTGCAATTCAGCCTGTAGCCAAGCTAGCTGCAAAAAAATAAGTAAAACCCACCATTCTGAATGATAAATTAGAGTGGTGGGATATGTACGAATTAGAGATATCAACATGAATCTCCTTCAGCGTTTTGAAGTTTGGGTTTCTTTGCTGGTGATTCTCATCTGTGTGATTTTTCTTTGGGAATCATGGGATCTGCCACCGGGGTCTTTTGAACCTTTGGGTTCAGGACCTGTGCCTCAGGCAACTGCATTTATCGTGATTTTTTGTGCGGGACTCGTCATCTTGAATGCTCTCAAGAAATCAGTCCAACTCTCAGAAAATGAAGAGACCAAAGAAAAGTCATCCATCCGTGCAGGGTTAATTATTTCTTTGGCGACCGTATTCTACAGCTTGGTGCTTCACTTTAGGCTGATGCCCTTTGCTTGGATGACAACACTTTTCCTGATCATCACAATCTGGGGTCTAGAGAAATTCGATCGGAAAAAATTCATTCCTGCACTGATCACAGCCATCATTATTGGCTTTGCTAGCGAATACCTCTTCACGGAGGTTTTCATCGTCGACCTCCCAACCTGACGAGTCGCAATGGATTTGGAACTCTTACTTGTGGCGGCTGGTCAGATCTTAAATCCCTGGCCTTTTTTCCTTCTTTTCATTGGAACATCACTTGGAATATTAGTAGGTGCCATTCCAGGGATGACAGGCGCGATGTTGATTGCGTTAACACTTCCGTTAACCTTCTACATGGACCCCTTCAATGCCATCGTGCTTTTGGTAGCAATGTATGTTGGAGCTATCAGTGGAGGATTGATCACAGCAACACTGCTTAGAATGCCTGGAACCCCTGCTGCTGTGATGACTACCTTTGATGGCTATCCAATGGCTCGGAGTGGCAGGCCTGGACGAGCTTTGGGGCTGGGCATCACCGCCTCATTTGTTGGCGGATTAATTGCGTGGATTACGCTGGCTACCATCACTAAGCCCCTCTCTATTTTCGCCACCAAGTTTGGCCCCTTCGAATATTTCACTTTGATCATGATGGCAATGGTCCTGATCGCCTCAGTCAGCGAAGGCTCTTTGGCTAAGGGATTGATTTCAGGGCTACTCGGAATGTTGATATCTATGCCCGGAGTAGATCCAGCAACCGGAATGCCTCGTCTAACCTTCGATTGGTACATGCTCAATGGGGGACTAAAGCTCTTACCTGTTCTGATTGGAGTGTTTGCAGTTAGCCAGATCATCAAGGACGCTCTGGATATAGGCCAGGTCCCGGAGCGAATAGCGATGAGCAGCAAGGGAATGTTGATGAGTGTCCGGGATTTCATGCAGCAAGGTGTCAACCTGATCCGCTCGTCCTTGATCGGCACCTGGGTAGGAATCTTGCCAGGGATTGGGGCTTCGATTGGCTCTGTGATTGCCTACACTGCCGCCAAGAACATGTCCAAAACTCCAGAAAAATTTGGGACAGGTTCTGAAGAAGGCATTGTAGCCTCGGAGGCCGCAAACAATGCTACAGTGGGTGGTGCTCTAATCCCCTTGATTGCCATGGGTATTCCGGGGAGTGTCATTGATGCCATATTAATCGGTGCCTTGATGATTCATTCGATTCAGCCAGGCCCGACTCTATTTCTGACAAATGCAGATATTGTCTGGGGAATGATTGCGGCCTGCCTCATGGCAAATGTGCTGATGTGGTTATTGATGACAAGTTCTGTCAAATACATTGCTGGGCTGATGTATTTACCCAGGAGCTTTGTCCTTCCCATTGTCATGGTGTTCTGTGTAATCGGTTCCTTTGCCCTGAACAACACGATGTTTGATGTCTGGGTGATGCTGATCTTCGGGGTGATGGGATTCTTAATGGAGTGTGCCAAGATCCCCTTGGGTCCCTTCGTGATTGGGTTTGTCCTGGCGCCACTTGCTGAAGAAAAGCTCCGCAGCGGATTGATGATGACTGCGGGTGATTTTAGTCCTATCTTCACTCGGCCACTCCCGCTTCTCTTCACGATACTCGCTGCGATTCTCCTTCTTTGGCCCATCATAGGTGATTGGATGCGCAAGCGACGTGCATCGCGCAAATGATTCGATAACCGGAGTGGAAGCTTTTACTAAAAATGAAAACTGGCCAATTCCTTTCTCCAAAATTTCCAGAAATTAGTTTCCCTCACTTGGCTGAAGTTGAACTGCCCCAACTTCATCGAGTAGGAATCAAGCATCCCTTTGCGCCTCCACTTCAAAATCTTGAGCAAAGCGTTGCTACCGCTCTGGATCGCTGTCAGCACCTCCAGCAAATCCCACAAGGATCTGAAGTTGCCATTGCTGTCGGGAGCAGAGGCATTGCCCAGATTGATTCGATCACCAGAACGGTGGTGAGTGGTCTAAAGGGATGGAATTTCAAACCGTTCATTGTCCCAGCCATGGGTAGTCATGGAGGAAGTACAGCAGAAGGACAGCAGGAAGTACTGAAAAAGTTGGGAATTGACGAGAGGAGCATGGGATGCGAAATCCGCTCTTCTATGAGAACGGTAGAATATGGATTGGTCACTGAGGGAATCCATTGTCACTTCGATGCCAATGCTGCTGGGGCTGCAGGGATCGTACTCCTCAATCGAGTCAAAGCTCACACGAGCTTTCCCAGAGAAATTGAAAGTGGGTTGATCAAGCTGATTGCTGTTGGGCTTGGGAAGGCAGAAGGAGCTCGCTCTGTTCACAGAATTGGCCCCAAAGGATTACAGGAGATTCTACCAAGACTTGCTGAAAAAGCGATTGCGTCTGCTCCAATCAAGGCAGGGATAGCCCTCATCGAAAATGCCAATCGGGACATTTGTCATGTTGAGCCTGTGGAGCCAGAGGCACTTTTTGAAACTGAAAAAAAACTTCTGCAGAAGGCGAAGGGCCTGATGCCCAGCTTACCATTTGATCAGCTTGATGCGTTAATCGTTGAGGAGTTTGGTAAGGAGATTTCTGGCGCTGGGCTGGATCCCCACATTTCAGGTAGAACTGATATTCGAGGTGTTGCGAATCCTTCTACGCCCTTCATCCACAAAATTGCTGCTTTGAGGATGACAGAAGCGACNAATCGAAANGGGATGGGTNCAGGTNTNGTGGATTTCATACCNCAGCCNACAGCCAATAAACTTGATCTCCATTCGATGTACATGAANGCAGTGTCATCCACTNTGNTNGAGAANGCCTTCTTACCCATCNTACTTGCCAATGATCAGGAAGTCATTCGGGCTTTAGTTGCCACCTGCTGGCAGCCTGAACTAAGNGCCATTCGGCTAGCCCAGATTCGATCCACACTCCACCTCAACGAGATGCTGCTGACCACACCTCTCNTGAAGGAAGCAATGGAAAAAGGAGTGATTGATTCCCAACATGTGATGTCAGAAAAATTTGAATTCGACGGAATGGGCAATCTACTCAACAGAGTCAATTGATATTTGCACTGATTTTTTCCAAAGGGACTAAGAAAGAATGAAAATCAAAAATCTTAGTATTGCAATATCATTTCTTACAATACTCAGTTTTTGTATTGGATGTTCTTTCTTTGCGACCGCTTTTGCACCCGAAAAAAAAGCTGAAATTAGCACTACTGAACTAGCAACATCAGCCAAAACTAAGTTTTGGGAAACTCTTCACGGAGGGAAATACGAAGAAATTTCAAAAGTATCTTCTCTTCTAAAAGCTGCCTACCTTGAAAATTCCAAAGACCCTGAACTAGCTGCCTACATTGGCTTCCTACATATTTGGCGTCTTTCTGAAAGATCGCGTCTGAAGCAAATTCTGCCAGAAATTACAGATAGCGCAGTCCTCTCTAGGAAATACTTTGGCGAAGCAGTATCCTTAGATCCTTCTGATGCTCGTTACTTGGGCTTTCATGGCATTCTAATGATGACAGAAGGTACGATACACGATGATCAATACCTAATTCGCAAAGGCTATTATCAAGGATTGGAAGCAATGAATCAGTGGCCTAAAGTTAATTTGTTTACTGTCGGATATGTCTTAGGGGGGAACCCAAGAAGTTCAAAAAGATTTGAGGAAGCAGTAGAGATGATGAAGAGAAATGTTAAGGTATGTGCCGAAAAATCTTTCGATCGCAATGATCCAAACTTTGAATCCCTACTTCAATTAAGAAGCAGAGAAAACAGATCTCTTTATTTGTATGCCTGTTGGAATAACCAGATTGCCCCATATAATTTTCAGGGCTTCTTTCAGAATTTAGAGATTTGCTTGCCAAACAATAGGATAGTGTAGCAGCATTGCATACTTACTTAATTGCACAGAAATTTTAACAACTGGCCCCATAAAGAAGTATTGTTGCAGAGAATCGAACAGATTGAAGAAAACAAAAAAGGTTCCAAAAGGATAACCCAAAACAAGGCGAGTCCAATATTATGTTACGAACTCCCTTCTCCTGTATGGCATGTAATCAGGAGGCGTGATTTACAGCAGTAAATTATCTCAGATTATATTTTCGAAATTCTAAATAAACACATAGACGATAACAAAATTTAATCGTTAATTTCTTCAAACCATTAGGGCAAACTCATGACCAGACCAAACCTATTGATCATTACTACGGATCAGCACCGTGGTGATTGTTATGGATTCGAGGGACGTAAAGTCAAAACACCCCATATCGATCAATTAGCCGCAGAGGGGACGCGATTTCAACACTGCATAACCCCAAGCGCGATGTGTCAGCCGGCCCGTGCAAGTATGCTTACGGGTCTCTACCCACTCACCCATGGAGTGGTAGATAATGGAATTGATCTTCCTCCAGAGTTAGGAGATGGAGGCTTCGCTGGTCAACTTAGTCGCAACGGCTACCACACTGCATTCATTGGCAAAGCGCATTTCTCCTCTTACAACACGTTTTCACCAACAGGTACTCCAGAGTGCCACCAAAGCTCTCCGAATTTTTCAGATGACTGGAATGGGCCCTACATGGGATTTGAGGAAGCCCAGTTGCTGGTGTTAGGTCATGAGCTAAAAGAGATGGCCAGCGCCCCAAAAGGTCTGCACTACGAAAGGTGGCTACGGAGAGATGGTCAAGGTCAGAAAAAATTGGACCTCTATGGAACCAAACTCCCACCGGATGTTGGCGCCATCCAGACCTGGAACTCGGCAATGCCTGTTGCCTGGCATCATTCCAGTTGGATCGGAGACCGAGTCATCGATTATCTAGGTCGACGCAAAGAGGAAAAGCCTTTCTGTCTCTGGGCTTCTTTTTCAGACCCGCACATGCCCTTTGACTGTCCAGAGCCTTGGTCACGGCTACACCATCCTGAAGAAGTGGACTTACCCCCCTTCCGAACGAGGGAACTGCACAAGCGTCCCTGGTGGCACAAAGCCTATGTAGAAGATCGCTCCGTGGATCCAGAATTGGATGTGGCCATATACGATCACGAGCAATCCCTCCATCGTTTGCCCAAGCGCAATGGTCGAGCTAGAAACTATAACGACACAGAGTTTCAGCTCAGACACACGATCGCCAACTACTACGGTATGATTTCATTGATTGATCACAACGTGGGCAGGATTCTCAACGCACTAGATGAGCAAGGATTAGCAGAGAACACCGTAGTACTGTTTACCTCAGACCATGGGGATTGGCTAGGTGATCATGGGATGATGCTGAAGGGCCCGATGTTCTATGAAGGACTTCTCAGAGTTGCGATGATCCTCAGAGGGCCAGGAATTCCTGCAGCACGGATTTCACGAGAACCTGTTTCAAATACTGACATCTCTGCTTCTGCCTTGGATTGGGCTGGCGTCAGTCCTGAACTGGCTCCTCATGGCCAAAGCCTGAAAACACTAATTGATCAACCTTCAGCAACTCGAGACTTTGCCTACGGGGAATGGGATCTCAATCCCCAAAATTGGGGGTTGGATCTCAAATTGCGGGTCGTGCGAACAACTCGTCACAAGATGACTATGGAAATGAACTCAGGTGCTGGGGAACTCTATGACCTGCAAGAAGATCCTTATGAAACCACCAATTTGTTTGACCAAGAGCGCAAGTTGAAAAAGGAATTGGAAAACATGATTCGCTCCCGGCCGAATGATCAAATCCGTGAAGAATTGGTACCTTCAGGACTGCATTGATGGACTGAATGCAAATACCCAAGTCTCTCCCCAACCGACGCTATAACCAGATCACGCGACAACTGATCGAGTCCATCCAGGCCGGGGAGTATCCTGTCGGTGATAAGCTCCCCCCAGAGAGAGAACTTGCTGAAAAGTTGTACGTCAGTCGAACAACTCTGCGAGAGGCTTTCATTGCTTTAGAGTTGATGCGATATGTAGATATCCGTATTGGTTCTGGAATTTATGTGTTGCCAGAAGCGGCACGTGAGGTCGAGAATAGTCCAAAGCTACAACACGACCCAGATCCTGCAGATCAACTGGAAATCCGCAGATTGATCGAAGGACATTTGGCCCACAAAGCTGCGCTCAATGCGGAGGAAAAGGACATTCAGAAACTGCAGGAATTGCTTGCGTTGATGGAGCAACACAAGCGTGATGCTGCTGAGTTTGAGAAATTTGATCAGCAATTCCATCTAGCCATTGCCAAGGCTTCCGGAAATGTTCTGGGACCCAACATGGTCAAGTGGCTTTGGGATATGAGAGAAGCTGAGATGTTTTTCAGTTGGTTTTCAAAAACTCGATCGGAGAGTTACCGCCAACGAACCGTTCGCGATCATGAAAGGGTTCTGAAAGGCATTTCGATGCGTATGCCTGATGTAGCCATGACAGCCATGCATCGGCATATCGATGTCATTCGTGAAAGGTTCTTTGATCAAAACATTTGATTTGTAAAGTATCAGAACCCCTCAGTCATTCACTACATCGGGCCGATGCATTCTGGACCCAGATCAATTGCCTGCATGGAGGCATCAAAACTCTTGATGATCATTTGTTGTTTAAGCTCTGAATGATCTTGGTCGTCCCAAAGGTTGTCAAACTCATCAGGATCCTGATCTAAATCGTAGAGTTCCCCAAGACCAATTCCATGATACATCACTAGCTTGAAGCGTGCATCCCTGAGCATGGTTGCCCGCGAATGATAGGGTTGATTAAGCGCGTCAAAAAACTCGCTGCGAATATGGGGTTTGTGAAAATCTGGTTTTGCCGAACCTGAAATGATTGGCCAGAGAGATTTCCCCTGCATGTAGTTGGGCTGCTCGATCCCGCAAACCTCCAACAAGGTCGGGGTAATGTCCGTCAGTTCCACCAGCGCATCACTTTGCAGATTGCTCTTCACTTGCCCTGGCCATGAAAAAATCAATGGAACGCGGACTAGCCCATCAAAGAATCGGCACCCCTTTTCAATCAGCCCATGATCTCCAAGAGATTCTCCATGATCCGTGGCGTAGATGATCAGTGTATTTTCCAGTTGATTCGTGGCTTCTAGGTAATCCACTAAACGACCGAATTGATCATCGATCAATTTAATCATCGCATAATAAGCAGCTTTGAGGGTCCAAGCGTCCTTAGCTCCAGGTGATGGCTCTGCTCCCCGAACGCTGTCCGCAGTTGGCGTTCTTGGTAGGATTGGATCACAAATATCGAGATAATCTGGTCGCCGTACCTTCGATTGGAAGTCTATTGGCTCCAATATCTTTTGCTGGACTAAATCTGACTCACGAAAGAGGGGATCAGGCATTTTCTTAGGATTGAAGAGATCACGATACTGCTGAGGTGGGTTGAAAGGAGGATGAGGATCATAGACATTGATGCTTAGAAACCAAGGCCCTTGGCGCTTCTCCTGGATGAAATTAATGGCTCGATCGGTTCCCCAGGTGGTTTGGTGAAACTCCGGTGGAATTCCCTGGATGTCCTTCACCAATTCTTTTAGCACTCCCCCTTTTCCGTGGACCCAATCGGCATAGTCATGACCTCCTTGCCAATCATCACGAGGTGCATGACTCCACTTGAAGAAACGGTATCCATCATCAACTCTTGGTTCCACACGTTGGAAAGAACTAGCCAAATGTAGTTTACCCACTAGGCCGCAATCATAGCCATGATCACTAAGAATTTTTGATATCAGTGGGTATTGATCTGAATAGGTAAAATTCCCATTTCGCGGCGCTCGTATCGCGTTTGGGTAACAACCCGTAAGAAAGCTCGCGCGACTGGGAGTACAGATTGGAGACTGGCAATAGTTCTTGGTAAAAGCGGTACCCCGATGAACCAATCGATCAATGTTTGGTGTGATCACATAAGGATTGTTCAAGGCACCAATTGTGTCGTAGCGTTGCTGATCTGTACAGTACCAGAGGATATTTGGTAAATCTTTATTCATTTCAAACTCTTGCTAGGATTTTGGAAAAACCGAATTATAAACGGATACGATGAAAATACAACGAGTTGTAACGAAACATCTGGCTTTCGAACTGGATGACCGTTTTTGGAATTCTCAGCAACGCTGGGCAAAGAAAGACATTGTC
>PBZZ01000014.1 GCA_002730365.1 Deltaproteobacteria bacterium
AGAAATGTAATTTTGATTATGACGTGTAATGTGGGTGCTAAGGAAATGGCTTCCTCTGTGATTGGATTCGGTAGTCAGTCCCCAACAACACCATCAAAACAAGCTTTGGAGCGCACATTCAGCCCAGAATTTAGAAATCGATTGGATGCGATTATCTCTTTCGCACAGTTACCAAAAGAGGTAGTCCAACTCATCGTTGACAAATTGATTATCCAATTAGAGATCAAACTACAGCAGAAAAAAGTAACAATCAATGTCACTAACAAGGCTCGAGATTGGCTAGCTAATAAAGGTTATGATCCTCATTTTGGAGCACGTCCGATGAAGAGAGTCATTCAGCAGGAAATAGAAACAGTTCTTGCCGATGAAGTTCTATTTGGAAATCTAGAAAACGGGGGGCAGGTGACCATTGGCCTCAAAGCCAACAAACTCACTTTCAAATATAATTGAACAAACAGTCCAAGACGATTTCAGGGAACATCAAATTTTTAAGCTTTTACAGAATCAGCACCGCGAGTGTTGAACTTTTCTCTCTTTTTTGCGATCTTCACTCAATATTACCCGTCCGCCTCCTTCCGCACTCAGGCAGGAAGCCAGATTGCTTCTCACAAAGGAGTCTATGATGTCTCAGCATCTTCGCTCTACCCTCATCGCCATTGCTGAAACCGAACAGCAGGAATTTTCTCTCAAACAACAGTTGAGACGCTTCGAACAGGAAATTGCTGATGTAAATGAGTTGGTTGCTCCTGTCGAAATAGTTTTTCAAAACCTTCAGGCAGAGAAAACAATGTTGGTCAACCAACAGCAGCAAATGGAGAATGAACTAGAAGAGCAACGCATACTCATCGAAAAACTTGAAAAGCATGTCCCGAGAATTCGGAACGAAAAAGAATTTGAAGCCAGTAAAAAACAACTGGAATTATCACGGAAGCATCGCTCAATGCTGGAAGAAAATCTGTTAGAAGTTGCGATCAAATTAGAAGATTTAGACCCTAAACTGGCTGGGCAGGGAGCTGAATTAGAGAAAGGGAAACAGGAGGCAGCAAAGGCACTAGAACAGACTATTCTATCTCAAAAGCAAACTATTCTGGCAATACAACAATTAGAAAACCACTTCCAAAAATCTTTTGAAAATGCACCCCGGGCTATTCAGCAATTCTACAAACGTTGCCAGAAAAATGGACTTCATCGTCCGATCACTCCAGTTATCGATAAAACTTGTGGTGGTTGTAACATTCGACTTCAACCCCAATTTGTAAACGAATTTCTCACCGAACCAAATAACTATCGAAACTGCCCACACTGCAACCGAATTCTTTACATGCCTTTAAGTGAGGAGGAGACTACAGTCGACGCCTGACCCCTCCATATGAAAATCACGCTGAAACTCGTTTGTTGCTTACTACTAAGTGGATGTGACCTGAGCTATTACTGGCAGGCTACACGAGGCCATCTAGACCTGCTCCAACGTAAGCATGAAATCCAGATTCTGTTGATAGACAACACAACTGACCCGGAGCTCAGAAAAAAATTCCAACTTCTTTCGGACGTTCGTCAATTCGCTTCCACTGAATTAAATCTACCCTCTGGCAACGGCTACAAAAGTTATGTGAAACTGACAAATTCCTATGTAAGTGTCCTCGTCTCTGCTGTACCACCCTTTTCACTAAACCCCAAACAATGGTGCTATCTGATCATTGGCTGTCAAAGCTATCGTGGATATTTCGAAATTGCAGATGCTCAACAACTAGCAAATGAGCTGAGAGAGAGTGGTTTTGACGTTTCTCTTTCTTACGCAAGTGCTTATTCCACGTTGGGTTATCTGAATCAGAGTTGGTTACCCGACTATTTCTCAGATCCAGTACTGAGTACTTTCCTTGAGCGTTCCAACAGGGTGTTAATCGCAACCCTCATACACGAGATGGCACATCAGGTGGTTTATATTGCCGGTGACACTTCTTTCAACGAATCCTACGCTACCTTTGTAGAGCAGGAAGGTACACTGCAATTCCTTAGAGCAAGCAATCTGGAGGATGAAGTGGAACAAATCCGGCAAAACTACGAGGATCGTTTGTTGTTTCGAAGTTGGATTGAGGAAACTGTCAAAGAATTAAAAGACCTCTATGGCTCTTCATTAGATGATGATCAGAAACGACTGCAGAAACAATTGATTTTCGAGCAATTGAAAAAGCGCTATAAACAAAACCAATCCCAATTTCAGTTCTTGAATTATAGTGGATGGTTTGCTCAGGATTTGAACAACTCACATCTATTAGGTGTCAAGCGCTACCATAATTTTGTGCCCGCTTTCCAGGAGTTGTTTGAAAGCTCAGAACGCAATTGGGAGGATTTTCACACGAAAGTTGAAGAACTCGCTCAATTACCCAAAGAAGAGAGAGACAAGTCGCTGAATCAACTGGTTCTCTCAAAAGTAAACTGATGAAGAAATTGGTTTTTACAATTGGGAAATTTGCTCTTGTGGGGGGAATTATATATTACTTGATCAATAGCGATCGCTTGAACTTAGAGCGATTATTGTTACTTGGGGATTCACCAGATTTATTGGCGCTGATTCTCTCTGTTCTCATCATGCTCGTGGTCCCGTTGGCAGCATTACGATGGTGGTTGCTACTTAGAGCTCTCGGTCTTCAAGTTTCTCCACAGAGAACCTTTCTACTGACTTGGATTGGAAACTTCTTCAACAGTACTCTTCCAGGGGCTGTCTCCGGTGACGTTGTAAAAGGCTATTACATCATAAAGGCCCAAGCTGAAGAAGGCCGGACCCAAGCTTTCATGACTCTTCTGATTGATCGTTTCATAGGTTTATTTGGCCTGATCATCATCTCATTTTTTTCCCTACTTGCGAACTTATCTATCTTTCTTGAAAATCCACGACTCCACGGTTTGATTTGGATGATCGGTATTTCATTTTTAGCCACAATTTGCTTTTACACTTTGGTTATTTGGCCATTTCATGATGGTAAAGATCCTTTCATACACTTTTTTGAAAAACTCCCCGCTTCAAAGTTTACAACTAAAATTTATTTGGCTTTCAAAAGCTACCAAAATCAAAAACCAATTTTGCTCTCCACGTTGTTGATAGCGATTCTCATTCACTGCCTAGTGGCATTCTTATTTTGGAAAATCGCTCACTTACTAACTGGCACTGAAATGGGACTGGGAACTCAATTATTTCTCATGCCAATTGGACTGATAACCACTGCTATTCCACTTGCGCCTGGTGGAATTGGAATTGGTCATGTCGCATTTGAATCGTTATATCAGTTAGTGGGGGTAGCCGGCGGAGCAGATATTTTCAATATGTACATCGTCTTACAGTTGGCAGTATATCTGACGGGGGGAATTCCTTATTTTCTCTATAATGGCGAGTATCACATACCCCAAGAAAAGAATATGTCTCGAAGTACGTGACCCAACTATTGCCTCAAAAGGTAGCTTTCAAGACTATCAATAGTATTTTTCTGCTCAGCAACCACACCTCGCATCACATCTCCTGAACTCAACACACCAATAACCTTCTCGTTTTCCATTACTGGTACGTGACGGAATCTATGATCGTTCATAAGTTCCATCACATCCTGAATTGTCCGTGACGGATCAATGCAATAGACCTTACTGGTCATCAATTCTTGAACCTCAGTCGTTTTGGAAGAACGCCCTGCCAGAATAACCTTACGCGCATAATCACGCTCAGAAAAAATTCCGAGTAATTCTTCTTCTTCCATCACTAAAACTGCACCTATATTTTTCTCACGCATGACCTTCAATGCATCAAACACACTTGTATTTGGGGTGATTGAGACGACTGCACTGCCCTTTTCAGATAGCATTTGACGGACACTCAACATGGATCCCTCCCTGAAAAGTGGTTATTGTCTAACTAACTCAGCATAAACTAGCTTGTAGCGTCTTTGGAAGGGGAATGCAAGGCTTTGGGAGGCAGAAAGCGTAAATAGAACCAGCCAAGTCGGCTGGCTGTTCAATCTAGGTAGCGTCGGAGGTAGGTTTGATAGTGAAGCTTTGAACGTCGGAAATAGCCTGCTGACCACTGATATTTCGACCTATGACACGCCAAAAGAGCTTGTTCTTCTGACTTGTTTGCATGAGTCCCATTGCCATTCCGGGCAATTCCCCCGTAAGTGGCACCAATTCTTTATCAGCTATCCAGCGGTCTCCTTGTGGCAGGTCGAAGTAAAGACGTGGATCTTCGAATTTGTCATCAACCCCAACCTGAATCTTGAATTCAGCAAAAACTAAACTATCCCACTGAAATAAAAATAATCCGTTTTCATCGAAAACAAAACTATCCGAAGGGAGGAGCAACCGGATATCGCTTAGGCGTATAGTTTCAGACTCCATAGCGTTGTTGTCTTCCTTCAGTTCCTTCAACTGATCGTCTGGATCTACCGTCACAGCAATTTTATATTCACCAAGCAATTGGTCGGTCGGAGGGATATATTCCAGATCGAAGGTCACTGTCTCTCCAGGTGCAATTACGTCAGCAATAGGATTGGCGATAGTAGTTCGTCGTCGTGGTTGTCTTTCGTTATAGTACTCCACCTTGCAAAGCACATCTTGAACAACGTCTCCACCCACATTCAGCAAATTCAAACGCATCTTTAGTGTCTCACCACGTAGCAGGTGTTCAGGCAATACACTAACACTCTCCCATCGCAGATCAGGCGGATCGAATTGAAGCGGCGAAGGCCTAGGAGCTTTACCGCTGCTTTCCATGACCACTAACTGTTCCTGAGCAGCCACCAAATCGTCGGGGGTAGCAATGTAAAATTGTCGGTTGACACCCTGATCTGATTCTGCAATTGGTTTCTCAAATTCTGTGTCCCAGATTCTTGCCGCTACACGATAGCGTCCTGGGGCCTCAAGAACCACATCGTGTAGCATTCGAGAGGTTTCGTAAGGGGGGATCGTAAAGATTTGCCGTTGGGACTGATCCAATCGATTGCCGTCTAACGTCAACAAAACCTCAAGGCCCACACTACGAACTTCTTCACCAGGATTATAGACTGTAACTTGGATTAGTTGAATATCATTGATCTTAGGGCAATATGGATCATCTACAGACTTAAGAACAATTTCCGGTGACTTGATAACCAAATCTGGACCATCAGGAATTGGGCAATTCTTGGACAGAACAATTGACTCTACAATTGGATCTGAGGGCCCTTGTGCATTCAGCAGGCTCGGAAATCCAATCAAGATACAGAAAATAATTGGAGTGAAGCTGGATTTCAAAAGCTTGGGAAGTGGCATAGGCTTCGTTTGAACAGTCAGCGTTGGATGGGATTTGGTTTCTTAATGGTAATTCAAGAAATACACAAATTTGCTTAGTTGTCTGAATTCAGAGAAGTCTTTCAGACTCGAGACTGGCTTGTTTTGTCAGTAGGATGAGTAATTTCTGAAATGCGAACACCATAATGGTCGTTGATCACAACAACCTCTCCTCTGGCGATGACTTGGTTATCTATGAAAATTTCCACAGGTTCTCCAATCAATTTTGGAAATGACAATACTGTTTCCTTTCGCCAATTCAGAATTTCTCGTAAAGCTAGTCGTTTTCTAGAGATTTCTACCACTAAGCGCTGGGGAACATCGCTCAAAAAATCAATAGTTTGGCCTAGTTCTGCGTTAGTAGGATCATTCGAAGGCATGGGAATTCTTGGCAAGCGACGATAAATAGAATATAAGAAAAACTTACGTTATGGATCCATCCTAGTCAATCCAGTCTTCAAATGATTAATTCTGGGGTTCTTAATTCTATAAATTGTGCAATAATAATACACATCACAATAACATAGTCTTGATTAAGACAATTCAAGCAAGCAGTGATTTGATATAATAAAATTAGACTGATTCATTTTTGTCAGCAAAGGTTTTATGGCAAAACAACCTAACGAGAACAAAGATACTCCAAATGTCAACCTTCTAAAGATTCAACAAGAACTGGAAGAATTAGCTAAGGAAGTCTTAGCAATGGAAGGTAAGGGATTTTTTGCGAAATTAGGGCTTGGAAAAAAAACGAGAGAAGTTACGGCAGCTACAGGAACCGACATCCTCGAAATCGCTTTTTTACGTGGAGACAAAGAGATTAATAAGCTGGTTTCTCAGTTATCTGGAGACCCACAAAACCAAGCAATACGAATGCAGATGGTAGGGCGGGCCCTACAAATGGAAGGCAGACCGCAGCTAGAGGTAGCACGGGCTCTGTTGATCCACTCCTGTCTACCATTTTATTGGGGTGAAGTCACAGGACCTGCAGTACAGATGCTACTGAGAACTTTCAAACTTTACCTCGAAAGAATCCTTCAGATTCACAAAGAGAAGATGATGGCGATTCAGTCAAATGTATTGAAGGGGGTAAATCTCAGTGGAATTGAAGTCAACGAGGATGACATGGAAGACTCGGGAGTAGGAAACCGAGCTGGAATGATGATGGAAATTAAGATTTGTGAGGGTTTACTGGAAAAGATCAACGAAGCCAGTACCACGCTTCAAAATAAAATGGGAGTGTCTCTGAGCAAGTACGAGCTAGACTTGGCACTCGGAAAGGGTGGTGGTGGCGGGATGTTCGGCTCTGAAGGCTCAGACATTAACGTTGAACAAGTCCAAGGCATCGTCACCACCAAAATCATGCACTCGATTGACATGATTAAGCTCATTCCCATGATGAACAGTGCTGGGCTGTCACTCGCAGAAAAGATGAAGGAGATTGAGGATAAAATTCCTTATCCCTGGGTAATGATTGGGCGCCTTAACCAACAAATGGTAAGGTATCACATTATGCGCATGGAAGCTGGGGACGATCAAGCTCGACCCTTCGTTGCTCCGGCTTTCAATGCAGCCGTGGTTGCGTACCGAAGATCCATGAAAACTGTCTCCCAATCTATGCCCAAAAAACAGGATCTTCCCGCTCTAGCTGAGTTTGCAAATCTCACATATTACGGCTACATCAACCGCCAAATCATGAGGCTTGACAAGGAGGGATTGAAAAAACTACTGCAAGCAGGGAAAGATGCTGCTGACGCCGCTATGACCGTTGATGAGTCCTACGCACCCATGCAGGCCAGGCTGCTTAGAGCCTGTAACTCCATGGGAATGGGCTTGAGTGAAGGCGAAACGCAAGAATAGTCTAAGCATTCTGGGCCACAGGAAATGGAAGAGGTTGATAATTCAAATTCTCCAAAGATCCTAACTGATGTAACGATTTTGTAAATTGCACTGCTGCCTCGGAAGTTGTGAAATAGGGAAGGTTATACGCCAAGACAAGCCGGCGAATGTGGCGTGCACCAACTGCCCTCTTCCTGCGACGAGTCGTGTTGATGAGTAATGCAACTTCTTTCCTCAGAATGTATTCAATGATATTGCCTTCCTCGCTAGCATCCACAGATGTGATCTGGATTCGCTGCACACCTTGACACTTCAAAACTTGGAAAGTTCCACTAGTGGATAGAATCTCGTAACCCATTTCTTCTAGCATCTTAGCAACTACTACCATCTTGGGCTTGTCTTCGTCCATCACTCCTATGAACACATAAGGTCTATCTAAGCTATCCTCAAAAACGGCCATTTGTGCTTTTAGAAACGCCTCCTCGAAGTTAGTCCCCCTGCCCATTACCTCACCAGTCGAGAGCATTTCTGGACCCAGAGTCGTATCAGATCCTGTAAAACGCATAAATGGGAAGACCGTTTCCTTGACCGCATAATCTTTTGGAGCATGATACTCAAAACCAATGGAAGAGAGCTTTTCCCCGAGCATCAATCTAGTTGCGTACTTGGCAAGGGGGACCCCAATGGCCTTGCTAACAAACGGAACCGTTCTAGAAGCACGTGGATTCACCTCAATGACGTACACATCTTCCTCTTTGACTGCAAATTGAACATTCATGAGTCCGCATACTTTAAGTTCTTGAGCCATGGATTTCGCCTGTTTACAAAGCTCTTCCAAGGTATCTTGCCCAAGACCAAATGGAGGAAGTGAACAGGCACTGTCTCCAGAATGAATTCCTGCCCGTTCAATATGTTCCATAACCCCAGCGACTTCTACTATTTCCCCATCTCCCAACAGATCAACGTCAATTTCCACTGCATTGCTCAGGAATTGGTCAATCAAGACTGGATGATCTGGTGAAACCTTGATGGCTTCAGCAAAAAATTCTTCTAAGCAGTCCTCACTCTCAACGACCACCATGGCTCTTCCACCCAACACATACGAAGGTCGAACTAAGATTGGGTATCCAATACGTTCTGCTACCTTGCGAGCCTCTTCCAACGACCTGGCTGTGCCGTTCGCCGGTTGTTGTAGTCCAAGCTTATTCAGCATTGCTGCAAAGAGTTCTCGGTCTTCTGCTCGGTCAATACTCTCAAAATCAGTTCCCAATAACTGCACACCAGAGTCGTGGAGACGCTTTGCCAACTTTAATGGGGTTTGTCCCCCCAGTTGCACAATCACCCCAATGGGTTTCTCGAGTTCGATAACGTGCATGACTTCTTCAAAGGTGAGGGGCTCAAAATAAAGTCGATCTGAGGTATCATAATCAGTACTCACCGTTTCAGGATTACAGTTGTACATAATGGCTTCATATCCATATTCGCGAACCGCCAAAGCAGCATGGACACAACAGTAGTCAAACTCAATACCCTGACCAATCCGATTTGGACCACTCCCCAAAATCAAAACCTTAGGCCGGCCAGTCGGGATGGATTCGTTTTCTTGGGCATATGTGGAATAGAAGTATGGAGTCTCTGAAGGAAATTCAGCCGCACAAGTGTCTACCATCTTGAAAACAGGGCGCAATCCTTGTGACCTTCTAAGTTCAGCGACCTCAGCTTCAGGCACTTGAAATTTTTTCGCTAGCAAGGCATCTGAAAAACCCAATGATTTCCATCGACGTAAATCTCTTCGAGTAACTTGATCAACACTCTGCTGAGCTATTTTGATTTCTTCCTGAATCAAACTCTGCATCTGCATTAGAAACCAAGGATCGATGAAAGTTTTTTGGTGTAGACGTTCAACACTCCATCCAGATCTCAGAGCATCAGCTACAAACCATAATCGCTGGCTTGTGACACGGGAGAGTTCTTCTTCCAAAACCTCATCAAGATCGAGATCTTTTGAATAAATTTGAGACTCCAGTCCAATGTGGCCTGTTTCCAAGGATCGTAGTGCTTTCTGTAATGATTCACGGAAGGTACTACCAATTGCCATTGCTTCACCAACGGATTTCATTTGAGTTCCCAAACGTGGATCCGAGAGAGGGAATTTTTCAAAGGTAAAGCGGGGGATTTTTGTCACTACATAGTCGATAGATGGCTCAAATGAAGCGGGAGTTTTCTTGGTGATATCATTGGGAATTTCATCCAATGTATATCCCACTGCCAGTTTGGCAGCAATTTTGGCAATCGGAAATCCTGTGGCTTTAGAGGCAAGCGCAGAACTTCTGGATACTCGAGGATTCATTTCGATGACCATAACTTGGCCATCTCTGGGGTTGACTGCGAACTGGACATTTGAGCCACCAGTATCCACTCCAATCTCACGCATGATTTTAAAAGACATGTCACGGAGTTGCTGGTACTCACCATCAGTAAGAGTCTGTGAAGGAGCCACTGTGATACTATCCCCAGTGTGAACGCCCATCGGATCAAAATTTTCAATGGAGCAGATGATGACGCAATTATCACTATGGTCCCTCATTACTTCCATCTCGAATTCTTTCCAACCAAGGATGGACTGTTCAACCAGAATTTCCTGCGTAGGTGAGGCCGATAATCCATTAGTGGCAATCTGAATCAGNTCCCTCTGATCGTTTGCTATACCGCCCCCTTCTCCACCAAGAGTNAAAGAGGGCCTTATTATCAAAGGNTAATCAATCTGCTCTGCAACATCCAAAGCCTCTGCAACTGAGTGAACAACACNACTCATTGGCATTGGAATGCCTAGTTTTTCCATAGAAGCCCTAAAGAGTTCGCGATTCTCAGCCTTTTGGATGGCTTCTATATCTGCACCAATTAATTCTACCCCATATTTTTTTAGAATCCCAGCTTCATCCAACTTCATAGCCATGTTCAAAGCTGTCTGTCCGCCCATTGTTGGCAAGAGGGCGTCTGGACTTTCTTGCGAGATGATTCGCTCCAAGACAGGCAATCGGATTGGCTCAATGTAAGTTGAATCAACAAGCCCTGGATCAGTCATAATTGTAGCTGGATTGCTATTGACCAAGATCACCCGAAATCCTTCTTCCTTGAGAGCTTTGCAGGCTTGCGTACCACTATAATCAAACTCGCAGGCTTGCCCAATCACGATAGGGCCAGAGCCAATGAGGAGGATGGAGGAAATGTCATTTCTTCGAGGCATAATTCGGCCCTAGCTACTCAGCTTCAATTTGGGAGTGGATTTTAAATCGGTGTTGATTCAGTGAGGCAGGCAGGTATTGGAATGAAACTCTGGGTTTTGTTCCGAAGACAAGTGGAATAACCATCACTTGAATCTCGGAAGATTCTCAAGAAGCACACAGGACTTGCAAGTCATTTTAGAATCGCACTACTTGACACGATTCAGTGCCTCCTCATAAAGGTCTTTGCTGTCACGACGATTCGCTGATTCATAAAAGGTTCTGGCTTGTTGTCTTTGTCCAAACGCTTCATACGCCAAACCTAAGTTGTAATCGTCAGACGCTGTACGATCTTTACGTCCCAGTAAGTAAGTGATTGCCTCTTCGTAAGCATTGCCTTGAAGCAAGGTAGTTCCCACTTCGTCACCATCGTCATCAATACTCATATCAGCTTTTCTAAAAGTGGGGACTACTTGGGAAACATATTCCCGAGCAATCTGTTCAGTCAGTCGATATTGCAGATCTAGATTGGATAGAGGGACTCTGCTATCACGCTTAAGGTTGTACCACTGTGCTAGGTATTGCTCATGGTTTTCAGTAATCATTCTTGTTTTGTCAGATTCGCTCGAAAATCGTTCAGTTAGATTCTCATCCTCCTGAAAGTTTTCAGTAATCCAAAGTCTCACGTTATCAGGCAAGTGGGATGTTTCACTTTTTCCACCCCATTTCCGAACATAAAAAGCCTGCAAAGTTTGAGGAGGAATTAGTTCTGCCCCATTGCTCTGGCGATTGAGGCTAATACGAACTTCAAGGGCTCCCATCAATTCAACATACGGAGTATTCTCTTCGATCCCACCGCCAAGTCTTTCCGCACCGAAAACAGCATTCCGAGCCAAAAGCTGCTGTTCAATCGGTAAAGCCTCGTTGAAAACTGTTACGAAGTAAGGAACAGGCTCTTTACTTTCCTTCCGAATATGAGAATAACGGACCAATGCAGAGATGACAGCCACTCGATTTGGGTCAGGAATGACAACAGGGTAGCCTTTATCGTCTTCGCTCGTATTGAACAATCTGAGGGAGGAATTTTTAGAGAAATTTTTGAGGACTTGTAATCGGAAAAGCTCAGCTACTTGTTCACTTGATTGATCAGCTCCAAAAGAAAGCACACCAGGAGACAAATCTGGTGGACCCTCTGCCTTCACTGGTAAAGATATTTTTACTAACGGTTGACCTTTGAACTGGCCTACTTCCAAGGCATCAATTTCATTGAGTTCAAATTTCGGAGTTTGTGCAAGTACAAACTCGATTTTTGTCCCTTGACTAAAAGAAGAGCAGCACATCAAGCTTGCAGCACAAAACATTAAAATTGAAATTAGAAATGAATTTGAACGTATCATCCCAGAATCCAATTAAAGCTTTCTGCTTTGAATTTGTGAACGAAGTTTGGGAAATTGGCGCTGTAAATTTTCAATTCTGCCAATCCCTTGGGCATACATGAGGTTTGTACCATCCATTTGGTGAGCAGCACGGTAGTTTAGAAGTGCCAAACCATAATCACCAAGAGCCTCAAAGCAAAGACCAAGATTATAGAGATCTTCTGAATTCGGATCACTGGCTGTCAGACCGTGAAGCCTTTGCAAAGCTGATTCATAGGCACCCCCTAATATCAACAGCTGGGCTTGTTCATCTCCTTCCTCAGCTACTGGATATTCAACTGTTGATTGGATTAGAGTAACTCGCCTCACAAAATCAGCCCCAACTGATGCAACCATTTCTCCCACCATGACAGGCAATGATGGCAAGCTCCCTAAGGTACTCACAGCTGGTTGATCTTCGTTCTGACCTTCTAGAGAGTCTCGGAGCAAAATCATGCCTTGTTCTGCTTGGTCTACAATTTCAACGGGGCTTCCACCCACTCGCTGAGCAAATCTTCTGTGTACGAGATCGGTAGCAACAATTTCAGTAGGCTGCAATCGCACAAGCTTGAGCTCAACTATCAAACTTCCACTCAATTGTTTATAGGGCCACCAAACTAACTGTTGAATAGTTAATTTTTCTGCTGGGATTTTTTGTTGTAAATCAGCAGGAGAAAAATATTTCAACGAAATTTTTTGGAGATCGACGCCGTCCAGTCGCTCTGATGTCAGCCAAATCTTTCCACTCAGAACTGCATCCACATCTCTCGTTATATAACTTTGAGTTGCGATCATTTGCTGAAGAGCAGCATCATTCTCAAGACTAGAAAATTCGTTAGTCAGTAAAATTTCCCAAAAGGGGACTTTGGTTAATTGATTGGCTAACAGAGCCCGAACATTTCTTGACAGAATCTGACGTTCTTCATCAGTCAGCTTCACTGATTTTTTGGTCCAATCGCCCGCTCTTTCCACGGCAAAGTTTTCTTGAACGACTCCAATTTCGAAAACACCGATGGCAATTCGTTGAATATCTGAGGTATCAATTTCAGCTGGCTGAAAAATCTGTAGGCTTGTCTTCTCTGAACATGACGAAACGAGGAATAGATAAAAAATACAAACGATTTGTCTAAGTCTGAAATTACAAGGCATTTTCGATAAATATCACAGTTGCAAATATAGGGAGGCTTTCAAAAGAATTAGAGGATAATGAAGAGCTAGGTTTTTACCTTTGGCAACAGTAACTCAGCTGCATTCCAGACTTTCTGTGTAGAAATCGAATACATACAGATCTGCTGATCTCTGTTCTTACAGGTGCCCTTACCGGTTCTGGAACACGGACGACAGCGCAATGCCAAGTCGGTCTCGATTAGCCTGCTTTGTTCCAACATTGGAGCGTAACCAAATTCTTTTACGGTTGGACCAAAGAGAGCGATGGAAGGAGTTCTCATTGCCTCTGCAAGATGGACTATGGAGGTGTCATTAGCGATCACTGCATTAGCCATTTCAAGAATTGCGGCTGATTGGAGAATAGTAAAAATCCCTGCGGCAGAAAAAACGTTTTGGGAACCCTTAAAATNNTCTACCAATTCTTCTGTTTCAATTTCTCCAATGGCTCCAACCAATACTACTANGGCTCCTGNCTGAATTATTCTCTCAATCAGTTGCTTAAAATACTGNAACGGCCAGCATTTGAGAGGAAAAGATGCTGAGGCACCAATGCAGATCANTGACTTGTCTTGCAAATTATTTTGGTTNAGCCAGGCCTTNACATAGTTTTTATCTGCTGCACTTGGAAACAATTCTGTCTTGGTCGATAGCTTACCCGAGTGATNGCGTTGTAACGGTTGAAGCCACTGTTCCCNTTGTGATCTTCCGTTAAAANACTGTCTCCAGCCAAATCGAATTTGAAGTTCACGAGCTATCGTTCGCTTCTCAATCAACCAATGTTCTGGTTTTGGAGAATGGCGCTTCAGTTGCCAACTGATCCAACGACTGCGTAAAGAGTTGTGGATATCATAGATTAGATCGAATTTTTGCAGACGCAGCTGATTTATAAGTTTTTTTAGATCTTTGCGGGTTTCTTTTCGATGATGGTAGATGATTTCGTCAAGATGTGGATTATTTTCCAGGACTCTACCAAATCCCTCTGAAGTCAGAAGGGTTAATCTGGAGTCTGGATATATCTTGCGGAGTTCACGGTAGATTGGAGTCGTCAACACCAAATCTCCCAATGAACTAAAGCGAATTAGCAGGATATTGCTAAACACAAGGCGTGGGTCTAATTAATTTAGCGGCAAATGATCAGTTACAATTTCCGTTTTGAAGTTCAGCTAATAGCGCTGGCTGGTTGCCTTCCAGAATATCGATAGTGAGCTTGATCATCCTTGATCTTTGCTGCGGAGATATAACCTTCTGACGTTTAATGCAATATAGTTCCCGTAGTTCACTGAGCAAGTTCTCTCGTGCTGGCTGATCAGTTAGGGAAAATTCTTTTTCTGCAAGATACTCGTATGTACCATCTGATTTGAGATAAAGTTCCTTATTTTTAAGATACTCGTAAGTCATATCCTGGCGTAAAATGACTTTCTCACCTTGCTCAGTGGCTGCTACCTTGACGGTTTCATAAGTGCCATCGGATTTTAAGATCAAAGTCTTGCCGTCTCCTAATTCAACAATGTTTTGCGCAAACGCAGAACTACCAATAATTGTCGACAAAATTATAGTCCCCAACATCATCTTCCAGCGCATAGATTCTCCCTGAGTATTCACAGGACATGTCGAATTGTTTCAGTAGTCACCAAAGTTTCCAACCACTCTGCTTTCTCCTTCCAGAATTGACTCAGCCATCTTCTTACATCGTTTGCTGAAGAAGACTGTAGGGCACTGGGCAATGGAATTTCACGAACCGAAAACAACATATTTTGCTTTCCTCCAAGCAACCATTGCCAAGCAAAGCGAATCGGTTTTTCTTGATGAAAAGTCACATCCAAAATCGAATGCCAAGTTTGATTCTGCATCAGCGTAGCATGGATTAGTTCACCAGGCTTCGGAGTGTAAAGAAATTTTGAATTTCTCATAAGTTGTCGGTCTTTTCTATAAGCATCTTTTTCAGGCAATAGAAGCACAGAACGGGATTGTTCAAGAGCATTTCTGTACTTTTCAGCTACTCTTGCCAACTGCTCTTGAGTAGATTGTGGATCGCTAGTTTGCCGCTCAACTGGCAGGTATAGGTAAACTGGTGCTTCATCAAGCCAGGCTCGCCATTCCATTATCAGATTTGGAATTTTCTTATGGCAAAGTGGAGTGACGATAGGGGTTATTTTACTTCCGAGAACTCCTCTAACAACAAGAGGTACCAGAGGTCCTTCTTGGTTTGAAATTACAAGATAAGAGCGATCACGTGATAATGTGGATGGCACCGAGATTTTCCAGTTCAGATTTCGGGAACTCCTTAGACATTCCCACTGAGCACTGCGAAAAAACTGATAAAAGGAATGCCACCAGACGCTAGCCGTCGTTTTTTGAAGGATCTTTACGAACGTGAGAGGAAAAGCTGTCAAACACAGGGCAATTTCGATGGAATAAAATTTTATGAAATTGCCCAAAGGAGAGGACTCAGGCAATACTGAACTCATTCAATAGGTAGTCATCGTATTCGTCTGCGATGATTGCAATACAGGCAATCATCCACTCCAGTTCTTCCGGATCTAGGCCAAGCACTGGACGAACAAAACTCAGAACAAGATGCTCATTGCGAATCCCAAACGAGACACCCTTGAGCTTAAAAGTACCATTTAGCTTCAGGACATATTCGTTCAAGTTAGGATTTGATCGTGTATAACGGAAAAGGTTGGCCGCCACAATTAACTCTGCGTCTTCTTCGAGTGAAGTCAAAAAAATCTGAACCTTCACAGAGCCATTGACTATCCACCACTCTGTGTCATTTACAAAACCCTTGTCTGCATCACCACAATTGTGAAGAAAATCAGAGATCAGTGCACTGTATTTATTCACGTTTTTCCTCGCTGAGGTGCAATATCGAATTTTAGCTTTTAACCTTATCTTGCTGAACCCCTCCGTTAGGTAAATAGTTGAGGAGCTGTGCAGCAAGGCCACTAAATAGGAAGGTCAAGACGGCTGCGGGCATAGAAGCTATGAAAAGCATCCATGGAAAAAGAAAAAGGTAGAAAATTTTCTCGTCTATCATTGAACCTCATTTATCCATTAGAGTATCGCCGTTGTGGGCGACGGGAACGTTGATTATTGTTGTTACGGAAGTCACGGAAGCGAGTTACCTTCTCACGGGCTCGAGCTGGCTTTAAATTGATCCTCGTACCACGAAAAGGAAAGCTTGGCAAGCTTTCAAGCAAATGCCTTGCCCATGTTTCAGGAACTTCAACAAAGGAAAAATCGTTCTGTAGCATGATTTTCCCAACTTCTGCGCCCGGTATCTTTGTGTGTTGAGTCACAGTTCTCACCACATCACCAGCCATTAATCCAATCGTTCTGCCACCACTCAGAAAGAAGCGTACCATTCCGAACTCTGCACCGGTATTTTCCGAATTCAATTCATGCTGCCGATCAACACTGATTTGTGGTGACAGAGAGCGGCCGGCAACCATTAGTGTTGTAGCTAACATTTCTATTGGTGAACCAATTTCCAGTAGTTTGGCCGCAAGTTCAGCGTAATCCGCACTTTCTGCATCCTGAATACTTTCTTCGATCCGCATTTGCAGAAAATCCAGTCGGTGAGACTTGAGTTCCTCACGCGTTGGTAAATCCCGATACTGCAGACGAATTTTGATCAATTTTTCAATTGCATAGAGTTGTCGGTAGTCTTCTTGTGAAACAAACGTGATCGCTAACCCTTCTCGACCTGCTCGACCAGTTCGGCCAATACGGTGTACATATGTTTCCGGATTCTCTGGAACGTTGTAATTGACTACCATATCCAACTTGGAATCAATCCCTCTGGCTGCCAAATCTGTAGCAATCAAGAGATCTAGTTCGTGATTGCGAAATTTTTGCATCACTTGTTCACGTTGATGTTGACTATAGTCACCATGTAACGCTTCAGCTTTATAGCCTCGCTCATGCAACTGTATGTAAAGTTCATCCACATCCCGCTTGGTCTGGCAAAAAATCAAAGCCAGCTCAGGTCGATGAAAACTTAGAATCCTGCAAAGTCCTTCAAAGCGTTCCCAGGATTTTACCTTGTACAGCCACTGGGAAATTCGTGGAACAAGGATGTTGGAACTCGAAACTGAGACAGTTGAGGGTTGGCTCATGTATTTGGCAGCAATCCTATCAATTTCTGGAGACATTGTTGCAGAGAAAAGAAGAATTTGTCTTTTCTCAGGAAGGCTCTGCATGATCGACTGAATATCTTCGATAAAGCCCATGTCTAACATTTCATCGGCTTCATCTAGAATAAAGTGACCAACTCCACTTAAATCAATTGTTCCTCTGGAAAGATGATCGAGAACGCGCCCTGGAGTGCCAACAATGATGTTGGTCCGGCGGCGAAGAGTACGGACTTGTTGTTCGATTGAAACTCCACCATAAATGGTGACAACGGATAACGATTTATAAAGCCCAATCTTGCGGAGTTCTTCGGAAACCTGGGAGGCCAGTTCCCGAGTAGGGGTTAAAATCAGAGCGTCTGTGGTGTGCTTGCCATCATCACGCTGGCGAGGCGAAAGCCTTTCGATCAGAGGAATTCCGAAAGCAGCCGTTTTTCCAGTTCCGGTTTGGGCTTGGCCGATTACGTCGTTATGTCCAATTTGCAGGGGAATTACCTGCTCCTGAATTGGAGTTGGTTCAGAAAAACCTGCTTCCTCCAATGCGCGAAGTACTGCATCGGACAGTCCCATTTCTTGAAACGTCATAGATCTTCCCTTTGGTTGCTATTGAGGCGGAGTCCTTGGGCATGTCTGACGTTGCAAAAATATTTGGGTTATCTTGTTTCATTACGTCAGAATTACTTATTCTTCTATCCATATAGTCACATTTTCGGAGAAATTACATTCAAAAATAATAACCATTACTACCAAAATACAAGGTAAATGTAAGTTTGACAGTTATTTTAGCCGTGAACAGAATCAACCCTTTACAAACGATTTTATACTCTAGGACACAAGGATAACATGGAAGCATCTGGTCCAGCTTTTACCATTCCCCAGCAAGACGCATTCATTCCCACAATTAAGATTATCGGTGCGGGTGGAGGGGGTGGTAATGTTGTTAGCAAAATGGCAGATGAGGGCATCCAGCATGTTGAACTCATTGCGTGCAACACCGATCTAAAAGCACTCAACAGCTCAAACGCTACCATCAAGATGGAGCTTGGACGAGAGTTAACAAGAGGCTTGGGTGCTGGTGCTCGTCCGGAAATCGGCGCACATGCAGCAGAGGAAAGTGCTACTGAAATTGAGCAGATGCTGAATGGTGCCGATATGGCTTTTATTGTCGCTGGAATGGGAGGCGGAACAGGCACAGGATCAGCGCCTGTCATTGCCCGGATATCTAAATCAAAAAAAATCCTTACCGTCGGAGTAGTAACACTCCCTTTCTCCTTTGAAGGGAAACGACGGATGAGGGCTGCACTTCAGGGGGTGGCAACGCTACGAGAAAATACCGACACATTATTGGTCATCCCAAATGAACGCCTACTGGAAGCCACAGATCGATCTACAAGTTTCAAAGATGCTTTTCACATGGTAGACGAAGTACTAGTACATGCGATTCAAGGGATTACTGATCTTTTGAATGGAGTGGGCGATATCAACGTTGATTTTGCTGATATGCAGACCGTAATGGAAGGGATGGGTCGTGCGGTTATTGGCAAGGGCACAGGTGTTGGCAAAGATCGAATGTTCAGAGCCATTGATAGCGCTATCCATAGCCCTTTGATGCAAGATACTGATATCCAGGGCGCAAAAGGAGTTCTGATTCATCTGGTTGCCCCAAAAGATGCGGGAGCTTTGGAGATCACCGCCGCAATGAATCAACTCGAGGATTTAGCTGATGATGATGTGAATCTCATCTGGGGAGCAACTTTGACAGATACGCCTGAAGATCAAGTTTCTGTAACGGTCATTGCCACAGGCCTGCCAGAATGATTTGAGCAGTATTGATGGAAGAGTTTCTCCCGAGTTCTTGGACGGTCTATCACACTCATAATGGTCCCTGCCCTTACAGAGCCGTCGGCCAGTGGGACAATCTCACTTTTTATGCTGACCAAATTCCGATTGAAACATACGAAACGCTGTTGGGCAAGGGATTCCGTAGAAGTGGAACTTCCATCTACCACCCAGCATGTGAGAATTGCCGTCTTTGCATCCCGCTGCGAGTAAATGTTCCCTCCTTCCAGCCCAGCCGCTCCCAAAAGCGAACACAGCGAAAGAACCAAGATTTGCGAATTGAACACGTACCCGTTGTTTTCCGTGAAGATGTCTTTGAATTATACCGACGCTATCAGGAACATTGGCATCAACGTGGAAATCCGACATCAAGAGAAGAGTTCGTTGAGTTTCTGATTGATAGTCCAGTTCCCTCAGAAATGATCCTATTCTGGTTGGAAGATAAGCTCCTTGGGGTTAGTTGGATTGATCGGCTCGAAGACTCCACCAGCGCTGTTTACTTTGCCTTTGATCCTAACGCTCAGCATAGACGCCTAGGAATTTTTTCTTTGCTGCATGAAATTGAATATGCCCAGCATTGCAAACGACAATGGCACTATCTAGGGTATTGGGTACCTGACTCGAGAAAAATGCAATACAAGGCAGACTTTCGCCCTTCAGAAGTGTTACTACATCATATTTGGACACCCCTAACAGAGGAACTACGTCATGAGTGCTGACTTCACTCATCTGGATAACCGAGAGCATCCTCGAATGGTTGATGTTTCACACAAAGCGATCACTGAGCGCAAGGCTGTCGCTCAAGCTGTAGTCCGCCTGGGTGAGGAATTGTTTGAATTATTGAAAGAGGAAGGGAATACATCCAAGGGACCGGTTTTTCAGACTGCTATCATTGCAGGTATTCAAGGTGCTAAAAAAACATCAGAAATTATTCCAATGTGCCACCCTTTGCCCTTATCAAGTGTTGAGATCGAAACTGAATTGGCTGATGGACTTGCAGTGCTTACAGCAACCGTTAGGACAACCGGAAAAACAGGTGTTGAGATGGAAGCGCTGACGGCTGCGAGCGTCGCTGCACTGACCCTGTACGACATGTGTAAGTCTGTAACCAAAGGCATGGTCATTGAATCAGTAAACTTAATTCACAAGACCGGAGGGAGGTCCGGAGATTACAATTCAGCCAGCTTCCATCAAAAGACGAATTCACCCGGACATGAAGATTCTGCTCCGCAAATCTCTAATTCTCAAAACACAACTCCTCTGGCATGACCCAGCTCTTCTGCTAAAGGGGACCCTCCGTTCTTTTCGCACCATGGTCTTGCTGGCAATCCTACTTACTTTCGGCTGTCTAGTTTATCTCTGGCAGTGGATGAACTTTCTGGAAAAAAGTTATGAAGTTCAGCGTCTTGAAAAAGATCATCAGCAGATGATCGTTCGACTAGAGATGCTGAGAGTAGAAGCCGATTATTTGAGTAGACCCCAACGCCTCGAGACAGTAGCCATCAATCAAATGCAGATGCGGCTTCCCAATCCCACCCAACTTAACCAAAGCGAAACTCTCTTTTCCAATGAAGTCTCGCACCCATAATCCAAAATTTTCACAATACACTTTCAATATCCGAGTTCTTTCGGTTGTTGTAGTGATTGCCAGTTGTTTGGTAGTTTTATTGGGTCGCATGTTCTACTTGCAGATTTTGCAAGCTGAGTACTTCTCAGAACGGGCCCGTCACCAACAACAGAGTAGGATCACCCTGGAACCTAGAAGGGGAACAATTACAGATCGTCAGGGTCGACGCCTCGCTGTTTCAGTCCCAGTACAATCCCTCTACGCAAGACCACAAAATATTGAATCTCCTTACACAGTTGCAACCCGAATTGCGCCACTTCTTGATATTAGTCGGGACAAACTTCTCAAAACACTCAGAACAAAGCGCTCTTTCGTCTGGCTAAAGCGCCAACTCCCCCCTGAGGTTGCCCAAAAGATTAAGGCAATGGACTTTGAAGGGTTAGATTTTGTTGAAGAGCACAGAAGGGTCTATCCGAATGGTGAGATGGCTGGTGCTTTGTTAGGTTTTACAGGGGTCGATTCACAAGGATTGGAGGGGTTAGAGTACCAGTATCAGGACTTGATGGCCGGAGAGCCTGAAGAAGTTGTCGTTGAGAGAGATGGAACTCGAAGAGTAATTCCACACACCTTGCCTCACGATCTGAAAGCTCAGAGGCAATCGATTCAACTGACACTTGACAACACCATTCAACATTACACCGAAGCTGCGCTGAAACGTGGGGTCGAAACTTCCCGGGCTGACCGCGGAGTAGCCATCGTCATGCAATCCCAGACAGGAGCAGTGCTTTCAATGGCGACCTATCCCCAATTCGATCCAAATCGATACAGAGACTTCGACAGATCAACTTTTCTGAATCGTGCTGTCACCGTTGGTTATGAGCCTGGTTCTACGTTTAAAATTCTAACCATTGCTGCTGCTCTGGAAGAGAAGCTGATTACACCGGAGCAAGAATTTTTCTGTGAAAATGGCGCTTTTCGGTTTGCTGGGGAAGATTTCCACGACACCTCATCTCATGAAAATCTGAATATCGAACAGATCATTCAGAAATCTTCGAACATCTGTGCCATCAAAATTGGTACTTTGCTAAGCCCAGAGAAATTCTACGAATATATTCGTCGATTTGGATTTGGATCACGACCGGAATCTGGACTTTCTGGAGAGGCTCTTGGACGGGTGTTGCCACTACAACGCTGGACTCGAGTTGATCATGCTTCCATCTCCTTTGGCCATGGCATCTTAGTTTCTCCACTCCAGTTGATCAGCGCACTGAACGTAGTTGCTGCCGATGGGAAATGGCTTCATCCTTACATTGTAGACCATGCTTTTAGCAAGGAAGGGGAAATCATTCTGGAGACCCTTGATGAGGAAGGAAAAGTCTTAAAGAAATTTGGAGCTCATGATCCAAAGCAGTTGATTTCTGCCGAAACTGCCCAGATCTTAAGGAAGATGATGATTAGCGTAACCCAGGAAGGCGGTACTGCTGTAGAAGCAGCGATCCCAGGTTACAACGTTGCTGGAAAGACTGGGACCTCTCAAGTTTTCGATGAAAAAACAGGTAGATACTCAAACCGAAAGCATATTGCTTTCTTCAATGGCTATGTCCCAGCTGAACAGCCACTACTCACCGTGCTAGTTGTGATTGAACATCCACGAAGCTCCCCCTACGGTGGTAAAGTCGCAGGTCCCGTTTTCAAAGAAATCGTGAGTAGAACTTTTCTACACAATGACATCCTGCCAGAGATGCACCAAGAAGTAGCTGAGATTCTCGACAACCCCGAACAAGGGTGATTGAAATTGAAGATTAGGCTTTTGGGTCAGACTCCTCACTAAGTCACTACAAACCTGTAGAAAATAATTATCGGTTACTTTCGGAAATGAGACAGGGACAAAAATTTGCTTTTCCAAAAAATCATCAAAAAATTGAAGTTTTTCTGCATTAGTGTTTCCTTATTTTTCATTCTTTTTCGAGCATCCTAAATCTGTTTACAGAACAAACTCGCCTTGAAAAATGTCTAAACCCAATCCTCCTAAATCCTGTCGACAGTGCCAGTTTTATCACATCACCTGGGATTCAAACGCGCCGTATGGTTGTCATAAGCTAGGATTCAAAACACGACTGGAACCTTCTCAGTATGTTTTACAGGTTTCTGGTCAACCCTGTTTAAATTTCACTCCTAAAGCCAATCCTAAAAAGTGACTCTGTGAATCGCTCAGCACTCGCAGCATTACTAGCAGAAAATAACTGGCACCTCCTTCCATACCATCTGCCCCTTCGAAATAAACTTACCATCAAACAAGAATCAGATTCCCTCCGTAAAGGTCTATTATTGTTTTGGCAGAGCGATGTT
>PBZZ01000015.1 GCA_002730365.1 Deltaproteobacteria bacterium
CCCCAACTTTCAACAATTTTCAGGAACTGAAGCAGTACTTTCAGCAGGTCTACCAGCCTTTTGGGTGGCTTAGTGATCAGGAATGGCAGGAGTTAGCAATTTCCTCAGCTAGGAGAAAAGATGATGGTAGATGGACCGTTCACTACGATGTACGTTTATCAGAACCCTTTGCCCAAGCATCCCAAAGAAGAGGTCTGTGGGAGATCTATGAGCAGATCTGTTGTTCGGTGATGGTTTTTCGAGGTGAATTTTCCGATATATTGACTCCCAGTGTTGCAGAACAAATGACGACTTGGGGGCCAATGGGAAGGTTATTCAACCTCCCCAACTGCGGGCATGCGCCCTATCTGAACACTTCCGAACAAATCAGTCTTCTAAGGGAATTCTTGCAGGAGATTTTTCACCAATCTTCCTAAGCAGCCGCCTGCAACCGCTGCGACCAGTCACAAGCTTGCCAGAGATACTCTTTCTCTCCGTCTTCATTGAGGAGTGGTGAAATCTCTTCCCAAACTCGCTTGTGATAGTGCTGCAGCCACTTCCATTCGTCTTCCGTAAGGAGTTCTTCACAAACTAGCTTGCGCTCAAAGGGGATCAGAGTCAGGGTGTCAAAGCAAAGCCACTCTTTACCATCTGGATGCCTAGGATGCTGGGCGGCCGGTTGCACAACGTAGAGATTTTCCAAGCGAATTCCTCCCCAATCCGTGCGATAGTACCCGGGCTCGTTGGAAATGATCATTCCAGACCGAAAACCGACATCTCCAGCGAAGGCTGATATGCGTTGTGGCCCTTCATGCACCCCAAGGAAGGCTCCTACGCCGTGACCCGTTCCATGGCCAAAATCAAGTCCTTCATTCCATAACAAAGATCGAGTCACACCATCCAGCACCGCACCATTCGTACCCTCAGGAAAAACCTGGTGAGCAAGTCGAATATGTGCTTGCAACACCCTCGTATAGCATCGCTGCTGCTCAGCATCAGGCTCTCCCCAGATCATCGTACGCGTCGCATCGGTTGTTCCTCCCCCACACTGAATCCCAGAATCGACCAATAGGAATTCACCATCTGTAAGAATTTTCTCTGCACTCGGATTGCTGTAATGAACAATCGCTGCGTTGGCGCCAGCTCCAGCAATTGTTTCAAAGCTCAAATCTGCAAAATCTGGTCGTCTCTCGTAGTAGCTACGTAGCCATCCAGCATATTGTTGCTCACTTACCTTTTCACTACTCCGCTCAGCTCGCTTCAATCTAGCAAGACTCTGAATTTTTCCAACTGCTGCCTGTCGGTGAGCGTAGCGAATGCGCTGCAATTCGACTTCATTCTTCAAAGCACGTGGCATGATCACTGGACTTTCTGCTTCTAATACCTGAGCAGATTGATCTTGTAATAGCAGCAAGGTGCCCATTGTAACACCCTGTGGATCCAACCAAACACACGCAGAATCATCTGCTGCTAAATGCCTCAAGGTGGGAGCGTAGTCTTCATATGGATGGAACGTCCAATCCGTTAGTGATTTTAGTTCTGCACTAGTAGGAAAATGACAAAAGCAGATTGCTTCTGTCTTGGAAATCAGTGCATAGGATTCGAAGACCGGATTACAAGGAACATCTTTTCCACGCAAATTAGTCAACCAGGCAATCTCATCTAGCTGGGTCAACAATAAATGCGTAGCTTGATGCTTATCCAATTGGTTACGCAATTCTATCAACTTTTCTGAGGTGGAACGACCCGTCCAAGAAAGCGGTAACAAATTAGGCTCCATACATTCAGGCATCGCAATTGATCCGGTCTGATCAACCAAGTTACCAAGAACTGGTATCAACTCCGACTGACAACTCAGCAACGCCTGTGACCAACGTCGCCAACTCCTTGGGCTGACTGTGAATGGATCTACTCCGAAACGACACCCAGTCGATTGTCCTAAGAGCCATGCCACGACGTCTGGAACTCCGGCAAGCCCTAGCTTTCGGATTTCAAAATACTCTCCGCTTTGTGCATCTGCTTGAATGTGGTAGCGAGAATCCACAAAAAGTTGCGATCGTCCTTCCCGCAGAACAATCGCGATGCCAGCAGATCCGTTGAATCCACTCAATGCTTCCAAACGACGGTGGTGTAGAGGCACGTACTCGTTGAGGTGCTCATCTGTCGTTGGTACTAAATAGCCATCTAATTCAGATTCCTGAATCAACTTCTGTAGCTGAGACAGACGACTGGACATTTTTAAATCTCTTTTGATTTGCGATTAGTTTATGTTGGCCTGCATGGCCAACACTTTTTGGGAATGTGAGGAACTATCAGAATAGTTTGATCGGTGATTTGACACCTTCGGTAGGATAACGTGGGCGTGGACGACTAGATGGACGTGTCCCGTATTCTGGCTTCACTCTAAATGGATTGAAGTTCCGTCGTTGAGTATCATCATCTTCCAACACAGAGCGTCGGAGTGCACCGTAATTAAGCGGATAAATCGGCGGACTTCCCGTATTGCTTTCCACCATGCTGTTCACCGAACGCCCTCTACGAACCTCAGCTTGGTATGCTTGATCATAGTAACCACTTTGATAACCAGCACGAGACTGTGTTCGATGCTGCTGAAGTTGTTCATAATTAATGCTTGGGCTTCGCGGCGCCATTGGCTTTCCACCAGTAATTCTTCTCGCTTCGGCTTCCTGTACTCCAAGATAGAGCAACCCAAAGCACATCCATACAATCCATGGTTTCATAATCCTATCTCTCTTTTTCGCTTTCAATTTATGACAGAAGACGTGCAAATACCAAACAAATATTTTACCGCCTTTTTCTATCGAAGATCTTTAGGTTAGACTACGAATCAAATCAATAGCCCATTCTTCTTCCTGATAAGCAAAAGAATCTGCGGCCACACCACCTTGTGAAATCAGAATTTCAGGGGCTTGGTCCAGTAGCGGCTGTGTGGGCTTGGTACACTTCGCGGCTGTACGAGGAACTACCATCTGGACTTCTTCTTCACGCAGCGTCTGGATCATCTCACGCATCTTGTAGCTGCGTATCAATTGCCCCAGTATGCGTTTGGTGTAAAGATCCAGCAGATTAGGCCCCTCACGATGGAAAAGAGCAAACCATTGTAGCGGCTCTTGCGTGTGGATCATCGCTGTACCATCGAAAAGCGGAAGAAAGGTCGCTGGCACCTCATCGTTCCAAGCAATCAGTGTGCAGTCACCAAAAGCCTGTTCTGGCGTTGCATGACTATTTAAAAGAGTTTGAAGCAACTGCGGCGCAATATTCGGATAGGGCGTCAGCAGGTTTCGCAGATGATCTCGGCGATTTCCTTGTTGCCAGGCTTCTACGCAATGTGCTTCACACTCCCCCTCGACGTGGCAGATTGGACAAACGAGATCTATTCGACTAGTGATCTGAAGTTGATTGATCATTTTGACAGTGGTTCTGCTTCCAGCAGGTAGGTTTTGGCTCCAGTGATCCGAACTGGTACTAATTTTCCTGGTTCAGCGACACAGTTTGCAATCGCAACCGAGTGGTAACCTCGACTCCTTCCGTTGAGTCGATTTGGATCCTTCAAATAAGGGCCTTCGACCAAGACCTCCTGCGAACTGCCGATCAAAGCCTTATTTTTGGCTTTTACAATCGGTTCCTGTAACTCCAATAGTCGGCGTAATCTCTCGATCTTGACCTCTTCTGGCAACTGTCCTGAATATTCCGCTGCAGGTGTATCTGGCCGTGGAGAGTACTTAAATGCAAAGATCTGGTCATAATGGACGGTTTGGATTGCTTGCAAAGTCTGTTCGAAATCTTCTTCTGTTTCACCAGGAAAGCCAACAATCATATCGGTTGATAACGTTCCCTGTGGTACGTAACGGCGATACAAGGCTACTTTTTCGAGATATTTTTCCAAGGTATACCAGCGACGCATTCGACGCAGCACACGATCTGAACCTGACTGAAGAGGTAAGTGGAGTTGTTCACATAGACTTGGTAACTCAGCAAATCCTTCCGCAAGTTCTTCCCGAAAATCTTTAGGATGTGGTGATGTAAATCTTATGCGTTGCAATCCTTCGATCTTGTCCATTCGTCTTAGCAATTCGACAAAATTGACACCATCTGCCTTGTAGGAATTGACGTTCTGCCCAAGTAAACAAATTTCACGAACCCCTTGGGCAACCAGGTTTCTGGCTTCCTGCAAAATATTTGCTGGTTCCCGACTCACTTCTAAACCCCGTGTCACAGGGACAATACAAAAAGAACAAAAATTATTACATCCTTTGGTGATCGCAAGATGAGCCTTCAGGTTAGCTCCTTTTGATAAAGAAACTTCCTCTGGGATAAAATTTCTGACTTTTTGACGAGGAGCTATACGATTCGTCCTTACGATACGCTCTCCCTGAGCAACTTCTGCTAAAAGTTCAGGGAGTTCGAATAGATTATCCGTACCAAAGACCAAATCAACACTGCGTTCTCTTGCAAGGATTTGCTGACCTTCCTGTTGGGCAACACACCCACCAACTCCAATTTTCAGCTTAGGATTAGTCTGCTTCAGTTTCCGCAGCCTGCCTAGCAAGCTATAAACTTTTTGTTCTGCCTTGTCTCGAACAGAGCAGGTATTCAGCAGAATCAAGTCAGCTTCTCTAGCCTCATCTGTGTACTGGTAATTTTCCTGATTCAAGATTTCAAGCATCTTGTTGCTATCGTACTCGTTCATCTGACAACCAAAGGTTGCTATGTGCACCTTACGTTGAGGCAAAGTCGATTTCATGAAGTAGTCAAATTGGTGAAGTATTAGGCTAGTTCAACAGACTGTAAGAGGCTTAGACCTATTTCTGCGGCACAGATAGAGCATGCAATATCCTGCAGATCCTGAGGATATTCCACATAATGAGACTTACCATTATTTTGCCAGAGTGTCTCTTCGAGTTGTAGGCCGTGGGCTGTTGGACGGACAAACTCATACCATTCTGTGCGATACAAGTTCTGCAAGCTTTGCAGCACGAAGCATTGGCCACTCTCATCCCTGAACCCACGATCCGGCTGAACCATTGCTTTCGACTCCTCAGTGCGTTCTAAGATCGCTCTAAAGTCAAATTTACCCCATAAGAAATGAACCGAAGGTTTAACGGGATCACGGTCAACTTGAAAAACAAAATAGTTTTGACGTCGGAATGTATAGGAATTCAATGTGGCCTCTTTTACTCAGTACCAGTGGACTCAAATTTGGTTAAATTGAACTAATAAATCTCTTTTTTGCAAGAAAAACTTTGTTCTACAAGCTGAATTATATTGAAAAACTCTTTTCTCTTTTGTGCCATTTATCTTGCAAGAAATCAGATATATAGGAATGATTTTTTGGTTAATCGCTTCACAAAAATACTCTCTTCAAAGAGATAATGACGCTTCGCTCACTGCAATTCCTAATTCTGTTGGCAATCTTTTGCTGGGGTTCTCCGCTACCCAGTTTCGGGGAATCTTCGAACCAGATTAGCAAAGGAAAACCTTCGCTTCAGACGATTGCAGATCAAAGATACTACGACATTCCTATCAAGCTCAATAAGCGAGTGCAACAGATGCTACGCTACTACACTGAGCGTAAGCATTCCATTCTTAACCGCGGACTTGCTCGTTCTGGCCGATACATGGATATGTTCCGCAGAGAACTGCGAGCTTGGGGCCTTCCACAGGATTTGGTGTTTGTTGTTGCAGTGGAAAGCAACTTCAACGAACGCTCTGTCTCAGTCAAGCAAGCCGTCGGACTCTGGCAGTTCATGTCAACCACAGCACAGCAATATCAGCTTAGGGTAGATCCTTGGATCGATCAACGTAGAGATCCTCTCAAAGCGACACGCGCTGCTGCACAGCATTTCAAATATCTTTACGGAATTTTCGGTGATTGGGAGCTTGTTCTGGCAGCCTATAACGCTGGTGAAGGAAGAGTTCAGCGGGCGATGGAACGAGCCAAGCAGAGAAAAAAACCCACTGACTTCTGGTCGCTATCTTTACCACGAGAAACGCGGAGCTACGTTCCAGCAATCATGGCCACCGCAATCATCTACAAAAACTTAGATTATTTCGGAATCACTGGTGTTGAACTAGATCCTCCAATGGAGCAGTCACAGTTCCAAGTACCTGTCGACTTCTCCTTCCAAGAAGTCGCTCAGCGTGCAGGAATGCCGCTAGAGGAATTACTCACCTACAATACAGCATATCTCCGGGAGATGCCGCCCATTGATCAGAAACATTACACGATCTACCTTCCACAGAAATATCAGCCTGCACTATGGCAATCTCTGCGCCAATATGGTGAGCCTTCTTCCCACTGGCTCCAGCACTACAATAGCATGCTGCAAGATACTCCAGAGAACCTACAAACTCTTGAGCGCCATGGCGATTTGAAATATGTACGCGTACAGCGAGGTGAGAATCTATCGACAATTTCACGCAAGTACAACACAACCATCACAAGACTACTGCGCTGGAACCGAATCCCTAAAAACCAGCTTCTGCAAGTTGGACAACGCCTCAAGATGTATGTTGTCAATCGTAAGGTCTTGGAAGACGTTCGAGAAAAAAATCAAAACTTGGAAGAGCGCATCCGTGGGACGCAGTTTGTCATCCGGGTTCCCAAAGGAGCAACCCTCTCTGAACTGGCTGAGCGATACCACACAGACATCAAAGAGCTAATGACGATCAATCGCTTACGCTCACCAATGGATCTTCAAGCCGGTCAATCACTGAAAATTTATGCTCGCCCAAAAACGATTCAAGTTCACAAAGGAGCGACACTATCCAACCTAGCACAACGCTATGATGTTTCTGTTAAGGAATTGATGGCTTGGAATAATCTTGCTGCTCCTAATGCTTTGCAGGCGAACCAAGCTTTAATCATTGCTCCACCACCCGAACCAACCTCTCAGCAACTGGTTCAGGAAAAACAGGTAAGAATCAGGGTTCCCAAAGGAGCAACCCTCTCTGAACTGGCTGAGCGCTACAATGTAACCGTCAGTAAATTGATGGAATGGAACAATCTGAAAAGTTCTGATTCGCTACTTGCAGGACAACAACTCACTGTATTCAGAGAGATCACACAGAACAACAAGGCAACCCACAGAATTATCCAAGTGCGTATGGGTGATACCCTCTGGGATATTGCTAGAGAACACCGGACTTCTGTTGAGCAACTCTTGGTTCTTAATGATCTTGAAGGAAACGAACCATTACGACTTAATCAAAAGTTAAAGGTACCCGTCCGACCAGATATTTGAGTAACATACCCATAGTCCTTCCTTTTCTGTCTCATTCGAAATCCCAAATGAAAATCAGCCATCAGGACAAGAAAGATCTACTGATTGAGGCTCTATCTTACATTCAGCGCTTCCGTAACCAGATCATCGTCATCAAGTACGGAGGAGCCGCAATGATCGAGGAAGCCCTGAAAACCAGCTTTGCCCAAGACATTGTGCTGCTGCAATCCTTAGGAATGCGACCGGTCGTTGTACATGGTGGCGGTCCAGAAGTATCTAAGGTGATCCAGAGTCTAGGCCAGGAAGTGAATTTCGTTGATGGATTGAGAGTAACTACCGCAGAAAATTTGAAGGTTGCTGAAATGGTGCTCTCAGGAAACCTCAATAAAGAGATTATCGCTCATTTACAGACTTTTGGGGGAAAGGCAGTAGGACTTAGTGGAAAGGATGGAAATTTGATTCAAGCTGACAAGAAAAAGCACGCAAGTGGTATCGATCTTGGCTATGTAGGCACCATCAGACAGATCAATCCCGAACTTCTGCACCTGCTGATGCGAGAGCAGTTCATTCCAGTTGTCTCGCCAATAGGGATGGGGAGTAGTGGTGAAACCTACAACATCAATGCTGATACTGTCGCGGCTGCTATTGCAGTTGCGTTAGAAGCACGTAAGGTGATTTTCATAACTGATGTTGATGGGGTATTATCGGATGGAAAAGAGTTGATTTCCTATCTGGACACGGCTACTGCAGAAAACTTGATCGCCAACAAGGTGATTTCAGGTGGGATGGTCCCTAAAATTCAGGCCGCGCTGGATTGCGTTAAAGCCAACGTTCGTTCAGCTCACATCATTAACGGAACAGATCCACACTCTGTGATTGCTGAACTATTTACTGATCAAGGGATTGGAACGCAGATAGTGAGGGCTGAATGAAGGGGAAGCTTAAATTTCATCAGTTTCAGAACTGGAAGCGTCTGCTGTTTTTTGAATAACAGCTAGATTTTCATAAGGTACCCAATTTTCGCTAACAATTCGAAAATCCTGTACGTCTTCTTGAAACTCCAAATACAGCGTTTTCCAGCCTAAATCACTAAAATCTGAAGAACTATATTTTTGGAGAAAATGAACGAAGTACGTACCCTTGCTGTATAGAAAGGTTAGATTTGAAGCTTGTATTTCCCGACTTTTATTTCGCAGATTAATTCTCTTCTTGTAGTGCAGCCATCTCTTCTTATCGAAATTTTCGTTTGTAAACTTACTTGAATAGTAATTTATATAGTCATCCACATTTGGATTTTCCCAAGCATCTATCCAAGTGACAATAAAATTTCTCAGCTTCTCTACCTCTGCTAGATGCTGATGTCTCTCCAGTTTTTCTACTGATTCATCAATCAGGATCAGAGTGTTTGGCAGTTGTATATACTGCGCAATCTCTAAAAAATTTTCATTACTGACCGAAACACATCCCTCTGTTGGAATAGGCTGATCACCCTCTGTTCCATGCAACCAAATTCCGTAGCCAGTCTTATTATGGAAAAGGCGATCCATCAAGTTCGGATAGTTTAGCGGGAATGCTCCTGCGCCATACGGCTTTGCCTCCTTAGCACCGTACATTCCTATCAAATCTTTCTCTGACCAAACGTCTGTAAACCAGTAAATTCCCGTTGGTGTCTTCAGATCTCCTTCTTTGAACTTGTCACCTGGCACTTTTCCCGTCGTACACGGATATGCAGCAATCATCTCCCACTTTGAATGGCCTCGATAGACTGCAACTTGGCAGTCTTTTTTATCAACAAGTAAAAATGTAAGGTCTGGATTTTCGGAAAGGAGAAGATTGCGAGGGAGAGCGAGTGCTAAGCTGGTTATTGAAATGAAGAACAAAATTGCAGGGATTGCCGAAAGATGGCGAGGAGACAACATGTACTCGTCCTGACGGAATGAAGCTTAACTTTGATCGACCGCATCGTGCTTCTGCTGCAGCTTTCGTACCCAGAAGAAGCCGCCAATCAGCATGGCTACTGGTAGTAACGTTAAGAAAGCTGTCGTCAGGTAAAATGCGGCTCTCGTATTCTCTGAGGAAGAGAAACAAACCGCACAGGCTTGTACATCAAAATGCAAGAATAAACTGGCCAGGCCAGTAATCACAATAGCAGAAACGGCTTTCACAATCCTCAAAGCAAGTAGACAAGTGTATATAAAATTGGCCAAACTCCAACCACAAAATACCAAAAAATTTGGGCTGCGCGGAGGTTGTCAATTGTCAGTTGCTGGGAGGTGGAGTTGAGCCTTCTCAAACAAACAAGCAAAGCGAGTAGTCCCCCAATCACGTGCAACCCGTGAGCTCCAATGATCAGATAGAAGACACCTCCATAGGTACTGGAAGTGATAGTCAGCCCAAAACTAATCAGNTGGACCCACTCGTATCCCTGCACACTGACAAAGACTNTCCCNAGAGCAATCGNCAGAGCNAGCAANTGCTTAGACTGTGAGGCTTGNGAAGAGAANNCNTTTACAGANCGATGCAGNCAGAAGGCNCTCGCNAAGAGAGTCANGGAGTTTAGTGCNGTTGCAAACACTGGAAGCCGAGGCTGGCCCCATGGAGGCCACTCTTCAGCNCCAGAGCGAATGATCATNTANGCNCTGATCANTGCNGCAAAGAACATCACTTCTGTCATGATCANAATNACAGTTGCGAAGATACTGCTTGAAACTAGCTGTCNACGNTCAGCATTCGAATTTGCTGGAATNTCAGGGGCTACNAGTAAAATCATGAGTTACCGAAGTTGACCATCGACGTATCTTTGTTGTTCAGTACAGGTATTGTTAGAGATGCAGTCTTGCCAGTTCTGACCATCAGTCTTCATCACATCACCGGCGACTCCAAAAAAGAATACTCCGAGTAAAACAGTAGAGATTAGCAGTAGGAACCAGACGTATTTTTTCTCGAAGTTCAGGTGCATGAAGTAAGCTGCAACGTAATAGGTCTTTACGAGCGCAATTCCAAAAGCAGTAACCAGTGTCAGCCAGGGGATTCCCAGTTCCGGCCCCACAATGCTAACCACCAAAAGTATCAATAGAAGAAACCAAATCTTCACATAACTCGGGTGTGCGTGTGCGCCAGCCATATTTACTTTGCTATGTAGAGGAGTGGGAAAAGGAAAATCCAGACAATATCGACAAAATGCCAATATAGCCCAATCAGTTCAACCCTATGGAAGTTGTGACCTTTCTTTAAATCGAAGGAAATCAAGGCCATGATGACCATTCCTCCAATGACATGGAGGGCGTGCATTCCTGTTGCTGTATAATAGAAAGACCAGTAGGTATTGGTTAACGGTGTCTTCAGAAGTTCTGGATCGTCGGTAAGGAGTTTTGAAGAGTATTCGTAGTACTTGACTAGTAAGAAGACAAGGCCTCCACCAATTGTATACCATATAAATTTAAAGGCTCTATTGACATCTTTCTTTTCAGCTGCATCGTGAGCCAGTACTATGAACAGGCTGGAAGTCAGTAGAACGAACGTATTGAAAGCGCCCGCCGGAACCTTCGTGAAGACAGCTTCTCCACTCCACCAAGGATTGTTAAGGCGGTACAGGATGTAGCAAGCGATCAAACCCCCGAAAATAAAGATCTCTGATGCTAGTAGCCACCATACAGCGAGTCGCCCGGTTGGTATTCCGGTTGCTGAGCGGTTGGTCGCTATAGGTCCTTGCGTAGACATAATGATCCTTCAGAGAGTCATTCGGGGAAGAAAGTAAATTTTCCTATTCAATTTAGTTGCGGTCAGGCATATTTTGAGGCCAATAATCTTCCTTGTTGCCGGGTACACTGTACTCGTAGGGCCCACGGTACACCGTTGGTAGTTCGACAAAGTTCCCGTGGGGAGGAGGCGATGGAACTGTCCACTCTAGTGTGTTAGATTTCCAAGGATTTGCTGGAGCCTTCTCTCCTTTAAACATGCTGACGAAGAAATTGTATGCAAAAACAAATTGGAACAACAGCATTGTCACCATGGAGACCGTTGCAAAGACACGGATTCCTTGCAGATCAGCTGTCGCCAGATCTGGAAAGTGCTGAAAATTATAAATTCGTCGGTGCTGTCCAGCCATTCCAACCAGGAATAGAGGTAAGAATATACCATTGAACGGAATAATCGTGCCCCAGAAATGGATCTTACCTAACGTTTCATCCATCATTTTGCCGAACATCTTGGGATACCAATAGTATATCGCAGCAAACATACCGATGATCGCAATGGGGAAAAAGGTATAGTGGAAGTGGGCGATTACGAAGTAGCTGTCATGGAAATAGATGTCCAAGGCACTAGAGCCAAGGTAGATTCCTGTGACACCACCCAGTAGAAAGGTGATCAAAAAGCCTAAGGCCCAGAGCATCGGAGTTCGGAATTCAATTGACCCTCCATAAAGCGTAGCTATGTAACTGAATAAAATTTCGGCGATAGGAATTGAAATCAGCAGGGTTGTAACAAGGAATATGTTTGCCATACGAGGGTCAATCCCAGCAATAAACTGGTGGTGAGCCCAAACCACAAATGCCAATCCACCTGTCGCAAAGGTAGTGTAAAGGATCGTCTTGTAGCCAAAAAGTTTCTTGCGAGCGAAAGTTGTCATGATCTCGGCAACGATACCCAGTGCTGGAAGTAAGACCACATACACCTCTGGATGACCAAAGAACCAGAACAGGTGCTGCCAAAGTATTGGATCGCCACCCCCAGAAGGAACGAAGAAGGTTGTACCAATTCGCTGATCCATTAGAAGCATGATTGATCCAGCTATCAATGGACCAACTGAAGCCATAAACATGATCGAAGCTAATACGATCATCCAGACTACCATAGGAATGTCAGTCATGCGCATTCCCGGCGCGCGTGCATTCATCGCGGTAGTAACAAAGTTAATACCACCAATCAGGAAGGCAACAAATTCAAGGGCAACAGCAATCAACCAAAGTGAAGCTCCCCAATCAGTGAGATTATATTCAGCTACTGCGGAGAGAGGAGGATAAGAGGTCCAGGCTCCACCAAATCCTCCGCCTTGCACAAAGAAAGACATAAACAGAACCACCACGCTCAACAGGAAGATTTGGTAAGATAAGCGGTTCAATCTAGGAAAGACCATGTCATCGCAACCAATCATCAGCGGAATCAGGATATTTCCAAAAGCAGCGATGAGCACAGGCATCGCCACCCAGAAAATCATGATTGAACCATGGTTGGTGATCAGCATGTTGTATTCTCCCGGTCCGACCGTGCCATAGAGTGGGACTTCCATGCCTGGGAAGGCCAACTGCATACGGAAGGCGTAAGCGAAATACCCTCCAACAATTGCCATGAACATTCCCGTAAACATGTACTGCAACCCAATGATCTTGTGATCAGTGGAGAAGAAGTACTTCATTATGAAGCTTTGTTCATGATGGTCATGTCCGTGAGCAGCATGACTATCATGGGTGACCGTTGTCTGTCCCATACTTTCTCCTAAAACACTTCTTGGTTTAGAAGCTGCTAAGCAGCTTGTCTGTAAAGGATTCGCTATTTGATGCCGTGCTGACTGTCATCTGCTGAAGTCGTTTTTGATAATCACTTTCATAAGTTCGGTTGCGGATCGACTCCATAGCGGTGTCGTAGGATTGCTGATCCTCATGAACTACGATTGTTGCACCCATAATTCCGTGGCCATATCCACAAATTTCTGCACATTGAATGTCATACACACCCGTCTTATTGGGCTCAAACCAGCCAGTGATCGTACGGCCAGGGATCGTGTCCTGCCGTAGTCGAAAGGCCGGAACAGAGAAATTATGCAGAACATCACGAGATTCTAGTTCAAAGTGATAGACTGTGTCTTTCTTCACATGCAGATCATTGACGGTAGAAATATCATCTTCTGTATCCAGCTTACCATCAGGGCCTGAGTGGATGAAGAACCAACTCCATTGCTGCCCCACTACTCGAATCTTGTCCTCTGCCTGAGGCAAGGTTTGCTTCACATCCACCCAAACCATCACCGTGAAAACGATAATAACTACATCAAGTGCGATCACGGAGTAGTGTGGATAGTGGGTCCATTTCTTTTGAGAATGTGGATCACCTGAGATGTAAGCGGCTCGCACACCTTCTTTTCGTCGGAAACGAACCATGAAATAGG
>PBZZ01000016.1 GCA_002730365.1 Deltaproteobacteria bacterium
GCTCTATCAATCTAAGTCGGTAGTGTATCTAGCGCTATCTTTGCCAAATTTTGACGCTATCTCGCGGAAGAAATCATAAGACAACAATCAACAAATTTTCCCAAATAAATCTGATAAAATATATTTTTAGGAAAATTTTAGCTCTACTGTTCCACAACAAAGCTCTTTCCATAAAACCTTGCTTGGTGGGTAGTTAGGCTCTTAGTATAACTTGAACTACTCTAACTCACTGGTTCCAGATCAAGATTCTACGTCCATCTTTAGACAGAAAAAACGCACATAGTCTTGTGGTAATTTCTCTTCTGATTCTCTTGTTCAGAATAGGACAACAGACAGAACTTCAGAATGAATTTAGCTGAAAGTCTGGTGCGTATTTCTCAGGACGGCACTGATTCAATTCAATTACACATAAAACAGTACTCAGAGACAGCACTCGGGGATACCGCTATTTGTACTTGAGATATTCTGGGTCAGTAGTCGGTAGGGATGCTTCCCGAAAAGATTTCGGTTGTGGCATCGGCAGGCGAGCACCCGATTGGTGGGCAAGCTGCGATTCGGTCAGGCACCTCTCCTGGGTGCCTCCATTAGCATGTCAAAGACCTCATCCGTGCAGCCGAATCTTGCGCTGTCTAACGATCTCGTCATCAGCAGAAGTTTGGTACTTCTGCTGGCGCAGTTGGGCTTGCTGATCTTTCAATTGGGTCCAGCCATCGCGTAAGTTTTGAGCGACTGTCAGGACTTCATCAACTATCGCAGCATCCTTTTTCAGGTTTGCTTCGATGATTTGACCAATCATGAACACGTATAGGGAGCGCAGGTTTTGCGCAACCTTGTTACCTTCCTCAACTCGAAGGGTGATTAGTAGCTCGTTGACAATGTCACGGCTGCGTGTCAGGTAGTGATGTGCTCCTTCGTAATCTTTTTCGACAATTTTGCGCTGTCCCTTCCGCAAAAAGCGGGACAGTCCATCGTATAGCAAAATAATCAGGGACAACTGATCCGAAGTCTGGATCTTTGTTTGATTGTAATTCTTGTACGGCAACTGGGCCATGCTTTCCTCTACGAGACGTAATTTTCAGAAACAATGATTGGAAGAAAATTTCACTGTTTCTCTTATCGGTCTCTCTAGGGAAAAACTTTAGTACTCCTTCATAAGAAAGGTGGATTTTTTACTTCAACCTCTCAAATTGATTCTCCGCTCGCCTGCTTGTGCTGGATTGCTTGGCTGTTCCCGTGGACTTCCTCCCAGTGCTGCCGCAGCACGCGGCGCCCTTCCTGGTTGTGGTCCCATGCTCTGTTGTAGTGTGGTAGCAGGCGGCTGAGCCCCTATGCTCTTCTTACCAATGGCCACCCAAGCCTCACGCAATTCCATCAACAGTTTACGGACAAGCAACGCGGGCTCAGGATTCTTGCTCATGTTCGATTCAATCAACTGCCCGAACATGTAGCTGTAGAGCGAACGCAGATTCTTGGCGACCTCGCCACCTTTATCCATGTTGAGTGAAGCCATCAATTCGGCAACAATGTTTTTGCTTTTGACTAGGTGAGTGTGAGTTTTTTCTACGTTACCCAGACGCATCTGCTCCACACCGAAGGTAATATTCTTTATCGCCCCATCGTAAAGCATCACGATCAGCTTATTCTGGTCCATCGTATTGACCGAAGCCCGCTTATAGGCGTTTTGATACTTCCCGTACGCACTCATGACTTTCCTTGGGTTGATACGTTCACAAACCTACTCTACTACTGCTCTTTCTTTTCGCCACCTTTGCTGCCGTTGAGAGCTGACAACTGCTGCGTGAGATAATTCTGCTGAGCCTTCAGACGACCCATCGTATTATCCAATTTAGCAAACTTGATCTGCAAGGACTCCTGCTTGTTACTAATTCGTTCGTTGAGCGTCTTAATCTGCTTATCATAAGATTGAAGCTGCTCGCTCAAGTCATTCGTCACTTGCTTCAGATCTCCTCCGGCGGGGTCAGTGATTCGTCGCAGGATATCCTTTAGTTGTACCGCAATTCCCTTGGTCACTACCACGTTCGCTTCTGGCTCTCCGGCTTGAACTTGATCTTCAGGGAGAGTAATAAAGAGCCGTAGGCCCTCAGCCTCACTTCCATCTGCTCCAACCAGCAGCTGACCTCGACCCGTTCCTTCGATACCATCGATGGTACCGATCACATCTTCTCCGGTTTTGGCATCGTACATCCCTAATCCTAGCCCAGAGAGGCTCTTTTCTTCGCCTGCTTCAATCTCCAGAGTTGATTTGGAACCGTAGATGTCAGAGATGAACTGCAAGCCTTGTTCTTTGACTTCCACTCGGATACTGCGCGTTCCTAATACCCGATCTTGGCGTAGTTGCGATTGGATCTCACGAGCCAGTGAAGCTGGTGTGTAAGTGCCCTCCCTTATTTCAATCAGTTCTGAGCGTTTGTTGCCACTCGAAAGATAAAAGGCATTGTTGCTTGAGTTGATCAGAACTGTGCCTGGTAGCGAGCCTCCTGTTAAAGTCCCTCTAGTTGCTACCTTGCTGACTTCAACATCATATCCTTCTGGATTAATCTGTGTCTTGTCAGTCAAGCCTACAAACGCTACTCCTGGTGCGTCAGAATCACCATTACTGCGAAAGACATTGGCTACCAGCTCAAAGTTTTCTGCAATCTTCTCATCCAGTTTGTTCTCATCGACAGACATTACACCTTTGTCATTGATGCGAATTCCCAGTGCGAAGAGCATGTTATCTGTCTGGGGCAAGCCAGGCACCGAGCCAATGGTTGTTGTTGCAATTTCATTGGTCATCTGGGCCACGTTTCGATCGCTCAACAGGGGAGCTGCTGTTTGTGTGGCAGCGTCGTACTTGGTCACCTCAGTAGCAGTAGCGTTAAATGTATTGTAGGCATCAACAAAATTGATGATGCTTTCACGTGCCACCTCCGTGTTATCGGATACTGAAATTGTGATTGGTTCTTCACCAGAATCTAAGATTTCCATCCGAAGCCCTGGGACTAAGTCCTCAACCATGTTGTTATCCCGCCGGATCTCCAAACCCCCACCTTCTCGAGTTGCCCCGAGCCTTAACACCAAGTCCTTGGCCTCTCGAACCGTCGCTGTCGTTGCGCTGATCTCGAATTTATCACCTGCGAGCANTTCTCCTTCCCCAAGCATCAAAGACAATCCTGAATCAAAAGGAACCGCATCGCCCGGCTGATAGTTGAGTCCAAAGTCGAGCTTGCCNTCATTACCCTTNTCGTCTTCCCACTTTACCTCNANTTCTGTAGTCACTCCAACGTTGCCTCGCTCCACCACAGTGAAAGTNTAATTTTTGTTCTCACCGGACATGTAGTCACCACTGATTGAAATCGGTGCGGTACTAAAGACTTCGTTGGTTTGTATTCCATCATCCAATGAGCCGTATCGATTTTTGAGCTTACCACCTGATTCTTCAGCGGCTGCTTCTAGTTCATCTTCGTCAAATTCATAGGGTTCAAACTTGATGAACTCATCCACCTTGCCTGTGCTTAGCTTGCCAGTAGTTTCAGTAGATTTTTCCTGCCACCAGAAGTTAACCGCCTCAGGATCACTTTTTGGTTCTACTTGGACAGTTGCAGTGTCACCATCTGAAACCAGACCTGCTGGTACCTTGATCGAGAGTCCATTACCAATCGAGAGAACCCCGTCACCTTTGCCAGCACCAAACTCTAAGTTAAATAATTCTTCTCCATCCTTTGCATCGTAGGCTGTAGCTGTCTCAGAAGAGCCTGCACCACCGGAGCTAAAATATGGTTCAGAGATTCTCAACTTCCCGTTCACTCCACTTTCGATGAATTCATAGTGAAGATAAAGAGGCTGCTGCCCACCAACTTGGCCAGAGCCTTCGACCCGGAAGATCACTGTATCTTCTTCTTCACCTGTGTACTCACCGAAGACATACATCCCACTGCCTTCAGCTCTTGACTGCCAGTCTGTTGGTGGATCAACTCTGGCTGCACGCTCTCCTTCATTCAGCCACCACATTGCTGGAGATTTCTCCGAATACGCTTTGATTTGGAGTGAGTCACCACTGACCACCTCACCTTGACTCAACCGTAGGCTCAATCCATCTGCAAGTTCCAGTGCATCACCAGCTCGATAGTTGAATTTGTTGATGCGAAACTCTCCGGTTCTACCAAGCTCGTCTTCCCATGCCAGTACCACGTCGTTTTCACCTGGTATGACTCCAGCCTGAATAACTTGTACCGTAAAAGTATTGTCTTCAGTTCCAGTGTAATCACCTGTGACTTCCGTAATCGGCGTCGAACTCATCAAATCTTCACCAAGAGCTGCATCTTCCAATGTGCGTCGACGCATCACTCCTTCCCATTCAGCGGTCTCATCATACTTGTTGCTGAAATCCAGAATCGGAGCATTCTCTTCACTGCTTTCGAGCTTCACTTCGATCTGAATCGCTCCCACAGCTCCTTTTCGCTCACTAGTTAGCAATAACCGAAAGGGCTTATCTCCGTAGGTTTCTGCTACAAAAGCTTCCACTTCGGCTCCAGAGTCGTTGATCGCGTCACGAATACCTTCCAAAGTGTTGTTTTCTTCGGTGACATTGATGAATATTGGCGTATCTCCATCTTCTTCGCCAACTTGAATCTTAATCACACCTGTTCCGAATACTGCATCCTTACTTTCAAATCCCAGTGAATTCAGTTGGTGCGCAGTGGCAATCGAGTCAACAGCAATCGTTGTCTTGCCAGGGTCCGCAGAAGCTCCTCCAGTCACAGTCACTACATCCGGCTTGCTGGAAGTGATCTTCTTAGCCTCCCAAATATCTTTTCGGTCCAGTGAATCAACTGTGTCTTTGAGCTTGTTGATTTCCGTTTGCAGCGCAGCCCAGGCATCTACTTGCTGGAGCTTTTCTTCCTTGCGTTGCTCTACCGGCTGTAACCGGCGTTTTTCAATCTTGATGAAGCGGTCAATGATTTCAGAGGTGTTGAGCTTTGAGCCCAATCCCATGACCGCATTCGGGTTCATCTCTGCCAAGAGACCTCCCTAATTTGTCTGGGTAAGGTTGTCAGTAGCCACTGGCTCTGACAGGTGTCGCATCGTGCGACTGATTGTGGGCTCATTCGGTACTCTCTGTCAACTACTCTTGCATAGGTGAATTCTCACCGGCTTAGTTTAAGATATTATTTCTGCCTCAGGTGCGCTCCAACAAGGTCAGAACAGACTGTGGTACCTGATTGGCTTGAGCCAGCATTGCCGTACCAGAAGACATCAGGATCTGGTTGCGTACCAAGCTGCTCATCTCTTCGGCCATGTCGGCATCAGCCAACGTAGATTCTGCAGAAACAAGGTTTTCTCGAGTCACTCTCAGACTGCTCAGGTTCGATTCCAAAGCATTTTTCTGGAAAGAACCTAGATCGCCTCGCAAACTGGAAATTTCACCGACTGCCACGTCGATTAGTTTTAAGGCATCTTGCGCTGACTCTACATCCAACACTTCGATATCATTCAAACTGCGGAACTGGCTATCATTGTCAATATTCCGTGCTAGTTTAGTTGGACTAATGCTCTGGATAGAGATCTTGCGCTGCTGTCCTTCACTGGGTCCGACCTGAAAGGCCAAAGATCGCTGAGAGACATGCACGTAGCCGTCGATGTCCTCCCCAACCATTGTGCCGCGCTCCATCTGGCGTAGCAGGGTTCCAGCAATTTTATTCTCACGGCGGTTGAAGACTTCATAAATAATGTCATCAGGTTCCCCACCATAGCGAACTGTGACGCCTTCTGCGACTGTACCAGGAGCTGCGCTCAATAACTGTCCACGTCCAATAGCCGGCTCTCCACCATCAAATTCAGGGTTGCCTCCGATTGTTCCTTCAACGTCTCGTCCAGGGATAGCAGTCACTGCCTTATTGGCCGGTGTATACATATCGAAGAAGTCGTCAATCTCTGTGGTGACCGTAAAGGTTGGTTCGCTACCATACTCTCGATGACGAATGACAATCACTTCTTCATTAGCAAGCTTGTTGAATTCACTGAGAATTTCCTCGCTGGGATACTGCTCAAGCTTGTTCAACACATCTTCTAAATTGTTGAAGTCAGAAAGGGTTTCACCTAGTGTATCCAGTGGCTTGTAGACCATGACTTCGAGATTTAGACCGGCTTGATCAATCTGGCGTTGCATTTCGTTAGCAACAAGTTGCTGCAGAGCCAGTTCTGTTTTTTCCTTGAACCCAGGCTCTCGACTTGTGTTGGCTGCCTGTAGCAGGCGCTCCACGTCTCGGTAGAGATCCAAGTTGTCTCGAACATTGACTTCTACAGTCCGACCACCCTCGCTGATGACGAAGGACTTGTAGATGTCCTCCATGGCCAAAGTATTTTCTGCTACCGCCATTGACCGGGTCGCAGGCTGAGTGACATTGATCTTGTAGCCTTCAGCTGGAGAAGCTTTCGTAAATTCCTTGGCTTCCACGAAGTCCATTCCATCGCCTACTGCAACGCCGCTGACGGAGTTGCTGCCATCTAACAAAGTACGGGTTCCGAACTGAGTGTTTTTGGAGATGTTGCTCAAGGTCACCAAGAGATTTTCAATTTCACCCTGATTGGCCTGCAACATCTTTTCATCGTTAGTTGCTTCGTTGGCGGAGTGTACTGCAAGTTGGCGGAGGTTAATGAGAATGGAGCTAACCTCACTCAGAGCACCTTCAGTGGTCTGAATCATAGAGATGGAAGTTTCAGAATTTCGAATCGATTGTTCCAGGCCAGTAATTTGCGCCTTCATCTGCTCTGAAATCACCAGTTCTGCTGGGCCGTCAGCTGCTCTGTTCAATCGACGCCCTGAGGAGAGGCGCTCTAGATTGCCGCTGAGTTCTTTCTCGGTATGATTCAGATGGCGCAAGGCATTTAGTGCTGCGACGTTTGAATTGACCCGAAGTGCCATTGAGATTCCTGACTCAAAAAGGGAACGACGAAAACGAAATCCATTTGCGGTTATTATCGACGCCAGAGAAAATTTCTTTAGCGTTTTTTGGCCCGGCGCTTCCGATGCACTGAATGCCTGATGAACATATCGACCAGTGCTTGGATTTCTTTAGTCTTTTTTTCTTCTCTCAGATTCTTTTGTTTCCCAGACGATGCTACCTGCTGAATTGTCTCAGTTACAGAACGCCTTGCTCACTTGGTTTGTAGAGCATCAACGAGATCTTCCCTGGCGAAAAAACTACCCAGCTTACGGAGTCTGGATCTCTGAGATGATGCTACAGCAGACCCGGGTGGCAACCGTCCTTGACTACTATGACCGCTGGATGAAAGCTCTGCCGAGTATCCCATCTGTAGCTGCAGCAGACGAAGCCGCGATTCTCAAACTCTGGGAAGGTCTTGGTTACTACGCACGAGCTCGCAATGTTCATCGGGCTGCCAAACAAATCTGTGAACAACACTCAGGTGAATTTCCCAACGACTATGACGCCATTCGTCAGCTTCCCGGGATTGGGCCCTACACCGCTGGAGCAATTTCAAGCATTGCTTTCAAGCAAGATCGCCCCGTTGTTGATGGCAACGTGATCCGTGTACTTTGCCGGTTACTCAACCTAGATGCTGATCCAAAAGCTGGCTCCACCCAAAAAAAACTTTGGCAAGTGGCCACTGATTGGCTTCCAAGCGGACATGCCCGCAACTTCAACCAAGGATTAATGGAGTTGGGAGCAACAGTCTGCCACGTCCAGCAACCGAGTTGTTTGCTCTGCCCGATACAACCTCACTGCCAAGCATATGTTCATCAGACCACAGAAACGGTTCCACGTCGTGTTCAACGAAAAGCACCCACTCCTGTAACGAAAGCTGTGCTAGTACTCGTGTGCGAGAATCAAGTACTACTGCGTCGTCCAGAACAAGGTTTGATGCAGGGTCTTTGGACATTTCCAGAAACCCTTGTAAAAGAGGAAGAACCCTTGGTCGAGATGCAGGCTACATGGCAACTCCGTAATCGGCCCAACTTTCAACTACAAAAAAATTGGCCTACCTTGAATCATGCCTACACAACTTTCCTAGCGACCCTGCATCCTTTTTATTGTACGCTAACATATATTCAGGCGGATTTTCCATTGGAGGCAGAGGAACAGTGGCATCCTCTGCAAAGTCTGCCAAAACTTGCCATGGCCAAAGCGCACGGATACCTACGCCAACGCCTGCTGAATCAAAATAATCAGGATTCTCCATGACATTTCTGGAGCTACACCAGCAGCTAGAAAAGAGAGGATTTCGGCTACGTTGGGAACGTGGTAGCCAACGTACTTATTATAAGGAGAGAGCAAAGTGGCTCATTCGTTTAGATTACCGATCCAAGCAAAGTATCCCACAGGGTATCGAACGATATCTGTTAGATCTACTGATTCGAGAAGATCATGCTTGACCTCCCCTACAGCCTGATCATCGAAGCTACTGAAGATCCGATCATCTTTGGATTTTTCTCAGAGGAACTCTCCGGATTCACAGGAGTAGGACACTCAATTGAAGACTGCCTGTATAAGGCACGCTGGGGAATGCAGGATCACGTTGCCCTATTGCGCGACCAGGGGCTCCCTGTTCCACCCGAAAACCCAGATCCTCAGGTGTTGATTCGTAATGAAACACCACAACTGCTAGCCTAATCGAGCCACATTTAAAAAAACTATAGATGGCGCAACTGAAACGTTTCTTTCGAAAACCGACGCTGACCAGCCTCTCTAAAACCTGCGGCTGAGCGGCCAAACTCAACCCGGTCGGGTTGCAAAATCTGCTCTCTTCCTTGCCGCAGCAAGCTGATCCAAATCTGCTGGTCAGTTTTGAAACGAGTGACGACGCTGGAGTCTATCAACTCAACGATACTCAAGCGATAGTCACTACAGCTGACTTTATCACTCCACCCGCCGACGATCCACGACTCTTCGGTCAGATTGCTGCGGCAAACGCTCTCAGTGACGTGTATGCGATGGGGGGACGGCCACTCACGTGCTTGAACCTGCTGGCTTTCCCAGCCAACAAACTGGGACAAGAGATCCT
>PBZZ01000017.1 GCA_002730365.1 Deltaproteobacteria bacterium
ACCGAGCAGTCTGCGCACCGCTTCAATGTCCTGTGTATTCTTGAAAATCACACTCGCCTTGGCCTTATAGGAGTTTTGTTTGTAATTGGTTGGTTGAGAGAAAACAGTTGGTAGTACTGACAGTGGCAACCACAGCACTGATTGATGTGGTGGAACAATCGCATTATGGCTCTGCTATTTTGTGATTGATGTGGGTGGAGAGATCTTCAGAAAATCTGATAGATTGTCCGCATGTATGAAAAACTGTCTTGTTATAGATTCTTTTCGGACTGTTGGAGGTAACAGTAGAATGAGGTGGAAAAACCATTTCACTGACTTGCGATGAGAAACATAAAAAGTCTGTTGACCATCCTTCTTGTGTTGTTGGTCTTCAATGAAGCAACTCTGCATTCTCAGGCAAAAACCATCACTCTTTACATCAGTGATGTTGAGAGCAAAAGTGGGCAAGAGTCTGATCCAGCTAGTTGGCAAACAAGCAGAAATCTAGTGAGTGACCATGAGTACGTTGGAGAAGTCAGCAACGGATTGCCAAATGGCCAGGGAACTGAGACATTTCCGAGCGGAGTAGAATACGTAGGTTCGTTCAAGTACGGTAAAAGGAACGGCCAGGGGACCATGACTTTACCCGAAGGAAGGGTGTTCAGCGGCTTCTGGCGAGATGGAAAGTTCATTGGTAAAGAACCTTTGGAACAAAAGCCGCCAAAAATCAAATCAGCGACGCTCTACATTGGCGAGGAAAATACCAAGAGCGGGCAAGATTCCAATCCAGCCAACTGGCAAACAAGCAGAAACTCAGAAAGCGACCATGAGTATGTTGGAGAAATCCGTAACGGATTGCCGAACGGAGTGGGGATTTATGCTGATCCAGATGGTTTGAAATACGAGGGCTCTTTCAAGGATGGCAAATTCAGTGGCCAAGGAATCTCGACCTTACCAGACGGTTTGAAATACGAGGGCTCTTTCAAGGATGGCAAAGAGCACGGAGAGGGAACTTTGACTTTGCCAAGTGGAACTAAATACGTAGGTTCCTTCAAGAATGGATTACCTGATGGCGAAGGGAGTTATGCTGATTCAGACGGCTTGAAGTACGAGGGTTCTTTTAAGAAGGGTAAATTCAATGGTCAGGGCACAAAGACATTCCCAAACGGTCAGAAATACACAGGTGTATTCAAAAGTGGCGAGATGCATGGTCAGGGTACATTAACCCATCCATCAGGTCAGAAATACACTGGAGAATTTCAGGACGATTGGATGCACGGTCAGGGCACATTAACTCGTCCAGATGGCTTGAAATACGTAGGTGACTTCAAAAAAGGAAAACCAGATGGAAAAGGGATGTTCACTTTGCCAAGTGGCATAAAGTACGTTGGGGATGTCAAAAACGGTAAAGAACACGGCCAGGGCACTCTGACTCATCCATCGGGTCAGAAATATGTTGGGGAATACAAGTACGGCAAAATAGATGGGCGGGGAACAATGACTTTTCCAGACGGACGAGTAGAAAGTGGACTCTGGAGAGAAAACCAGTTTTTGGGCAATAAGTGAATGTGGGCCTCAATTTAAATCTGAATTCCCATCGCCAATCCCAAATCATCCTCATTCTCCGCTCTAAGATATCCAGAGAGATTGGCAACTGACTGATGCCCCAACAATCTGTATGCTGCCCCAATTTTCTGAGTTTTCATGAGAATGACACTCGCCATTGCATTCAGTCCTTGATGTCCAGGTATCGGAACTCATTTTGGTGATAATGATCCCAGTCTGAATAGTTCAGGGATTCTCGGTTACTCCAAATCCATCTGACGGTGTATTGTTCCCAAAACAAAACACCAAGCAGAGAAAACTTCATTCGTGCATCGTTACTCCAGTGAGTTGCGGTCATCTCAAGGTTCTCATCGGTACAGTCAGATTGTGCAAACCACTTTCTGTAGATATATGATTCACTGATCATATTGATCCCCAGAATCTTTCCTGCGTAAACATAGAGGTGATAGGTATAGCAACCACATGAGGATTTTCTTTGACGAATCTCTCTCCAGGTAGCGGGAGTATAGGTCCGAAAGGCGAAAATGATTAGAATAAGGTCAGTTACAATTCCGAGGGTGATCTCACGAACTCCGTCCTCGTTGAAGAGTGAGTCAACAAACATGACCAAGACTTCTATCAGTGATGCCTCTATAAGCTTTACTCCCTAAAGGTATGAACTTTTTTGATCACACTCGGTGGCGCCCTTCTGGAAAAGGTTTTTTCCGGAAAAAGCATGATACCAAGGTTGTACGGTTTTTTGTGGGGAAGATGGAGGTGTGTGAATAAGGATGGTAGCTAGAACAGGAGCTATTACCCTGTCATCCAGGGTGGTCTGTGTGTAATGAAATTTCTTGTTTTGTTTGTTGAGAAAACGGCATGGAGTGTGTAGAGAAGGGCGTTTTCTTTAACCTCAGCAAACGAAAAGAGTAGGACGTGGCAAGAATTTCTCAGCACCCAGAAAAGAAGTCGATTCGATCCTTAAACAAGCCCCTCTTTAGAGATTCAGACGGACGGGTCAAAAGGACAGAAGAGCCTGCTAATGAAGCAAACTCTTTTGATGTGTTCCTGGCTCTGAACAGGAGGGCGATTGGCTAAGAAATTATTTGCCTGGAGTGATCGTAATGGTCCAACTCCCGAAGAAGAGGATCTTTAGGAATTTCCGGGACCTCCAAACTGCTACTCTACAAACCGCTCCAAGCAACTCTGTTGGATGAACTGTCCAAAGGCAATGGCAATCTCTGGGTTTCTCCTGCGATCCTTCCATTTCTGATAGTAGTTGGGAGCCGCATCCACTACGGAGTTACCCATTGATTTTGTACGAGATTCCCAAATTGCTTTTTCCCCACTCTTGGACACTTGCATCGCCTGCAAGGAGGTTCTGAACTCANCCAACGAATCTCCTGTCTGGTGCGTCTGCATCACCATCTTTGCAAAGCCTCCCAACCGGCTGCACGTGTTTGATTTCAAGTCTGGCGAATCTTGATTACTGAAGGCAGCAGCAGAACTCAGTAAAAGAATACTCACTGTGATCCCGAAATATGTAACAAATTTGTTATTTACAAGACGATTTTGATACTGTAATCGGATGTTTTTTGTGAACACAAGGCGCCTTTGGGTTTAAATGGCAGCAACGCTAAGAGTTTGGTGTAGCTTTGCGCAGTAGAGAAACTGGAACCACAAACTTGATGCTAGCCGGCAGCTCATTGGGCTCCAGTCGTTGGATCAATCTTACTTTGGTCTATCAGAACTACCAGTGTATGAGATGGAAGATTTAAAGCAAATCCGTCACGCTCATCGACTCATATTTTTCCATTGGCTGATGAATCCAGGGAGAGTCCTCAAGGTAGTCTACGTAATAGTCCGGCTTGTACTTTGAAACTCCTTTCATCCAGAGCACAGCGGTACGAACTTCGTCTAAATAGAATCCGTAGAAATGATTCAACCACTTCAGGCTTTTTTCCAGAGTGATGCCTGAGTCTGCCAGATCATCCACAAGGATCACCCTGCTTCCAAGGTTCGGGGTGGTTTGAGCGAGATCTCTGGAGAATGTCATTGAACCCTGCTCGTTCTTCACACCATCTCCCCGATATGATTCTACGGAAAGAATCGCGAGGGGCTTGTCGAACAACCGTGCAAAAATATCTCCTACCCGCAATCCGCCCTTCGCAATGCAAACGATCTGACTGAAGTCATATCCGTCTTGATAAACCTTGATGGCCAACTCTTCGATCTTTTTGTGGTATTCGTCCCACGAGACGTACAGATCAGTTTGTTTATCTGCTGTCATTTCCTCACTACCTCGTTTGAGATCCGCTGCGGATTGAATGTAATAAGCTTGGTTGAGATCTCCGATCTACAGCTCGGAGACAAACAACCAATATCAACGAAGAAGTGACGAATTCGCAAGTGAGTGGGTCCATAAACTAACTGGAAGAACCAGAGAAAATGCATCAGGCTGCCTGAGTTTTCTCTTCGTATTCTTCCGGAGCTAGAAACCCACCAGATTGACGAGCCCAAAGATCAGCGTAGATCCGGGAATTCTGGACCAACTCGTCGTGGCTACCAGACTCGATCAGTTTACCTGCGTCAATCACAACCAAACGGTCCAGCTGGGCGATCGTGGAGAGTCGATGTGCAATCGCAATCACGGTCTTGCCCTCCATCAATTGAAATAAGTTTTCCTGGATGGCTGCCTCCACTTCTGAATCCAGCGCAGAGGTTGCTTCATCCAATACAAGAATTGGAGCGTCTTTCAGAAAGACTCGAGCGATCGCAATCCGTTGACGCTGCCCTCCGGAGAGTTTCACACCTCTCTCACCGACATGGGCGTCCAGACCTTTCCGACCTATTGAATCTTCCAGTTCCTGAATAAAGTCCCAGGCATTGGCCTTGCGAGCTGCTTCGATCACTTGCTCATCAGTTGCTTCTGGAGCGGAATAGGCGATGTTCTCACGAATGGAGCGATGCAGCAACGAAGTGTCCTGAGTGACCACACCAATACAGCTACGCAGACTCTCCTGCGTCATTTGGGCGATGTCTTGTTCATCAATCAAAACCCGTCCTCGTTCCAGGTCATAGAAGCGCAGGAGTAGGTTCATCAGTGTGGTCTTGCCAGCTCCAGAGCGTCCTACCAGACCAATTTTTTCGCCAGATGCAATTTTCAAAGAGAAGTCATCAAGCACACCGCTGGCCTTCCCGTAGTGAAAGCTGACATGCTCGAACTCAATCTGGCCAAGAGGTACGCCCAGCGGTTGGGCCTTTGGTTGATCTACGACTTCATGTGGCTTGACCATCATCGTCATGCCGTCATGCACAACCCCAATATTCTCAAACAGGCTAGAGACTTCCCACATGATCCACTGTGACATCCCGTTTATGCGTAGGCACAGCGCAATCGAGATGGCGATTGAACCGACTGACACCACCGATCCAAGCCAGAGCCAAATGGCCAATGCAGATACGGCAAACACCAGGCAGACGTTATTGAAGTAGACTGCGAATTGGAACTGGGTGAACATCCGCATCTGTTGGTGAACGGTCACTAGAAAACCTTCCATACTCTCTTTAGCATAAGCGGCTTCCCCGCCTGCGTGGGAGAACAGCTTGACCGTGGTGATGTTTGTGTAGCTATCAACAACCCGTCCGGTCATTGATGAACGAGCATCAGCTTGGTCACTGGAGACTTTCTTGAGTCTAGGTACGAAATGGCGAATGAGTGTGATGTAGACAATCACCCACAGCAGTAGTGGTAACGCCAGTACCCAGTCTGCTAAAGCGATAAGTACCATCATTGAGATGAAGTTGACACTCACATAGACAAAGACGTCGAGCAACTTCATTACACTTTCACGAATGGAAAGTGAGGTCTGCATCACCTTTGTAGCCACTCGACCGGCAAATTCGTTGGCGAAGAAGCCCACACTTTGTCGGAGCAGGTAGCGGTGCATCTGCCAACGGGCGATCATTGGGAAGTTACCGAGCAACGTCTGGTGAACAAGCAGAGATTGCAACAGGACGATCGTTGGCAGGCCGATTAACAGGACAGCTCCCATCCAGATCAGCTTGCTTCCCTCACGTTCCAGAAATCCTTCCTGTCCACTTACCGCCAGCCAATCCACGATATTGCCCAGAAATCCAAATAGGTATACCTCTCCGATAGAAATCAGTGCGGTGATGGCTGACATCAGGAATAGCCAGGGACCCGCAGGCTTAGCGTAGTGCCAGCAGAAAGCCAACAGTCCTTGAGGTGGCTGGGTTGGTTCTNCATCGGGAAATGGGTTCAGGCGATCTTCAAACCAAGAAAACATTGACGNGTAANAGGTNTTGGGTTGTTANANTTTNCAGAGNTTNCGAGACTGNTATTAGCTCANATGATTTGGAACTTTGCGGAAAGAGTAGCGAAATCTGCTNTGAAAANANGANNTTCCAGAATGAACTTCAGTTTGCGAAGAGACAACTAGAAAAAAATTTCAAGAAGGCCAGCGTTGTTGAGTTTTNTCTGGAAAGAAACAGTTTGGAGTTTCTTAGTTAGGGCGTTGTGAGATTCAAATTTTTTTAAATCTTTTGTTTTGAGTGATTGGTGGCCCAGATTATGCCGCATATAAGATAGATAGAACATAATTTGTGTAGATGGATGCGCCATAGTGCTTTACAAGAGCACTGACCACCAAGGGAGTAAATGGAAGGTAAAACTAACCGCGAACTGCAAGCACTGCTAGAGGTGCAGGAACACAAGATCAAGCAGCTAGAGCAGCGAATTACGACCCTTGAGTGGGTTATCTGCACAGTCGTTGATGACAGTGAGCCTGAGCTGGGGACCAAGCATAACCTACACTGAGCTTAACAACAGAGAGAGGCTTCTCCTGATGAAAATTCCTTTATAGCGCCCCAAGATTTTCGCTAGAAACCACTCAATAGAAGTTTGGTTCAAACTGGAAATCATTTGAACCGATACTCTCATCTTGGTATGTTCAATTTCTCAAAACCCACCGTTCTTCCTTCAAAAATCTGGATACAAAGGCATGAGAAATTTTGCCAAATGGCTACTGATCGTTTGGTCTCTATTGTGTTTGATCGGTGTTTATTTCGGCGTTACTGAGTTCCCTGACTCGTCGGAGAAGGTTGTCTCTGGGATTGGTGGAGAAGAGCTCGAAATTAACGTGATTGTCGCGATTTTCGCAGGGCTTCTGCTCTATTTGATCATCGCCATGCCTGCTCTGCTGATTTGGCTACTATTGGATCGTAGGGAGGATCAGGTGGTCGATCATCTACGCTACTACGATCTTGAGAAAGATGAGGATTTTAAAGAAGTCTATGATTTAGACAAGGAGGTTTCCTTTTTTCAGGTAGCGCCTGAGGAGAAAGAGCAGGGTGAATTGTTCCCGACAGATCGTCAGTATGAAGATCCGGTTGCAGAAGTGGAATACGACGAGAGCGAGGTCGGTCAACTGAAGTCAAGGGTTGCTATGCTGGAGCAAGAGAATCTCCAACTCAAGCAGATGCTGCACAAGCGAAATCAAATCATCAGCCAGTTCAAGAGTTCCGTACGCAGTGGCCGCTAGGTCTATTCTTCATCTTGTTGATTCCAAAGAATTTTCCTCAACATTTCCTTTCTGTCGATTTACCACCCACCTGATCGTTTCTTGTTCTCAACATAGAGGTTTTTGAAAAAAAGATTGCGTCTAGGTTACGGGGCGAAGAATCGTGATTCTTGAAGACTTGGCAGCCGAAAGCGTAGGTGAAGAGTAGATTGGGGACAAAGAAAGTTTATCCCCCAGAAGGAATTTAGCCCTGTAGACGTTCAGCGATATAGATCGCAGGATGGATCACTCGCAAGGGAAGCTCGGCTTCACGAATACCGGCTCGGATCTGGTAGAGGCAGCCAGGATTTCCAGTAAACAGGGTGGTCGCTTTGGGATTGGCCTCTGAGGTTGCACGTACTGAGTCAATCTTGCGCTTGAGTACGTCTCCGGCCAACTCGGGCTGAAGTAGATTGTAGATGCCTGCAGAACCACAACACCAGTTGGACTCCGTCAATGGCACGAGTTTTACCCCGGGTAGGCTATTAACCAGTTGACGTGGGTTGGCATCGATCTTCTGAGCGTGCATCAGGTGGCATGGAGCATCGTAAAGCACGACGTCTTCGTCTTGTCGCCAGGAGAGTTGAGTGACTTCTTCAGGGTGCCGAGAAAGTAGTTCAAGAATGTCAACAATCTTGCTGCTTAGGCCCTTCCAGTCCTTGTTGTGCTCAGGATCGCTCTTCGGGAATAGAATGGCCTGACCAATTCATAATATCATCTGAAGGACCCGAATGCCTCTGAAGCTTGTACAGTCGCAGCGTTTGTTTGAGCAGGTGGCTCGCCAACTGGGCGCATTGATTCGTTCTGGAGAGTTCACGGTGGGTAGCCGATTGCCACCGGAGCGTGATCTGGCAAAGCAGCTTGGAGTGAGTCGGCCCACCGTGCGTGAAGCGATGATTGCCTTAGAGTTAGTTGGTTTGGTTGAGGTGCGTGTAGGGGCTGGTATCTTCGTGATTTCTGACCGTACGGAAGAGGGACCACTCCCAGGTAGCCAGGCGACTGCTGGACCAAGTCCTTCTGAATTGATTGAGGCTCGCTTTGAGTTGGAGCGCAACAACGCAGAATTGGCTGCCCAGCGAATGCCTACTGACTTGCTAGAGGAACTCGAGCAGACCATTCGGGAGATGGAAGCGGAAGATGCTGGCGCCAACGGAGATCGCCGCTTTCACTTGTTGATTGCAGAAGCAACGGGCAATCGTGCGATGGTTGCAATGACCGAGTATCTCTGGAATCAGATGCAGCACTCGCCCATGTGGCGGTGTCTTCAGGAAAAAGCCTGGAGTGCTGGGATGTCTGAAACCTTTCTGAATGATCATCGTCGTTTGCTGTCAGCCTTGGAGCAGCGTGACGCACCACTTGCGAAAACTGTCATGGGTGAACATCTACGCCAAGTGCGTGAACTCTACTTTCAAATACCCAACGGTGACCATTGAATGCCTTTCTCCGCTAGTTAGTAGGGGGTATAGGACTTGAATGAAAGTACCCTGAAGAATATAACTTACCCATCCCTGAAAAGACCACCTGATCGTGGTCTTTCCCTCTGCATTTGAACGGAGGTATGGACGCCCTGCCGCGCTTTCTACAAAACCCAGTCCGACTCAAACTGGTCCTGCTCTATTTTGGGATTGTCATGCTTCTGCCCGGGCTTGG
>PBZZ01000018.1 GCA_002730365.1 Deltaproteobacteria bacterium
AGTACTTGGGATGGAGCAGCTGGAGGCAGCTTCGCCACTCATGCGATCCACATTCATGATCTGCTTTACCAGGTACTCGGAAACCCCACCTCTGTGTTTGCTCAAGCTTCAAACTTTGTTAATGGTTATGAGACAGAAGATTTGGGTGTAGTGTTGATGAACTTCAGCAATGGAGCAATGGCCAGTTCATCGGTTACTCTAGGCTCCACAGAGCAGATGTCACGCCTGCGTTTCTGCTTTGCTGGTCTTACAGCGGAGGGAGGAAGAGATCCCTACAATCCGGGCCATGAACCCTGGACCTTCTCGCATGATGATTCAGATCAACAAGCTCGGATTAACGATGAACTTGCGAACTTTTCCCCTAGACCTGAAAGATTTCCTGGTCAGTTTCTCCGCATCTACGAGGCTCTTGCCGGCAAGGGACAAACTCCTGTCAGCCTGGAAGATGCACGCCGATCCATCGAACTACTCACAGCAGCTTATTGGTCTGTAAAGACAGGTGAGATAGTTCAATTACCAATTTCCAGTGATCATCCTTTCTATTCAGGTTGGATTGAGACGATGAAGCAGGAATTTGGTAAAACTCTGAGTTAGAAGAGATATCTAATTGGTATCTACTTGCTCAAAAAATTTTCCCGTTTTCACAAGTCATTGACCAAGCTCATTGACTATTTACTATGCTGAATCTCGAAAATATAGGACTTTAGAATGGCTACTCAGCGAATTGGCATCATCATGCACGGGGTTACCGGCAGAATGGGCTACAATCAGCACCTGATCCGTTCTATCCAATCGATTATTCAAGATGGTGGGCTATTGCTTTCCAATGGGGACCGACTGCTCCCTGATCCAATTCTTGTAGGCCGCAACATTAAGAAAATGGAGGCACTTGCCAAGGAACAAGGCATTGCTCGCTGGTCTGATAGTATTGCGCAATGTCTAGCAAATACAAAAGATACGCTCTTCTTCGATGCAGGGACTACTCAGATGCGTTCGGACCTATTGAGCCAAGCCATCCAGGCTGGTAAACACGTCTATTGTGAAAAACCCAGTGCAGACACCTTGGAGAATGCTCTTGCAGTTGCTCGTTTCGCTCGTCAAAAAGGAGTCAAACACGGAGTAGTACAGGACAAGCTCTTTCTACCAGGACTGCTCAAATTGAAATCATTGATTGATAGCGGTTACTTCGGTCGGATTCTCTCTGTGCGTGGAGAATTTGGCTATTGGGTCTTTGAAGGAGACTGGCGAAGGGCTCAGCGCCCGTCTTGGAATTACCGGAAAGCTGATGGAGGTGGAATCATTTTGGACATGCTCTGTCATTGGCGATACGTGATGGACAATCTTTTCGGTTCGGTTCAGTCCGTTTCCTGTTTGGGAGCTCGGCATATTCACGAACGTTGGGACGAGCAAGGACAACGTTATGACGCTGATGCAGATGATGCAGCCTATTCTACGTTCCAACTAGCTGGAGGTATCGTCGCTCAGATTAACTCTTCTTGGTGCACGAGAGTAAAGAGGGATGAACTGGTTACCTTCCATGTTGATGGGACGCATGGTTCAGCAGTCGCTGGGCTTACATCCTGTGTTACACAGCATCGTGTCAATACACCAAAACCGGTCTGGAATCCGGATGTTCCTAATCAGATTGATTTTCAAGCAAGTTGGGAAAATGTCCCTGACGTCGAAGTGTTTGGAAATGGATTCCGTGCCCAGTGGGAGATGTTCTTAAGGCATGTAGTAGAAGATGCCCCGTGGCAATATGACTTGATGGCAGGAGCCCGAGGTGTCCAGCTGGCTGAATTGGGTATGCAGAGTTGGGCAGAACGTCGCTGGCTGGATGTTCCAGAACTGGAGAGTTGAAATGACAGCCATTCAATTACCAAGCACCAATGGTTTGGAATCCTACAGACTTGGCCCTCCTGCAGATTATCAAGCCCCTCAGGTATCGCCGAATCGAGTCGCCTTTGCTGCTGCCCATGTGGTTGCGAATCCATTGAGTGCTACTGATCCTTGGACAGAAGTTGCTGTTGATTGGGATGCAACTCTAGCTTATCGAAGGTATCTCTGGTCTCATGGTTTGGCAGTGGCGGAAGCAATGGACACTGCACAACGGGGCATGGGATTGAACTGGGCTCAGGCGCTGGAACTGATTCAACATTCTGTCGTAGAAGCAAAGTCTCACCAAGGTGCAATGGTTTTTTCAGGTGTGGGGACAGACCATCTTGTACCCACTGGAGATCTCAAGCTCGAGCAGGTTGAACAGGCTTATCTGGAACAGCTNGAGGNGGTNCAGCAGGCNGGCAGTCGGGTGATTTTGATGGCGAGTCGAGCCCTGGCGGTGATTGCTAAAGATCCTGCAGACTACGCCAAAGTTTATGAAAAAGTACTCCAACAGGCAGATCAACCGGTCATCCTCCATTGGCTTGGAGAAATGTTTGACCCAGCCTTGGCCGGTTACTGGGGTTCTTCCAAAACTGAAAGTGCGATGGATGCTTGCCTTGAGATAATCAAGGCAAACTCCGAAAAAATTGATGGAATCAAGATCTCGTTGTTGTCAAAGGAAGCCGAAATCATAATGCGGCGTCAACTCCCTGAGAGAGTACGAATGTATACAGGGGATGACTTCAACTATGCAGAATTGATCGCAGGGGATGATCTAGGATATTCCGATGCGCTTTTAGGAATTTTTGATGCAATTGCACCTGCAGCTTCGGCAGCTTTAGCTTACTTAGCAGTGGGAAATCAGAATCGCTTTCATGAGATATTTGCTCCCACAGTGCCTTTGTCACGACATATCTTTGGGGCCCCTACCCGATTTTACAAAACTGGCATCGTCTTTTTAGCTTGGTTGAATGGCCACCAAACACATTTCACAATGGTCGGTGGTCAGGAGTCGGCCAGATCTACTTTGCACCTTGTAGAGTTATTCCGACTGGCGGATCAAGCAGGACTATTAACTGATCCAGAAATGGCGTGTTCCAGAATGAAAACTTGGCTTGAAACAAGAGGAGTTGGCTGATGCCTGATATTGCTCAACTTTCTATTAATCTTGCTACAATTCGGGAGCGTCACACCATTTCAGAGGCATTGGACCTCGTTGCAAGACTAGATATTCCAGCAGTTAGTCCTTGGCGGGATCAAATTGCCCAAATTGGGCTAAAAGCCACAGCCAGGCAAATTCGTGAACTGGGCCTGCGTGTTTCTGGAGTTTGTCGAGGTGGAATGTTTCCGGCCGACACTCAGCAAGAGTGGGAGGCAAATCTGGAGGATAATCTACGTGCGCTGGAAGAAGCAGTTGAATTAAATGCGGATTGTCTTGTTTTAGTAACGGGTGGATTGCCGAAAGGTTCTAGGGATCTAGTTAAGGCCCGGCAGCAAGTTGAAGAGGGAATCGCTTGGCTTTTGGAAAGAGCGATTCCAGCTGGAGTGCCGCTAGCCATCGAGCCACTTCACCCAATGTATTGCGCGGATCGCTCTGTGGTCAGTACGTTATCGCAGGCTCTAGATCTTTGTGATTTGCTGGGGGAAGGAGTTGGGGTTGCCTGCGATGTTTACCACTTGTGGTGGGACCCAGATTTACAAACTCAAATCGCTAGAGCTGGTCAATCTAGAATATTCGCTTACCACATCTGTGATTGGCTATCTGATACTAAGCACCTCCTCCTGGATCGAGGAATGATGGGCGATGGGGTGATTGATCTTCCGCAAATTCGAAGTTGGGTCGAAAATACCGGATATTCGGGTTTTCACGAAGTCGAAATTTTTTCCCAGGAAAACTGGTGGAAACGTGAACCGGAAGAGGTTCTGCACATCTGTATTGAACGTCACCAAAAATGTAGCTAGTCAACTATTCAATAGCAGTCACATTCATTCTTTCTGAAACAAGCTACTCATCCAACTGATAAATCAATGTGTCTGGTTGAAAGGCCGCCCAGGAAACCCAAATTGATCAGCGTGAACAAGCCTCTTCAGTTGTTTGCCTTTGAGAGGGCCCTGAAAAGCCTGCCCAACAATGTTCCAGTGACTCCCTGTTTGCTCATCAATGATTTCTCCTGCTCGGTTGATAAAAAATAATTCTTGGTTCCCAACAACAGGAATAAATACACCAGTCGCCCCTACATCAATTCCATTTACGATCCGAGTTGCATCCAAGGCGCTGCTGACTCCCGCTTGATGAAAAACCACCAAAGACTGGTCTCCTAGTTGATGATGAATAACCCCAAGTTTTTCCAATAATGTCACAGGATAAGCATTATGATACTCCCCGTCACTGATGGTAACAACTCGTGCCATTGCGGGAAGTCGTTTGTCCACCGGATCTCGAAAGAGAAAGGGATTATTGTGAATATCGTCATAGCCCGGATAGGGATTGCGCCCATAGTCTCTGAGGTATCCTGTTTCTTTCGAGAGAACCGTGCCAGTTGGATAAGTTGCTTGAAATTGCTCGAAACCAATCAATTCTGCAGGGATCATCTTCAATTGCTCACCTGTCATGGCACCAACAATGGCTTCGCCTGTAAACTGTTGCCACAAGCTCTCAGTCTGCCGGTCATACATCACTANATCTGAGTGCCTCAGAAGGCCACTGGTGCCAAAGTCATAAGTAGTACCCTGATAATGTCTTTCAAACTCAACGGCAGAGTTACAAAGTGGACAAAATGTAATTGTTATCGGTATCTCCCCGACTGAATCATTGACGATTTTGTGCCATGTCAGGATTTGTAGAGGGTAGGCCCGAGCATCGCCATTTAGTTTAAGCGCGATCACAGGATCATTCGGCGCAAGCCATTGCTCTGCCTGCTGGTTATCAACGAATTTGGGCTGATCAATGGGGGGATGCCATCTCGAGGTGGTCCTCCTGAGAGTAATTCACGATACTCTATGGAGTGCTTGGACCAGTCTGTATTCCAGCCTTTGGTTGCTCTTCGCAGCAAATCACTAAGCTTGTCTTCTCATTTTGATTGGGAATTGACCGAGACCAAATTTGTGACGAAAAACATCACCAGGGCAAAAAGTAGAGCGGAAGGCTTTGTCATGTAGCTCTTTGGGCTGGAGTAGCAGAGAAGATACTTGCTCAATAATTGTTTTTTAGTTCACTTTATGCCGCTAACTCAAAAGACGTAATTGATTCAATATTTTTCAATTCAGGAAATAAATCTTGACCAAAAAGTCTGGTCTCTCTAAACAAGGGCTTTGTTTTCAATAACTTTAAGGAGAATGACATGAATTGGCACATCAAGAATTTGTCCCGTAAGGTAAGCATCGTGATGATGGTGTTGGGTCTCCTTTGGAGTTCCAATGGGTTGGCTAACGAAGGTCTGAAACCGTTGAATCCACCAGAAAAAGTAACAGTAGCCTACGTACCCATCATGAAGTTTGCGACTATGTACGTCGCTCACAGCCGGAAGCTTTTCGAAAAGTACGGCCTGGATGTAACACTACGCCGTGTGAAATCAGGAACAGAAGCAATCGCCTTTTTGTCAGAAGGCAAGATTGATGTTGGAGGGATTGCGATCGTGACCTCTCTCTGGAATGGCTGGAGCCGAGGCTTGGACCTGCGTATTATCGCACCAGGTGGTCTGGAACCAATGGAGAATAGCCCTACCGCTCTGATTGCTCGAGCAGATCTGATGGCCAATGGTTCGATCAAAAGTGTACAGGATTTGAAGGGAATGCGCATTGGTGTCGCTGGTGGCCCTGGCAGTGGAGGTGAGTATCTACTGACCAAGGCTTTGCAACAAGGTGGAATGATGCTCAATGACATCCAGAAGATAAAGATTGGCAATGCAGACATGCCCAAGGCCTTGGCGAATCAATCTATTGATGCAGCCCTGACAGGACCTCCCTACACCACCCAATCAATCAATGATGGTCATGCCAAGGTACTCGCTTCTGATCTAGCCCCTGGCTTGATGACGGTGGCGTTTGTGGGCTCTGGAAAATTTGTCAATCAACGGGTAGATGTGGCAGAGAGATTCGTACTCGCTTTGGGAGAGGCAGCTCGCCTTATGCAAGGTGATGACTTTCTTGACGAGGAAAACATCAAAGCCTACATGACGAACACTAACACCACAGAAAAAGCCCTACGTACAGGAAAGAAGCTGATCTATGATCCAAACATTGTCATTCCAGTGGCTGGTCTGAAAGACATTGAAAGTGTACATCGTTTAAATGGCCGAACGGAATACACCACAGAGTTGGATCTGAACAATGCAGTCGATGAACGCTTCACAAAAAAAGCAATCGGTATCTTGAGGAATTATTGACTGAAAGCAGAATTCTCCACTCGATCTGCACCCAGCCCAGTGATAAAAAAGATGAAATATATGGTCACAGGGCTAGGGCTGCTAAGGAGGATGCATATCCTTCAGTCTGTATTCTGCCCAACAAGTTCTTCCCAATTCATCTTGTGATCCAGCCCTGATTCGATAATCCCTACGATCCGCTAGTTCCACTCATTAGCAGCTCACTTCGCTACTGCAAAAAATTACTGATGATTCCTCCTTTCTTCAAATCGGCATGTCTGTAAAGATCCGTTGTCAAGGTTGTCAGAAAGTCTACAGCACAGCGGAAGGAGAGTTTACCGCCATTGGTGATGCTACCCTGCAAATTGAGGAAGGCCAGTTCGTTTGTATCGTCGGTCCTTCTGGATGCGGGAAATCCACCTTGCTCAAGATCATTGCGGGATTGGAGAACTTTACTGCAGGAGAGTTTAATGTCCAGCATGGTGAGGGGAAGGACCAGCCAATCAACAACGTCGTCTTTCAGGAATACGCTATCTTTCCTTGGCGGACTGTACTGGAGAACGTTGCCTTCGGACTTGAGATGCGGGGTATTTCAAAAAAAATCCGCACAGAAATCGCCCGAGAATGGCTTCAGAAAGTTGGCTTGAGCAAATTTAGTAATTACTTCCCGGATCAGATCTCGGGTGGTATGAAACAACGAGTTGCCATCATCCGAGCATTGGCCAATGATCCAGAAATTCTATTGATGGACGAACCCTTGGGGGCTCTTGATGCACAGTCCAGACTCTTAATCCAGGAAGAATTGCTAAAACTCTGGGACGAAACCAAAAAAACTGTTCTCTACGTCACACACAGCCTGGACGAAGCGATATTTTTGGGTGATGAGGTTTTGCTGATGTCGGCTAACCCGGGTCGCATCATCGAACGTTATCCAATCACTATTGAGCGGCCGCGCTCAATCAACACGATGAACAGTGGGGAATTTACAAGAATTCGAAGTGAAATTTGGGAGAAGCTGGCAGTGGAGGTCGATCGCTCAATGGCCAGTCAGCAATGATTGCTTCCCAATAAACAACAAATCAGTCTATGAATCCTGAAAAATCCATTAAGCTCTCCGTTCAGTTTCCATTATTTCTGTTGCTGAACCTGATTCTCTACTTTCTCGACTTATGGACGAATCAGGCGCTGATGTGCTTGGTGATTGATGTGATCCTCTTTGGCAAGATTGTCAATGATGCGATGAAACTAGTCCCAGTACGCTACAAGAAGGGCTCGGAGCGATTTGTGACTTTGCTCTTTCCCATATTGCTGCTCTCAATCTGGGAAATCTTTGCAAGTACTGGCAAGATCAACCCAACTTGGTTCCCGGAGCCCACCAAGATCCTTGCCTCTCTCTGGGAGTTGATCACGGTCCCGGAAAAATTCAGCGAGACCACCCTGTTGGGTCGTCCCTGGATGATCCTGGAACGCTTTCAAGAGCAAGGTCTCGAAGGTGTCTGGAAATTGATTGAAGAAGGCCACGTGTGGGCGACTCTATATCGAGTGGTCATGGGTTTTGTGATTGGCCTAGTCCCAGCGGTCTTTTGTGGCTTCCTGATGGGGATGAACAAGACGATCCGTTTGATGTTTGATAGCATCCTATCCGCAATCTATGTACTCCCAAAAATCGCAATTTTTCCCATCGTGATGCTGGTCTTTGCCGATCCTTTTGGAGATGCGCCCCGGATTGCTGTGGTTGCTCTTTCTGTATTTTTCATGATGACAATTCACACGATGGGTGCAGTCCAGAATGTTGAAGGAATTTACATTCTGGCAGGCCGCAATTATGGAGCCCACGGACTGAAACTCTTCTTCAAGGTAATCCTGCCGGGCTCCTTGCCATCAATCTTTTCAGGGATGCGAGTCGCTCTTGGAATGGCTTTGATAGTGATCATTGCGGTTGAATTTCTCCGAGCTGAGAAGGGAGTTGGCTACCTGATCTATTACAACTGGGAAATCCTGGCACCTGAGAAGATGTATGCGGGTTTGATCACAGTCATGTTGATTGGCATCCTGACGACCCTCATTCTGAAACTGCTGCAGTACCTGGCTCTTCCCTGGAAACGTCACTCTCTTTTCAAATGACTTTTTCCGCCAATCCTCCCTGGAAAGATCTCAATGGAATCCTTTGACGTCATCGTTTGTGGAGGAGGTGCTGCAGGGGTAGGTGCCGCCGTTGGAGCAGCCCAATCTGGGGCTCGGGTGGCGTTGCTGGAACGCTATGGCTTCTTAGGTGGAGCCGCAATCAATTCGCAGGTCTTGTCTTACTGTGGCTTCTATCAATGCGACACTCGAGGAGAACGTGCAATCGGGGGTGTTGGTTACCAGGTTCTGTTGGAACTGGCAAAAGTGGGGGAATATATACGACCACACCGCTCTGAGCTAACTGGGAACCGCATCATCTTACTGGATCCTGAGAAGCTGAAATATGCTCTCGATCGACTGGTCCTTTCCCATCAAGTAAAACTCTTCCTACACACCACGCTGGTTGATGTGAAAAAGCAGGGGAGTCGCCTTGAGGCGATTGACCTAGTAGGTCTTTTTCAGCAAAGATCGCTCTTAGGAAAGGCCTTTGTCGACGCCACTGGCAATGGCCAACTTTCCAAATTTGCGAGCCTCCCTCTCAGTGTTAATCAGCAGGAACAGTCTCTCCAATCCATGTCGCTTCCAATTCGACTAGGAGGTCTTGCTAAGGATCAGAAGATTGATCGAGAGGCGATCAAAGTGGCTGTTGAAGTCTATAATCGGCAGGCTATTCATCCTATTCCCCGTCAGGATGGTGGAGTCTTTGTGAGAGTTCCCAATTCCAATGACTGGCTCTGGATGATCGTTGATATTGGCCTGAAGAATGTTCAGGAGGAGTTGGTGACAAAGGCAGAGTGTATGGGACGCCAAATTGCCCATGACTGCGTGGGAGTCCTAAGAGCTGAAGTAGCTGGATTTGAGAACTGCCACATCGTAAATACCGGACCACAAATCGGCATTCGGGAAGCTTGGCGTCCTGAGGCTCAATACGAACTCAAACAAGAAGATTTAGCGATTGGCAGAAAATTTGACTCAGGAATCGCCCGTGCCGCCTGGCCAATGGAAGATCACTCAAAACCAGGCAAACCATCTTATCATCCGATCGGTGGAGGGGGACATGGATTGATTCCCTTCGAGTCGCTTTCCACGAAGATTCCCAATCTTTGGTTGGGTGGCCGCACCATTGGGGCGGATGCGGCCGCATATGGTTCCATCCGGGTAATGGGAACTTCCTTCGCTACTGGACAAGCTGCTGGCGTTGCCGCAGCACTCTGCGCTCAACAAGATGAATCTCCTCAATCACACGAAGTAATTGCAGAGCTCGTGGCTCAAGAAGCACTGATCTGAGATCAGCTGTCTGGTTTGGATGATTTGATGAAGGGATAAATGCGGAACTGATCCTGAGTTCGGTCTACTGCAACAAAGTCGGCAACCCGCTCTAATGCCTTTGCAATCACCGTGTTATCGGTTCCCTGTCTCAAGGCATCCTCAACGAACAACCTCAGGTCTTTTTCAATGATGTGTGCCTCACAGCCAGAGTTGAATTTGCTGGAAGCGACAAACTTTGGGAAGGTCTGGCTTGTCGCAAAACTCTGCCCTGAACTTGCGTTGATCACTGCCAGCATTGTTTCCAGTTGTAATCCACCAGATTCTCCGTAGGCAAGAGCCTCGCTGGTTGTTACATAAGAGGAAATGCAAAGCGCATTGTTGATCATTTTCATCTGCTGCCCTTGTCCAGCTGCCTCTCCAACGACAAAGACGTTTGCTGAATAGCACTCGACCAATGGACGAGCCTGATCAATTTGGTTCAAAGGACCGGAGACCATACTTGTGAGGGTTCCTTCGACAGCTCTAAACTGCAGACCCGAAACAGGACTGTCCACATATCCAAGACCTGCTTTGGCCAGCACTTGAGCATTCTTGGCAGCAGCGGTAGGACCAATGGTGCAGGTATCCACGATCACACACTCATCGGGCTGCAACTCTGCAACTTCCTGAACTACGAGCTGGTTGACATCCACGGTAGGTAGCGATAAAGCTACGACTTGGGCCCGCTCCACCACCTCTGCATTTGATGCAGCAATCAAGCTNTTCTNGGGAGCTCTGTCTCTAGTTCCAGCGATATCATGAACCACTAGAGGGTAGCCTTTACGAGCAATGTGTTGAGCCATGGGTTGTCCCATGTTNCCCAAGCCGATAAAGCCAAATAGTTTGTCTCTGTTCATGATTATTAGAGTTGTCTCTAGATTTGTTATTGGCTCAATCTTGTTTTCTTGGTCGATCAATGCAATTTAAAAAAATGAAGTGAGTCCATTGATAAACTTTTTTTAAATTCTTTGCGAATGTCTTTAATATGTTTAAGAAGCATGAAAAATTGCTGAAAATTTCAATGCTTGGTCAACTCACTCACCTTGATATAAGATGGATCGTCAAATCAACCAAGAAACTTCATTCAATTACTTTTTCAACGCCCATCTTTGACAGTCATTAAAAACATTCAGGAAATCATTCCTCTGACGATCCAGGGGGAGGGATATCATGCAGGAAGAAGTTGTTCATTTATTCGACTCTTCGGTTGTCCCGTTGGTTGCTGGTTTTGCGATACAGGCTATGCGCCAGGAGACCGTGAAGATTTAAATATACTCTCTCGATTGTCAATAGACTATGAATCCCTGCGAAATAAATTGCAAAGTCGCTATGTCGTCATCAGTGGCGGGGAACCACTGTTACATCAAGATTTTGAGGGATTGCTTGAGAGGTTGTTGGAAGACAACTTCGAAGTGGCGGTTGAAACGAGCGGTGTAAAGGCCTTCCCTTTTGAGAAGTTTCCCCAGGTTTGGGTAACTTTCAGCCCAAAATTACATGCTACAGGTTATCTCAAAGGTCGGCTGAGTCCGACTTTCTGGACACATTCTAAGGAAATTAAGGTTGTAATCAGTCAGTCTACTGATTGGGAAATTTACGAGCAATTACTAGATCAAGCTGCCAAACTTGGACTTCTGATCTATCTGCAACCGGAATGGTCCAAAAAACTAGAAACTATCCCATTGATTCTACAAATTCTTCGACAAAAGCCTGATTGGAAAATTTCTGTGCAACTCCACAAATATCTGAAGCTGCCCTGATTCCCCTCCCTCATTCGATTGATTCAGTCCCAACTTTGTCAATAGCCTCCGGAACTATCGAAGTAGGATGTTCAGTTGATCTTCAAATAATTCGATTTGGAAAGCTTGAGCGGTATCTGGGAAGCAATTCTCAATCTTTTTAATTGCCGCTTTGTTCAATTCGTTCACCAGAGCACCAATCGGATCTCGATGCGAAACCGCTATGAGGTTCATTCCGACATATTTCTTTCGGATCTCTTCGAACCAACTCATCATCCGGTTCAGTACCACTTTTGGGGACTCAATGCCATATTCCTCAGAGGAATCACTGAAATAATCTGTGGGTAGTTTCGTAAAAGGCTCTCCCTGAAAACATCCCACATCTGTCTCAGAAATTCTTGGTTCCACCTCGATAGTTGACCGGACAATGGAGGAGATGATTTCTGCACTTTGGCGAGTCCGGTCCATCGGTGAAGCATAAATCAGCTCAAATGGCGCATTCTCACTCAACTTTTTTGCGGTGTTTTGGATGTCTTTGCAACCTTTGTCACTCAGAAAATAGCCAGGGATTTTGCCATAGATGATTTGCTTCGGGTTATACACCTCTCCATGTCGAACTAAGAATAATTTCATCGATCTTCCCTAGGATTTGAAAAAAAGATGGTTTGTTGAGTTGAGATCCGATACGTGCTAAAAGCTCAATCCCCAAAACAGAATATGAGTAAAAATCATCGGATTTGAATCAAATTTTGCCTGAATAAGCTTTGGCAAAGGCTGTCAATTTGCGAAATCTTTTTCGATCTGAATTCTCTAGTAAGAAACGCCTTTCGCCTCAGTTCATGGGAAAAGCATAGAATTGAGATAACTGTTCTTAGAAGGAAGTGGGATGGTTGCTAGACAGCTTCTGGGATTGATTTACTTAAAGAAAGGAATTTACATCCGTTTTTCGTATTGCTTCAAGCGTTTTGAGAAACCAGAACTGTGTCCACAGGCTGGTCCATGAGAATGAGTGACTGGTGTTCCACCGGTCTGGGGCTGAGACTTAGGCAAGCGCTTACGGAGTTCCTGACGACTCTCAAGCCCGGGTAGCTTGGTNCCAAAGTTGGAAACTACCCGTTGAAGTGCANGCTTTCCACAATTTGGGCAGATCTGCNGATTCNGCTCATGAATTTTTTGCAGCACCTCACATTCCTCTCCACAGTCTGCACAAGCATATTCATAAAGGGGCATCTNAATCCTTGGTTGGAGAATTCANACTGNGAGTGTCTGTTTCAGAGTTCAGTTNATCAAGTTCTACTTTTAGGNCTCGGCGATTTTTTNGGCGATGGTAGTTGAGTTCTGAATCTTTTACNTTCTCTCTCCAACNGGTGAAGNGGAGNGTTGTTTTTTCCTTGCCCATGAATTCTCTTTGAAAACTCANGATGGCTAGTNATGCATTGGTCTATCTGCATCCCTCTGCTCATTTTGTTTGGAACCGGCNGGTGGACCTGGCAGGCCTATCTCAGTGATCCGNCNTGGTATGCTTATCCANTAGCTGCTGGTATTGCTGTTCGCTGTCTAATTTAGCACTNGCAGTGTCGCAAGCAGCCCCTACCGNAAATCAGANGGTTGCAGTNGCCCACTCAAGAACTCAGGCGTTGATTGGCCCAAGCTTTAGCTTCTTCCAAACTAATGATGGCTCCGTCCAACTGTAGCACAAAGGCTTCTTTGAGAACATTCCCCATTTGTGGACCTGGTCGCATACCTAGCTGAAGGAGGTGCCGACCCTTTAAAAAAGGTTTGGGTTTTTCATCACGAACATCAAGTTTGGATGCTTGATCAAGGAGCCATTGCTTGGCTGGAAATTCGCGACGCAACGCATCGTCGGTAGTCCTGCCAAAATGATCCGCTTCCGCCACCAGTAGTAGTTCTGGAATCGAAACTCGTAGAGCCAGTCTTCGAATCGCACCGGTTGTGACCTTTTCACGGTCGTTGTAGAGCATGGATGGTCGGAGATGTTCTCGAACTAGAACTGTCACTTTTTCAATGAGAGAGGCTTCATCTGTCAACCTCCTCAAAAATTTTTCAGTGGGTTGCATTCCCAGAACATCATGTGCGGGACTGCGCCAGTGCCCGTCTTTCCAGATCGTCGTCTCAGGTTTACCGAAGTCATGACAGAGGGCGCCAAACATTAAAACGAGGTCAGCTTTTTCCTTACCAACGCGCAATTTGGCGGCTTCATCCACTACCATCAGCGTGTGGGTCCAGACACATCCTTCAGGATGCCATGTGGGATCTTGAGGCACATCGATTAGGGCTTCCAACTCCGGAAAGAAACGCAAGGTTTTGGTCTGCCGAAGGATTTCCAACCCAATGGACGGTCGTTCAGCACGTAGTAGCAGTTTCTTGAACTCACCTAGCAACCTCTCACGAGACAATTCATTCAAATCCAGAGTCTGGCACAATTCAAGAGTCTCTGGGGCCAACTGAAAGTTCAGACGAGCTGCGAACTGGGCTCCTCTTAAGACCCGTAAAGGGTCTTCAGCGAATGCAGGTCCAACATGGCGTAAAATCCCTTGCCTTAAATCTTTCTGACCGTGATGTGGATCCAACCATAGCTGGTGAATTGGGTCGAAGCCGATGCCGTTTATGGTAAAATCTCGGCGAGCTGAAGCCTCTTCAAAAGTCATATGGGGATCAGCATTGACCAAAAACCCCTTGTGCCCCTTACCAGTCTTGCTTTCACGTCGGGGAAGGCTGACATCATACTCCGCATGCTGGGTATTCAACTTCAGCACTCCAAAGCTTTTACCAACTCGAAGCACCTTCCCAAATTGGGACAACACCCTCTCAAGTTCATTCGCTTCGAGATGATAGACCTCCAAATCCAAATCTTTAGGAAGTATTTGTCCCAGCAAATAGTCTCTGACGCTCCCTCCAACAAGGATTGGTTGTCCACCTTGTTGGTGAATGGCGTTGGCTAGTTTGGCGAGTTCAGCTGGTAATTGCATGAATTCAGTTCAGCAGACGTTTTGAGTTCAGGAAAATACTTTTAGCTGCAAGAATGTAGCTAAGCTAGAGCGAGGTTGCAAGCAAGGGGGGTAATAATTAGAAAAGCGCAGCAAATTCCTAGGGGAGTTTACTACGCTTTTTACGAGGAAGTCAGTCGAAATATAGCAATCAGTTGGCTTTCGGCATCGCGGCGACCACAGTATTTTCAAAGTTGTTGACGGCTTCGTCGGTCATCGCTTTCATTTGTGAAGAAGCGGTGCGCATTGCGGAGTAGCTCATGTCCAGCATTTGTGTTTGAGCTTCTTGCATGGGCTGCACGAAAGAATTCCAGCCTTCTACACCAGCAACAGCTTTGTAGCTCAGAGCGATGAATTGCTTTTGGGAATCTTCCATCAGCGCGACACTCTTCATGCCATGATCGTACATGTTGTTGTAAACTTCTTTTGCGACGTTGTTGAATTCTGCGAACATGATTTCTCCGAAATTGAGAATCTTTTGTGAAAAAGTTTATAATTGAAGGCTTCAATTTAACGTCTAACTTTTTTAATTGCAACTAAAATTGCAAAAGATGCTCAAAAAATTGTTGTAAATATATTGGAGGTACTACTGGATGGATATTAAAGAGGTTCGACTCATTCTGGGGGATCAGTTGTACGAGGGGCATAGTTGGTTTGAAAAGGTGAGCCCGGAAGTTTTGTACCTGATGATGGAGGTGCGTTCTGAAACCGATTACGTCCTCCATCATATTCAGAAAGTGATCGCTTTTTTTGCAGCGATGCGAGCGTTTGCATCTAATCTTTCGGCAAAGGGACATCGGATTCTATATCTTGGACTAGATGATCCCAGAAACCAGCAGTCCTTTGGTGAAAATCTGAAGTGGGCTCTGGAGGAGAATCCTAAAGCTACCTGGGCGTATCAGTCACCTGATGAGTATCGTCTGGATCAATTGTTTCTGAGGTTGAGTGGTCAACTAGGGACGCCCTCGAGAAGGGTAGATACTGAGCATTTTCTCTGTGAGCGAGAAGAGGTCAAGGACTTCTTTGTTGGAAAAAAGCAGTACTTGCTTGAGTCTTTCTATCGTCACTTGCGCAAGCAAACAGGGCTATTGATGCAGGGCTCAAAACCATCGGGTGGCAAGTGGAATTATGATGCAGAAAATCGACAAAAGTACGATGGACAAGTCCCTTTTCCACCAAGAGTAAAGTTGGCGAACCAGGTTGATGAACTTTTGGAGATGGTGCAGAACGCAGGTTTACAGACGATCGGTTCGATCCAAAACAATCAACTCGAGTGGCCTATTGATCGGTCACAGAGTCTCAAATTACTCGAGCACTTCTGCAAGTATGGGCTGCCTCATTTTGGAAGTTATCAAGATGCAATGACCGAGGAAGATCCTTTCCTTTTTCACTCGAGGCTTTCATTTGCTCTGAACGCGAAGATTTTGCATCCAAGGGAAGTACTCGATCGAGTGGTGCAAGAATGGGAGGACCGTCCAGATCAAATCAGCTTGGCCCAGGTAGAGGGCTTTGTTCGGCAAATCCTTGGCTGGCGTGAATATATCCGTGGAATCTACTGGGCAGAAATGCCAGCTTATTCAGATAGTAATGCCCTTGGACACAAACTCCCCCTACCTTCCTGGTTCTGGAATGCGAAAACCAGAATGCGCTGCTTGTCACATTCTATAGGGCAGTCTCTAGAATATGCATACGCTCATCATATTCAACGATTGATGGTGACGGGTAATTTTGCGTTGTTGGCCGGGATTGCTCCAACTGAGGTCGATCGGTGGTATTTGGGAATTTACATTGATGCAATTGAGTGGGTTGAATTGCCCAATACGCGAGGAATGAGTCAATTTGCCGATGGAGGATTGCTGGCAACGAAACCGTATGTGTCTTCAGCCAACTATCTCAGGAAAATGGGGCACTATTGCGAGCAGTGCCCATACGATGCGAAATCCAGACATGGCATGTTGGCTTGCCCCTTCAATAGTCTATATTGGGACTTCCATGACCGACATCGTGACAAGCTGAGTCGAAATCCACGCATCGGCATGGTTTATCGGACTTGGGATAAAATGGACTCAGACGAGCGAGTTGCCATCCGCAGTAGAGCTGTTTGGATTAAGGAACATCTGGAAGATTTGTGATTACAGAGCGTTACAGTAACGAAGCAATGGCAAAGCCACCAGTGATCGTTCCAATTGTGCTACCCAAATTTGCAAAAACGACGACCAGAAGTACACGTGTGATCTTGTTACGCCAAAACCCTCTGAATTCCTGAACATCTGTCATTAAGCCCTCAAAATCTCGAACCTGTGGTCGTCGGAGAAGAACTTCTACTAGGCCAGCGACCCAACCCGCAGCTACAGCAGGATTCAGAGAAGTAAATGGAGCAGCTATGAAGGCGGAACCGATGGTCAGGGGATGGGCAAGCGCCAGGGCAGAACCAAGAGCAGCAAGACTGCCATTGATCCAGAACCAGCGTTCAATCATTTCCCAACTGACACTGGTATCCGCCATGGTAAAGCCGTAGCCGATCAAGCCGATAATCAATGCCGGAATTCCCCACTTGAGGATTGTTCCGAGTGATCCAGGAGGAGGTATTCGTTCCAACTCATTGAGCTCATGCTCTTTGCCAAGTTCACGCTTGATTCCGGGTACGTGTCCGGCTCCAACCACTGCGACAATCTTGGGACTGTCGGTTTGTCTGATTTTTTCAGCAAGATACTGGTCACGCTCATCAATCAAGGTTTCCTTCATCTCCGGAGCTTGTGAAGCCAAAGTTTTTAGGGCATCTGTCAGCACATCACTTTGCTTCATGCGTTCAATGTCTTCTTGCTGAATGGGATCGTCGACAAACATGCTGCCCATTAACTGGCCGCTGAGCTTCCACTTTCGCCAAAAGGATAGTCTACGCCATGTGCGTTGAAGGGTCACTCGAACATCTCGATCTGCTAACACGATTTTTGCTTCTAGATCTTCGGCAACACGGGCAGCTTCAACCATTTCAGCACCAGGCTCTACGCCTAATTGAGCACCAAGACGTCGCTGGAATGCAGACATCAGGAGGTTGGCCAGCAATAGCATGGCTTTACCCTGACGAATGACCTTGAAGAGATCCATTTCCTTCCAGCGATCTCCATAGCGGAGCGCTTCGTAGCGAGCGGCACAAAGTTCAATGCACACCGCATCGGGTTGCTCTTGTTCAATGACCCGACTTACTTCTTCTACACTCTCTCTTGAGATGTGGGCGGTCCCGACTAGCAAGATCCGTTTCCCTTCGTGCTCGATCTCATGTACATTGGCCGAATATTCCATGCTCAGCATCCTAGGCAAGAGTTAAGAAAAATTATTTAAGTTAGTCCAAGATTTCTACATTTCCAATTTATTTGATAGAATTTTCACAGAAGGAAAACAAATGTTTCTGCCTTTCCTGCCACTGATTCTCGCTTCGCTAGGGCTATCATTGCTCGTATTGCCGATGCTACCCGACGAAGCTGTAATTCCTCTCGAGCCAATCGAAACCTTGATCCTGCTTCTGATCAGCAGTCTTTTGCTTGGTCAGTGGCATTCTCAATCCAAAAGAATCTGGATTCAAGCGTTTCCAAGATGTGCCGTTGCCGTACTTTGGGCGGTTTTGAGTTGGGCCACCCGGTTGCCTATTGAATTGGCTACTCACTGGGAAAGCATGAGGATGGATCAAGCCACGGTCGTGTTCCTCTTGGTATTGGTCTACTGGATAGCTGATAGTTTTGCAGCTCACCCTTGGCGGACAGACGGTCAAAAGTGGTTGCAGACGATCCAGACCCTTCGCCTACAACTTCCTTTGATTTTGATTACAGGCCTGCACTTAGGACTCACTCTTCTGCTCGACAAGAATATTCCAGATGAGGCAGTCAGCAACCAAGTACTGGTTGAGTTCGGATTGAGTGTGTTGATTTTGTTAGGAGCTGCGCCCTGGCTTGTGGTGCTGAGTTGGGGAATGCAACCTGTTTCCTCAGAAGTGAGAGACGAGATTGCCACTGAACTGAAAGCCAACCGAACTTCTGTTCAAGGTGTGTTTTGTTGGCCCGGACACATCACCCAGACGGCGACAGCTGGTGTGATTGGAATTCTTCCATGGGCTCGCTTTCTGTTGGTCAGTCCGCAACTTTTAGCTCATTTGAATTCAAAGGAATTACGCGCAGTCGTGGCGCATGAAGCAGGACATCTCCGGCGCTGGCATCTACTTTTCTATGCACTTGCTTTCCTTGGTTTTGTAGAGTTGCTTTTCCTGATTCTGGTTGGGGTAGAGCTTACACAATGGACAACGGGCTTCACAGCACCAGACTGGTTACAGGGATTTTTGCTGGTCGGACTTCTGGCTTTATTTCTTCGGGGAGGAATCGG
>PBZZ01000019.1 GCA_002730365.1 Deltaproteobacteria bacterium
TGATCACCATCACCAATAGCTTGATCCAAAGCCGTGAGGTGTTCTGACTGGGCAATCACAGCTTCTGCAGTCCCTTGAAGTAACGATCTAAGTAAGTCTGGAGTCATCTGTACCTTCTCTATCAAGTTGGCTTGCCCTCAAGCAGACAAACGATTTCCGGATTGGTCAAAGAAAAGAGGTTGCAACAATTCAAGGGCTACCCCATCACCCTCCTTCAGCAAGGTTGCTGGATCCGCCAGCAAGGTGAGGCCCTGTCCTGCACAGAGCAGATGCAGGTAAGTCTGGTCACCAAGGTATTCAACGCGCTGAACTTGAGCTGGTACCGTGGCTTGGATCTGCGTATCTACGGAATGCAACTGAACATGGTCTGTCCGCAATCCAAGCTGTGTGGCGTTGGCGGGAGCCTGGACGGGCCATTCACTACTCAATGGCACGAGATTGATCGAGGGTTGCCCCAGTCGCTCAGCCACATAGGTGTTGTTCGGCTGTTCAAAGATCTCCTTGGGTGTTCCCAGTTGAACCAGTTCTCCCTCGCGAAGTACCCCAATGCGGTCAGCCAGGGTCATTGCTTCCACCTGGTCGTGGGTCACATAAAGAATCGTTGCTCCAAGGTTCTGTTGAATGTGCTTCAACTCCACTCGCAGTTCAGCTCGTAGCTTCGCATCCAGGGAGGAGAGCGGTTCATCCATCAGATAGATGGTCGGCTTTCGTACTAGTGCCCGTCCTATCGCGACACGCTGCATCTCCCCACCGGATAAGGCCGTTGCCTTATTTTCAAGCTTGTGGTTAATTCGCACCATCTTCGCTATTTCCTCAACCCGACTGGCAACAGCATCTTCTGAAAGCCCGGATACAGGCGAGCGAAGCGGAAAGCTCAAGTTGTCTCGAACTGTCAGGTGTGGGTATAGCGAGTATTGCTGGAAAACAAACGCAACGTCTCTTTCAGCAGGTTGCGACTTCGTCATGTCCAGGCCACTGATCCGAATACTTCCGGAATCGGCCTCCTCCAATCCAGCAATCAAGCGGAGAGTGGTTGTTTTGCCAGCTCCCGAAGGGCCCAACAAAACGACCAGTTCCCCATCCCCAATGGTCAACTCGAGGTTGTTGATTGCAAGCGTGTCTCCGAAGCGCTTCTTTACTCCCTGGAGAGCTATCTCAGCCATGAGTCACCTCCGTGGCCAATGCTTTTCCATCACTCTTGTCAAACAGAGAGGCTCTCCGAGCAGCAAAGTTCAATCGCACTGATTGCCCTTCTCCAAATGAATGCGTACTACGAACACGAGATAGCGCTTGTCCATAAGGAGTCTGGATGATCAGAATCTGGGTGGTTCCCATGTATTCCACGGCACTGATTTCTCCTAGCAGTGGACCGTTCTGCTCTGGAAGTAAGTGTTCTGGACGAACACCCAAGACAAGGTTGTCTGCTTGAACACCCTGTGTTGACGCAGGACAACAAAGTGTTCCACAACCATCACCTGGCAGAGTGATCTCCGTTTGTCCAGGCTCCAGCCCATTGGGCAAGGCGAGTAAATTCATCGGTGGAGACCCTATAAAATCTGCAACATACATAGTTGCTGGCTTATTGTAGATCTCGCTTGGTGTCCCTAACTGCTCAATCACACCATGGTTCATCACCGCAATCCGGTCAGCCATGGCCATCGCTTCTAATTGGTCATGTGTGACGTAAACCGTCGTTGCCTTAATTCGGTCATGCAATCCCTTCAGCTCCTGGCACATCAAATTACGAAATTCGGCATCAAGAGCGCCAAGAGGTTCATCCATCAGGAAGGCTTTTGGGCGACGAATGATTGCTCTTCCGAGGGCTACGCGTTGACGGTCACCACCAGATAAACCAGAGACGGAACGATTCAAAAGATGATCAATTCTCAGCAGACGAGCCGCTTCTTCAACTCTCTGCTTGATTTCTGAAGAAGGAGTCCCAATACACTTTAGTGGGAAAGCCAGATTCTTCTGCACATTCATGTGAGAATAGAGCGCAAACAACTGGAAGACAAACGCAATGTCTCGTTGAGACGCTGGAAGGAAAGTGACTTCCTCCTGATCCAGACGGATCTCGCCAGAAGTGGGCAACTCCAGTCCAGCAATCATCCGCAACGTTGTTGTTTTTCCACACCCGGAGGGCCCTAACATCACGAAGAATTCACCATTTTGAATCGTGAAGCTGGAGTCTTGAACCGCAACGAACTCCCCGAAGGATTTTTTCAGGCGACTAACTTGAATCTCGGCCATTTACTAATCCGGGAAGTGGCTCACGATGACGAACAAAACGGTGCCTGTGAGGATCACCACGAAGGAGTAGGTGTAAAGCACGAGCAAAAATGGCTGCATCAACATCACCACTCCAAGCAGGATGATCACTGTAGCAATCCACTCCCAAAAATTTCTTCGAAAGTAGCGCCGAAGGCTCGATGTTCTATTCTCTGACATCAGGCTCCTCTTTATTTGCGGACAGCGCCGAAAGTGATTCCACGTAGCAAATGCTTGCGGAGCATAATCGTGAAGAACACGATGGGTACCAGAAAGAGTGTTGCGCCAGCTGCTACTGCAGGCCAGTCAAGTCCTCCTTCCCCGATGATGGTTGGAATGAAAGGTGGTGCCGTCTGGGCGGTGCCTGAGGTTAGTAAGAGGGCAAAGGCATATTCATTCCAACTGAAGATCAAGCAGAAGATTGCGGTTGCTGCGATACCCGTAGTTGCCTGNGGCAAGACCACTTTCCGAAAAGACTGGAAACGAGAGTAGCCATCAATCATCGCAGCTTCCTCATATTCCCGTGGAATCTCATCAATGAAGCCTTTCAGCAGCCAGACCGCCAAGGAGATGTTGACAGCCGTATAGAGCAGGATCATTCCTAGGTGCGTATCTGCCAAGCCCAACTCGCGATACATCAGGAAGATGGGAATCGCCACAGCGATTGGAGGCATCATTCGTGTGGAGAGGATAAAAAACATCAGGTCGTCTTTTAGCGGGATCTTAAAGCGTGAGAAAGCATAGGCTGCCAAGGTTCCCAGAAAGACCGAAAGGAACGTGGAACCAAAGCCGATGATGATGGAATTGAGAAATCGCTGCCCAAACTTGGAAGGGCCTGCGATCACCATGCTTCGAGATCGCACCAACTCGTCGTACCAGGTTTTCGGAGGGGGCAATGTTTCCATGTACTCCGGAGTTTGCCGAGTTCGAGTGGTGAAGACATTGACGTAGCCTTCCATGGTTGGGGAGAACACCATTTTAGGAGGGTAGCTGATCGAATCCTGAGGTGACTTGAAGCCCGTTAGGAAGATCCAGATTAATGGGATGATGCTGACCAACGCATACAAGATGACTAACCCGGCAGCTAGTCGCTTGCCCCAGGGCTTTTCGTGTGGAGGTGCGGAACTCATCGTTGCTTCACCGCATTAAGAGCTTTGACGTAGATGTTCGCCACGCCAAAGACAGTCACAAAAAGAATAATGGCAAAGGCAGAAGAGTAGCCAGTCCGCCACTTCTCAAAGGCTTCTCGCTTCAAATTGATGGAAGCAAGTTCAGTTACTGATCCAGGGCCCCCGTTGGTCAATTCCACTACGAGGTCGAACATCTTGAAGTTCTCAATGGCCCGAAACAACACCGCCAACATCAAGAAAGGTAGCACCATCGGAACTGTAATCGACCAGAATTGACGCCATTTTGAGGCTCTATCGACTTCCGCAGCCTCATAGATGTAATCAGGAATCGAACGCAATCCCGCCAAGCAAATCAGCATGATGTATGGTGTCCACATCCATGTATCAACGATTACAATGGACCAGGGTGCCAAGTTTACATCACCTAGCATCTGAAAAGATGAAGGATCTGCACCTGTGAAGAAGGCAATGATGTAATTAAAAAGCCCAATCTGGGGTTGATAGAGAAAACGCCAGAAATTTCCCACTACTGCTGGTGAAAGCATCATCGGCAACAGGATCAGCGTGGTCCAAAAAGAGTGTCCTTTGAATTGCTTGTTCAGTAACCAGGCAAGGCCAAAGCCCAGCAGTACCTGCAGCAGCATCGTCCAAATCAGAAAATGTGCGGTCGTCTGCAAGGTGATCCAGATATCTGCATCACCCAGCACACGCTCGTAGTTTCTTAGACCAATGAACTTTTCACCGCGGGCAGCACGGTTAGCTTTATAATTGGTAAAGGATAGTTGAATCGTCCAAATCAACGGGAAGATATTGATCGCCAACAACAGTAGGATTGTTGGAGTCACAAAGAGCCAGGCAATGGCTCGATCTGACAGTCCTCTCAACTGTCTGGCGACAGGCACAGGTGTCGCAACAGCTGCAGAGGTAGCAATTTTTTGGAGTTTAGAAGGACCAGACATCGGGCTCCACTTAGTTAAATCTGATCACAGGAATTCAACTGCCAGTAACAGTGAATTCCTGTGAATTCATCCTAGAGCTTGCCTTCGTCTTCAAAGGTCTCTGTCCAGTCTTCGATCAGCTTGTCGAGTGCTTCTTGAGCGGTTCCTTGATCAGCAACCACAAAGTCATGCACACGCTTCTGCATTGCTAGCAGCAGTTCTGCATAAGCAGGCTCCTGCCAGAAATCCTGCACTCCATCCATCGCCTTCAGAAAGTCTGCAGCAAACGGCTGGGTGTTTGCAAAGCCTGGATCCAAAAGAACAGACTTGTGGCAGGAGTATCCACCTAATGACCACCACTTCTTCTGAACTTCAGGAGAAGCAAACCACTTGATGTACTCCAAGGCCTGATCTTTCTTCTCAGAGTAGGAAACCACGGAGATTCCCTGTCCACCCAATGTAGACGCTTCCACTTTCTGACCTGGATTCACGAAGAAACCAATTTTGTCACCACCAACCACAGGATCTTTGTGTAGCCCAGGGAAGAAGGCGAACCAGTTCATCATCATGGCAACTTGCCCAGACTTGAAAGCATCGAGTCCCTCTTCCATGTAGCTATCAGTGTAGCCTGGAGGAGTACAGCACTTGTAGAGTTCCTTGTAGAATTCCAACGCTGCTACAGCATCCGGTGAGTTAACAAAGCCTTCCATGTCATAAGGCTTGTTGGGATTTTGGTACTGGAAACCCCATGAGTAAAGAGCACCAGTCGCACCCATCGTGATTCCCTCAGATCCACGCTCGGTGAAGATCGCAGCACCATAGACACGCTTCCCATCAAGATCTCGGCCCTGGAAGAACTCAGCAATGTCCTTCATCTCTGTCCAGGTCTTTGGTGGCTCCAGATCACGTCCGTACTTGGACTTGAATTCTGAACGCAGTGCTGGTCGTGAGAACCAATCCTTGCGATAGACCCAGCCGTTGGCATCACCCATCGCTGGCAGAGCCCAGTAGTTGGGGCTTCCTTTTGGCCAGGTGGAGTAGGCGTAGACGGTTGCAGGCAAGAAGTCATCCATCGAGATGCCCTCCTTATCGAAGAAGCTGTTTAGCTTAACGTAGTGTCCGTTCTCAGCAGAACCACCAATCCACTGACTGTCTCCAATCAGCAGGTCACAAAGTTTACCGCCTGAGTTCAGTTCGTTTAGCATTCGATCAGCATAATTTGGCCAAGGCACGAACTCGAAATTCATTTCTATTCCGCTCTGGGCTGTGAAATCCTTGGACATCTCAACCAGGGCGTTTGCAGGGTCCCAAGCAGCCCAGCAAAGAGTGAGACTTTGGGCTTGAGCCTTCTGGCTTGGCGCCGCCATGAGCGTCAGTACCAGTGCGGCACCAGCTACGGTCTGCAGCATTGACTTGATCCATCCCTTTTTCATGATTCCTCTCTTGTTAAGGAGATCCCATCACCCGATCTGAAATGATTCCGGGTGAACAGTTTTCGCTTATTCCAGGCTCCGGAATCGACTCCGGTCTGTTGCGCAAAGCGCTAAATTAGTAAACGTAAAACTAAACAAAAGAAAGAAAAAAATTCGCTGAACAAAAATTTTGCACTTGCACAATCAGGTAAAATGGTAATTGGAAAGGGATTAGGTCAGCTGTTTAGTGAGGTCCACACTCCGCCATTTTTGTGTGAACGCAACACGGCATCAACAAAACGCATCCCCTGTAGGCCTTCTTCCAGATCGGGGAAAATCACCTCATCTGGTTGATCTTTTCCGTTGCGCTTTGCTTCAATTGCATCCGCCACTTCACGATAGATGGTAGCAAATCCTTCGAGGTAGCCCTCTGGATGTCCTGGAGGAATTCTAGTGACCCTCTCAGCAGCACCTGTCAAGCCGGGGCCACCTCGTCCAAGTAAGCGAGAAGGCTCCCCAAGAGGTGAGAACATTAAATAATTCGGGTTTTCCTGAGACCAACTCAGGCCGGCTTTGTCTCCATAAATTCGCAGACGTAGTCCATTTTCATTGCCGGGGGCCACTTGACTCGCCCAAAGCATACCTTTGGCACCCCCTTCAAAGCGCAGCAAGACATGGACGTTATCGTCCAGCTGCCTTCCATCAACAAAAGAATTCAGGTCTGCCAACACACTCGCCGGCGTAAGTCCCGAGACAAAACAGGCTAAATGGAAGGCATGGGTTCCAATATCTCCTAGACATCCACCTCCTCCAGCCTGATTCGGATCTGTTCGCCAGGAAGCTTGCTTTTGCCCAGTGTCTTCCAACTTTTCACTCAGCCAATCCTGGGGATATTCCGCTTGAACCACCCGAATCTTTCCAAGCTCTCCACTAACGATGATTTCACGAGCATGTCGAATCAAAGGATAGCCACTGTAGTTGTAAGTTACGGCAAAAAGACAGCCCTTCTCCTTGACCAGTTCAGATAGTCCCTCTGTGTCCGCAAGGTGAGCAGCCAGCGGTTTATCACAAATCACATGGATTCCCGCTTCCAGAAAAGCCTTGGCAATTGGGACATGCAGATGATTTGGGGTAACAATCACGACTGCCTCAATTCCATCAGGACGAGTTGCTTCCTGCTGAGCCATTTCGTGGTAGCTTCCGTAACAACGATCCGAGGCAATTCCAATCGCTTGACCGGAGCGCTTCGAACGCTCGGCTTCTGAACTCAAAGCCCCTGCAACCAGTTCAAAACGGTCATCAATGCGAGCCGCAATACGATGTACTGCTCCAATAAAGGCACCTTCACCACCCCCCACCATTCCATAGGGAATGCGTCGGAAGTTCGAATTGGTTTCATGCGCTTCAATCGTCATGTAATCCTCCAAAAATTTATTTTAGTGATGATAAGATCCTTTGATCAGTGGCAGGTTGCCGGGGCCAACAGGCAGTTTGATTCTTCGAGCAAGGATTCAAGCTGGATTGTTACATGCTCAATCTCAAAGTGATCATGCAGATGCTGCTGAATCTGGTGGAGCAAGCCGTTATCTAGTGATTGCTGATGTACCACCAAATGAACGGTCAGTGCAACCTCACTGGTACTCAATGGCCAAACATGAAGATCATGCGGACGGTCTACCTGATTCAAGNTANCCAGATACTGGTGAATACCCTGTNCATCAATGTTTCGAGGTACTGCGACCAATNCGTAGTTCAGGGACTCTTTGANTAGGNCCCAACTGCTGAAAATGATGAAACTGGTCACCAGNAGACAAAGGNCTGGATCAACCCAAGGCAATTCCTGCCAAAGCNTTAGTAGCCCACAAAGCAAAACCGCTAGTGAGATCCCCGCATCANCAGCCATGCGCANNAAAGCAGCACGTAAATTTAGGTCATTTTGCTGATCACTTACGAACAGCAGAGCCATCACTGTATTGACCAGCACTCCAACTCCAGCTACCACAATGATGGTCAAGCTTGTCACCGATTGTGGTGCAAAGAGTCGCTAAAAGGCTTCCCAGCCAAGGGTACCTGTGGCAACCAGAAGCATCAACGAACTCAACAAGGAGGCCATCACAGAGACCTTACACCACCCGTAAGTTCGATTTGCTGTGGCAGGAGCTTTTGCTAGACAACTAGCTCCCCAGGCAAGCAGTAGTCCTGCAACATCACTCAGGTTATGACCAGCATCTGCAAGCAAAGCGAGCGAATCTGAGAGTAACCCGAAAAAAACTCCACGACCACGAATCCCAAATTCAGTGTTACCCCCAGTACAAAAACACGGTTGTAATCACCAGCATGGTGCGCGTGATCGTGTGCCATTGTATTTTGGTATCTAGCAGCCTTTCAGGTCAAACCCAGCATCCGCCGATTCGCTGCGTCATCTGTTCCACTATCCGCAAAGTCATCAAAGGCCTTTTCGGTAACCTCAATGATATGGCGTTGAATAAAAGGGGCACCTTCTGCAGCACCTTGTTCAGGGTGCTTCAGGCAGCATTCCCACTCCAGCACTGCCCAGCCTGGAAAATCGTACTGAGCCATCTTGGAGAAGATCCCTGGGAAATCAACCTGTCCATCCCCGAGAGAGCGGAAACGGCCTGCACGGTTGACCCAGGACTGATATCCCCCATAAACTCCTTGTCGACCAGTCGGGTTGAATTCTGCATCTTTGACATGGAAGATCTTGATCATGTCATGATAGATATCGATATGCTCCAGATAGTCCAAGGCTTGCAGGACATAGTGACTCGGATCATAAAGCATTCGACAACGTGGGTGATTGTCCGTTCTTTCCAGCAGCATTTCGAAGGTCACTCCATCATGGAGATCTTCGCCTGGATGAATTTCGTAGCAAACATCAACTCCAGCATCCTCAAACGCATTGAGGATTGGGGCCCAACGCTTAGCCAACTCGTCGAAGGCTGTCTCGACAAGTCCTGCGGGTCGCTGCGGCCATGGATACATGTAGGGCCACGCCAATGCTCCTGAGAAGGTAGCGTGTGCAGTCAGTCCAAGGTGTTGGGAAGCCTGAGCTGCCATAAACAACTGATTGACAGCCCACTCTTGTCTGGCTTGTGGGTTACCACGAACTTCAGGTGCTGCAAACCCGTCGAATGCGTCATCATAAGCCGGATGAACGGCCACGAGTTGGCCTTGTAAGTGCGAGGAGAGTTCGGTGATTTTCAGTCCATGAGAAGCCGCAACACCGGCGACTTCATCACAGTAGGTTTTGGAAGCTGCTGCTTTTGCCAGATCGAAGAGACGCTTGTCCCAACTCGGCACCTGAACTCCTTTGTAGCCAAGACCGGAAACCCACTGACAGATACTATCAAAGCTGTTGAATGGTGCCTGATCGCCCGCAAACTGGGCCAGGAAGATAGCGGGACCTTTAATGGTTTTCATGAGAAACCCCACAGTTGGTGTGATTCAATTTCGTCCCAAAAGATCAAGTCCTTGGGATAGGTTGAGAGGAGAAGCTCGCAAGGAAGCAAACGGCCGAATCGTAGCGCTCTGGACGAAGGAAGGCAACGCCCAAATCAGAGCAAACGCTACGATTTGTGATTTTTCATCAGAAAGAGTCAATAAATGGATCCGTTAGCCAAGTTGCTACGCCCTAAAAAACTAGAGGAGGTCTTTGGTCAGGAGCACCTCTTGGCCCACCAACAAGCTCTGTTACAAAAAGGATCCTTCATCCTTTGGGGCCCACCAGGCTGTGGTAAGACGACCATCGCAAGGATCATCGGGGAGCAGCCAGGTATTCAATTTTTTGCCATCTCTGCAGTTTATGACGGTGTTGGGGAGTTACGAAAAGTTTTTCGTCAGGCTGAGGAAGTATCCTTACTCACTTCAAAATCAATCCTCTTCGTTGATGAAATTCATCGTTTCAATCGAGGTCAGCAAGATGCGCTACTCTCAGCGATTGAGGAAGGACTACTAAGGTTGATCGGAGCGACCACAGAGAATCCCTCATTCTCATTAAATGCCGCCTTGCTCTCGCGCGCTCAGGTACTGACTCTCAAGCAACTGAACGAGGACGCACTCGAATCCCTGCTGAAGCGTGCAGCAGATCACATCAAGCGACCACTTCCGCTTGAAGCAACTGCTCGTGAAAAGTTACTGCAACTAGCTGATGGAGACGGACGTTACCTGTTAAATCTGGCAGAAATTCTCTATGATCAACCAGAAGCCACAACGCTGAACACAGAACAAATGTTGGAGTTGGTGCGCCACCGAGCACCGCAGTATGATCGGGCTGGGGACCAGCACTACAATTTGATCTCAGCGCTACACAAATCTTTGCGAGCATCTGATTGCGATGCTGCCCTGTATTGGTTGGCGAGAATGATGATCAGTGGTGAAGACAGGGCTTATATTCTGCGGAGATTGACCAGAATGGCAGTTGAAGATGTTGGATTAGCGGCCCCTGAAGCAATGGGTCGAGCCTTGGAAGCTTGGAATTGTTATGAGCGACTGGGTAGTCCTGAGGGAGATTTGGCTTTGGTACAACTTACAATTTTCCTGGCTACCGCCCCCAAATCTAACGCTGCCTATCTGGCTTGGAAACAAGCTCAGCAACTGGCTCAGCAGTATGGTTCACTCATGCCACCCAAGCACATTTTGAATGCCCCAACGAAGCTGATGCGTGAAGAAGGATACGGTCTGGGCTACCAATATGATCACGATGATCCAGATGGGTTTTCGGGACAGAATTGCTTTCCAGACGAAATTCCTCGTAAACAAATCTATGAGCCTGTGGAGCGAGGCTATGAAAGAGAAATTGCTAAACGCCTGGCTTATTGGCAAAGGCTGCGTGAACGCAAAGCAAATCAGGGCTGAACGATGTTGGTGTATGAAACCCATTACAANTAAGACTNNTNTACTTGGTTGAATCAACTTTGAACCAGTATGGAGAATTNGTCATGACAGTTGAGGTCGGAGTGNTCATGGGCAGCAAATCGGACTNGGAAACCATGNGGCATGCTTGTGAGGCTCTCGCCCAGTTTGATGTACAATTTGAAAAACGCATTGTGTCAGCTCATCGCACACCTCAACGGATGACAGAATACGCGAATCAGGTTGTCCAAAAGAGCCTAAGGGTTATCATCGCTGGAGCTGGGGGAGCCGCACATTTGCCAGAAATGGTTGCAGCTCAAACTCTGGTTCCTGTGATCGGGGTTCCTGTAAAATCTTCATCATTGAGCGGATTAGATTCACTACTTTCCATTGTACAAATGCCTCGTGGGGTTCCTGTCGCTACTGTGGCTATTGGTGAGGCTGGCGCTTTCAACGCTGGTTTGCTCGCTGTCCAGATGCTTGCCGTCTACAATCAGGATCTGAGCGCTCGCCTGGAGGACTGGAGGAACCAAACCCGTGACACTGTTCTAGCAACGGAATTACCATGATGGGCCCAACTATCGGACTGTTGGGAGGTGGTCAACTTGGACAAATGCTGATTCTGGCGGGTCTACCTCTCGGGATACGTTTTGTCGTTTGGGATCCAGATCTTGAAAGTCCTGCCGGTAAGCTTTCTACCAGACATTTTTGTGAACCTTACGATTCAAGAGAAACACTGGAGGAATTCGCCAGGGATTCCGACTTGGTCACCTATGAATTCGAGAATATTCCTTATCCTTTGGTTGCGGAATTAGACCAGAATGTTTCTTTGCCACAGGACAGTTCCTTGCTATCAATTGCCAGCATCGCATTCATGAGAAGCAAACCCTGCAAAAGCTCTCAATTGCGACAGCTCCCTTTGAGAGTGTAGCTTCTACTGGAGCATTAGAAGAATGCCTTCAGCAATGGCAGACCCCCGTTCTGCTCAAAACCTGTATGGACGGCTATGACGGTAAAGGCCAAAGGAAAGTGGACAAAGTAGCTGATGCAAAGGCTGCTTTTCAGGACTTACGAGGCGAGCAACGAGAGTTGATTGCTGAAGGTTGGCTACCTTTTGAGAGAGATCTCTGTACTAGTTGCTCGATCGACTACAGGTGAAATTCATTGTTTTCCAGTTGTAAAATGTTCACGAGGCAGGGATTCTGGCAAGTTCACTGGTACCCGCCCGGATCAGTGAAGACTTGAATCGAAAAGCACGGAGCATTGCAACTCAAATCGCTCAGAGATTGCAGCTACACGGCATGCTTGCTATCGAAATGTTCGTGATGCCAGATGGCCAATTATTGGTCAATGAGCTCGCCCCAAGACCCCCATAATTCCGGACATTACACTCAGGATGGCACCAATGTTTACCAATTTGAGCAGCATCTCAGAGCTATCTGTGGCTGGCCTCTCAGAGAACCAAAATTACACTCTCCAACCGTTATGATGAACCTGCTTGGTGAGCACATTCCAGCTATTCAAGCCTGGCATGCTGGTCTGCCAGCCGAAGCACATTTACACTGGTATGGAAAAGCCGAAGTGCGACCCGGACGCAAAATGGCTCACCTCAATCTTTGTGCAGCGTCCTTGGACGAAGCGTTGGAAGAGTTAGAAAAGTGGAATCTCCGCTCTCCTCCCAAGAGAATTACACCCGATAAAGACCTTGACTTGCCATGCAAACTTCAACGGAATGGATGAGGCAGGATTCTACACGGACACCCCAAACTTTCCGGTTCTTCCGCACTTTTACTCAGCGTATTGAGGTTCCATGCCCGCTTCTGGCTCTTTTCCCTCCAATCCCAGCAACAGCATCATTGTACGACTTAAAATCGCTAACAAGATCGGCATGTTGGCCAAGATCACTAACATCATCTCAGAAATGGGTGGCAATCTGGATGCGATCGATATCGTCAGACCGACCTCCGATGCTCTAGTGCGGGACATCAGCATCTTTACTCATAGTGAAGATCACGGTTTAAAAATTGTGGAAGCGCTCAAGCAATTGGAGAACGTAGAGTTCATTCGATTCTACGATCGAACGTTTCTCGTTCATGAGGGCGGGAAGCTCTCCGTTGAGAGTCGATTACCCCTGAAATCGCGAAACGATTTGTCTCTCGCTTACACTCCGGGAGTCGCACGTGTCTGCATGGCCTTGCATCGCAATCCCGAGGACACTTATCGCTACACCATTAAGGGGAATTGTGTGGCAGTCGTAACAGATGGGACCGCAGTGCTTGGACTCGGAAACATCGGCCCAAAAGCTGCGATGCCCGTGATGGAGGGTAAGGCGATGCTGTTTAAGGAATTCGCAGGAATCGACGCTTGGCCCATCTGCCTGGACAAGCAAGATTCCGAGGAAATCATTAGGATCGTCAAAGCGATGGCACCTGGTCTTGGCGGTGTTAACTTGGAAGACATCGCCGCTCCTCGCTGCTTCGAAATCGAAAAGCGACTCAAAGAAGAGTTGGATATCCCTGTCTTCCACGATGACCAACATGGGACTGCCGTCGTCACCACAGCAGCCTTAATCAATGCTCTGAAGTTAGTAGGCAAAAAAGCGGAAAGCCTCAAAGTGGTTGTTTCGGGCGCAGGAGCAGCTGGCACGGCCTGCACCAAGATGATGATGCTGATGGGGATCACCAATATTGTTTGTTGCGACAGTAGGGGGGCCTTACACAGTGGTCGTACCAACCTCAATGCTGACAAACAGTGGCTTGTTGATCATACTAACCCTGATGGCAAGACTGGATCTTTGAAAGATTTAATTCATGGAGCAGACGTGTTTGTTGGAGTATCTCAACCCAATCTGCTGGATGAACAGGATCTACAGAACATGGCAAAAGAACCGATTGTTTTTGCGATGGCCAATCCTGATCCCGAAATCATGCCGGAAATCGCACAACCCTATGTCGCTGTAATGGCGACTGGTCGCAGTGACTATCCGAACCAGATCAATAACGTGCTCTGTTTCCCAGGCATCTTCCGTGGTGCGATTGACTCCCGTTCATCCATCATCAACGAAGAGATGAAAATGGCAGCAGCTGAAGCAATCGCTCACAGTATCGACGCAAATCACTTAGCTCCTGACTATATCATTCCCAGTGTCTTTAATCAGACTGTTGTACCTGCAGTGTCGGAGGCTGTTCAACAGGCTGCAATCGATACTGGAGTTGCTCGTCGAGAAAAAATTGTCAGAATGGTTGCTAACAGTTCGAAATATGACGGAGAATGAACGGCTGTCGTGCGCTAACTGACAAAGCCTATCTGAGGCTGATTCGACCGTTTCTCTTCCGTCAGGATCCAGAAGAGATCCATGAATTGACGCTGAATTGGCTCGAGAAAGCCGAGCGTTTTGGAAGTCTGCATCTTTACAAACTCCTCTATCCCCCAGTTCCAGACCTACATCGCCTAAAAATGGAGTGCTTCGGTCTGGAATTTCCCAATCCTGTTGGAATTGCAGCTGGTTTAGATAAAAACGCCAAAGTATACAACTCACTACTTTCCTTCGGCTTTGGCTTTGTGGAATGTGGGACCATTACGCCCCGGCCCCAGCCTGGAAATGAGCGTCCAAGAATCTTCCGTTTATTGGAAGATGAGGCCCTGATCAACCGTCTGGGGTTCAACAATCAAGGTCAGGATGCCTTGCTCCAACGTCTGCATCAAGGACCAAAGCAAGGCATTGTTGGAATCAACCTTGGCAAGAACAAAGACACTCCCAACGAAAAAGCTGCTGAAGACTACCAACGACTCATGACTGCTGTGTGGCATACTGCCAGTTACGTTGTAGTCAA
>PBZZ01000020.1 GCA_002730365.1 Deltaproteobacteria bacterium
TAGTGAACCTGAATACTTACGAAACATAGAAAAATTTATATTATATTTACGTAGTGTTAAAAATGTAGAGCATGTTTATTCGATTTCAGATATTATGAAGAGATTGAACAAGAATATGCATGGTGATGATCAAAGTTATTACAGAATTCCTGAAGAAAGAGATTTATCCGCTCAATATCTTCTTTTGTATGAGCTTTCTTTACCATATGGTCTCGACTTAAATGATAGAATCAACATTGATAAGAGTGCATCAAGAGTCACGGTTACCTTTGGTCGGATAACAACTGCTGAGCTAAAGAATTTTCTTGTTCAAACTGATAATTGGATGCAGGATAATTTCCCTAATTACATGCAAACGAAACCAACCGGCGCCAGCGTAATGTTCACCTACATTACAGAAAGGAACATCAGTAGTATGATTACTGGGACAATGATAGCAATCTTTGCAATTGCTTTGATGATGATCGTCGCTTTGAGAAGCTTAAAATTGGGCTTGTTAAGTTTAATTCCAAACGGACTACCAATCCTTACTACCTTTGGTACCTGGGCAATTTTTATAGGTGATGTTGGGTTTTCAGTTGCTACAGTAGCTTCGATATCTCTTGGAATCGTAGTCGACGATACTGTTCATTTCCTTTCGAAATATGTTCGAGCACGAGAAGATCGTCAATTAAGTGTTGAAGATTCTATTCGATATGCCTTCGATAATGTAGGAATGGCCATTGTCATCAATACTTTCATATTGGCTGTGGGTTTTGGAGTACTGACTAGCTCTACATTCAAATTAAATGTAGACATGGGACTGATGACCATTTTGGCAATTGTTTTTGCACTCATTCTAGATTTCCTACTTTTGCCTGCTATTCTTCTCTTCAAAAATGATTTTGCTGTTTCCAACAGTAAAAATGTTAATACGGTCAATCCTGTAACTTCTGGAGTATGAGGAATTAACTATGTCAATCAACGCAACAGAATATTATGCAAAAGCTTTTTTGATTATTTCACTAGTCTTTTTGCTTTCTCTGTCTGTAACAGCCTTTGGCGAATCACCCGAGGACAAAGGCTACGAAATAGCTGCTAGATCAGATCGATCTGACAACGGTTATGGAGACAGCAAAGTAGAAATGACAATGATTTTGAGAAATGCTGCAGGAGATGAAACGACAAGATCAATCAGTTTTACTACTCTGGAAAGAGAAAATGAGGATGTTGGAGACAAAAGTCTTGTGCTCTTCAACACACCTCGAGACATCAAAGGAACCGCTCTTCTTTCCCATGCACAGATTCTAAAACCAGACAATCAGTGGCTTTATCTGCCAGCCTTGAAAAGGGTCAAGAGAATTTCTTCAAGTAATAAGTCCGGCCCCTTTGTGGGATCAGAATTCGCTTTTGAAGATTTTACAGCTACTGAACTCAAAAAATTCTCATATAAATTTTTGAGAGAGGAGCCATGCGGAGAGTTGACTTGCGATGTTTTGGAAAGAGTACCTTTGTACAAAAAGTCGGGATATTCCAAACAAATAAGTTGGATTGACCAATCAATCTTTCAACTAAGAAAATTAGAGTTTTATGACCGTAGAGGCCAACTGTTGAAGGTACTGGAAGCATCTGATTACAGAGAATATTTGGATGGTATCTGGCGCTCTCACAGGTTTGCCATGAAAAATGTACAAACCAAGAAGCAAACAGACTTAATCTGGGAAGATTATCAGTTCAAGACCGGATTGAATGATAATGCTTTTGAGAAAGGAAAGCTGAGCCGGATTCGGTAACTCGTGTTTTCATTTTCTAATCTTTTCTTCGCAAACGTCCTTTTTCTCTACTTCACTACCAGCAGTCTTTTCGGTAATGAAAATGTTGACACCCGGTTATCTTTAGGGATTGAAACTAGATATTTTAAGAATTCCCCAAAGTGGGTCGGACAGTCTTCGGCCAATTTTCAAACCTCTGTCGAAGGATTTTTTGAGATATTCTATTCTTTAGATAGTAATCACTCAGTCACCATCAACCCTTTCTTCAGAAAAGATGGGATTGATGAGAACAGAGATCTCCTTGATATCAGGGAAGGGTACTGGCTCTTTGAGTCTGATCCAATAGAAGTTTTGGTTGGTGTCAACACCGTTTTTTGGGGCGTTTCCGAATCTATTAACTTAGTTGACGTAATCAATCAGACCGATGCTGGAGACTTCTCGGGTGACCAAAAATTAGGTCAACCAATGATAAATCTTAAGTTTCTTCCGGAGTACGGGACATTTTCTATCTACCTCCTACCTTACTTTAGAGAGAGAAGTTTTTCCGGAAATGAAGGACGATTTAGAGGCCCTACAGAAATTGAAAAAGACGAATCTGAATTTGAGTCCNCAGATGCGCTACACAACTTAGATGTTGCTCTTCGATATAGTCACTACTTTGNTGACGNAGATTTTGGTCTGAGCTANTTCANNGGAACCAGNAGAGAGCCNCTCATTTTNCCAAACTCAGCAGCTGNNTTANTTCCATATTATGGACAAATTAGTCAGATGGGTTTGGANTTCCAATACACATATGNTGACTTGCTTTTCAAAACNGAAGTCATTGTGAGAGACGGATTTTCAGAGACATATACTGCGGCTGTCTCNGGTTTNGAANACANNTTTTACCAAATATTTGATTCTGATTCTGATTTTTCAATTTTACTTGAATATCAGCACGATGGCAGGTCTAAACAGGAACCCCAAACTCTTTCTGATCAAGATATTTTTGCAGGATACCGAATCACTCTTAACGACATGTCCGATAGTTCTTTTCTGGGCGGAACTATCTATGACACGAGTAAGTATAATTCAACCACTTTTCTAGAATATGAAACAAGAATATACGAAAACTTTAGTCTTCAAGTTTCAGTAACAGAATTTTCTGGAGCTCAAACTTCAGACCCATCCTACATATTTGATTCTGACGACTTCATCCAAATCAAGTTAACATCCTATCTGTGAGGCTGAAACTTTTGATTTTTCTACCATGTCACTTGCCTACACCAACAAATCACCAACCGCCAAATTAGCTAAGAATTGAAATAATCATTTGAATTCGTTAATCATTGAATTTCCACTAAACTGATTTCTTAATTGATCTTCTTGCTGTACGGTTAATGATATTTTACAGTTTTTGACTTGAAATCAGCACAACGATTTATTTTACAATTCGTTTAAAATCAGAATCGACTTGTCCTGAGTAAGATCCTCCAGTAACAACCTACCTCCATACTATATGCGGCCACACTTTTAGTGTTTTTTTCTAATCAACAAAAGGTGAGTTCATGAAAAGTTTTCAAACATTCATCAAGCGCTCGATCACAGCAGTCATCGCGGGAACATTTCTCTTTTCCAGTTCGATTTTTGCTCAAGAATTCAATTGGAAATTCAACAATGGCCTTCCAGAAAACCGTAATGAATCGAAGGAGCTGGACCGCTTTGCCAGTGATGTCAGTTCAGCTACCAATAAGAAGCTACAAATTAAAGTCTATCATGGTGGTTCCCTTGGTTTAAAAAATGAGGATGTCCTACGCTGGCTACCTACTGGAGCAGCAGAGATGGGTCTAGTTTGGGCTAACTACTTGGGCAGAGATGCACCGGCCATGAACGCTGTTTATATCCAGGGTTCTGTTGGTTCAACAGAGGAACACCTGAAGGCGATTCCGGTGCTGAAAGACATCTATGCCGAAGAGCTGAAGGAATGGGGCATTGTACCAGCGGGTTTCCTGGCGCTACCAATTCTCTATGCTTCAATCTTCTGCCGAGATGAGGCTGTCAATTCATTGGAAGCTCTGCGGACCAAGAAGCTGCGTGTGTGGAGTAAGGACATGGTAGAGACCTTCGACAAGATCGGAGTTTCTGCACAGATCATTGGTCAGACCGAGATGTATGTTGCTCTGAAAACCGGTGTCGTTGACTGTGCAGTTTATCCTGCCTTGTACGCCAAGACCGTTTCTCTACAGGAAGTCACTGGCTACGCTTCCTACCTCTATCCAATCGCTGGTTTGCCTTACGTACTTGGAGCTTCCGAGCAACAATGGAACGCGCTGCCAGCTTCGATGCAGTCTGCAGTCAAGAAAGCAGCAGATGATCTCTTTGCACGCTCCACTGACTATTCCGACGACAATGAGAAAGAGCAGAAAGCTCGTCAGGAGCTGGAGCAGGCTGGCATCAAGTGGCTAGCTGATTTTCCAGCCCAGGATCAACGAGCGTTCCTAGATGCTGCTGCCAGTACCTGGCAAACCATGGCGGAAGAAGCAGGGGGCAGTGCACCAGCGAATCGAGCCAAAATTCTCAAGGCTGTCGGTCGCTAAGACCTAGTTTCTTCCGAGGGAAATTTGTAGAAAGTCAAATTTAAAGTCTACCAATTTCCCTTCTAATTGCCTGAGATTCAACGTGCAGTTGATTGCAAGATGGATGGTAGTACTCGCCGCTTTGGCTGGCCTAGGCATGGTAGTGATGGTCAGTGTAGGGGTGGTGATGCGCTATTTTCTCAACTCCCCGCTAAACTTCACTGAAGAGGTAGTCGGCTTGCTCCTGTCTGCCTCCCTCTTCCTGATGTTACCCTACCTGACGCTGCACGATAAGCATGTGCAGATCACTCTACTGACCCAACATCCTGCTGAAAAAATTCGCTGGGTTCTAAAGATTCTCAAGCAGTTGGTCACCTTGGCCTTCTTCGCGTGGATGCTCTACGAAACTGTTCCCTGGTTGCAATTTGCCATCAAGCTCAACCTAAAAACCGAAATCTCTAGACTCTCTCTACTGCCCTCGATGGCAATCCTGCCCATCTCGTTTTTCTTGACGTGCGCCGCCAGTCTGCTGCGCTTGTGGCAGATCCGCCGCTCTTCCCAAGACTCCTCTTCCGCCGGTTAAAGTCCAAATGTTTTGGACAACTCTTCTCAGCACACTGATCGCAACTGCCGCTACTAGTGCTCCCCTCGGGGCTGCACTGGGCCTAACCGGACTGATCATCCTACAGTTTTTTGTAAATGGTGCGACTTCCTTGGCTTTGAACGCAGTATGGAACGTCCTCAATGAGTTCACCCTGAGTGCAATTCCTTTGTTCATCATCATGGGTGAGGTGATGCTGGCCTCTGGAGTCAGCCAACGAATCTATGCGGCTCTATCGACGGTCTTCAATCGCGTTCCAGGAAACCTGCTACACACCAACATTGCGGTCTGCACAGTTTTTGGGGCAATTAGTGGTTCCAGCCTCTCCACCGCAGCAGCCGTTGGAGCCATTGCGTATCCGGAAATGAGCCAGCGAGGTTATGATCGACGGATGGTAGTTGGCAGTTTGGCTGGCGGTGGAACTCTGGGGCTTTTGATCCCACCATCCTTGTCTTTGTTAATTTATGGATCGTTAACAGAAACCTCGATTGGTCAGCTTTTTTTGGGAGGGATTATTCCAGGGCTTTTGATGGCGCTCTGCTTCATGGCCTATATTCTTGTGCGCTGCCTTAGAGATCGAAGCCTCTATCCCGTCGAACCAGAAATGCGGATCTCCTTTCTTCAAAAACTGAAGAGTCTATTGAGTATCTGGCCTGTTGCTGGATTAGTCTTTGCGGTGATGGGCACGATTGTACTCGGAATCGCCACTCCGACAGAGGCAGCTGGCGTGGGTGTCGTCAGTGCAATAGCCCTGGGCTTCCTCTGGGGAGACTTGACTTTTCGCAAGTTAGTGGACTGCTTTCGGCAAGCAGCCATCACCTATGGCTCGATTGGATTTGTAGTGGTGGGGGCGGTGATCCTAGCACAATCCATCAGTATTCTGGGTGTGCCCCAGGCCCTAATTGAATCGATCGAAGAACTAGGTTGGGATCGCTACTGGGTGCTGTTGTTGGTGATTCTCTGCTACGTCCTGTTGGGCTGCCTGTTTGATGGCTTGTCCTTGATGGTAATGACGCTACCAATCGTCTTTCCACTCCTCACTGGTCTTGGATTTGATCCAATTTGGCTGGGAGTGATCGTCACGATCCTGATTGAGATTGGCCAAGTAACGCCTCCCGTCGGATTGAACCTCTCCGTAATTGTTGCGGTTACCAATCATGAAATTGGATTGGGTAAAACTGCTCTGGCAACCGTTCCCTATTGGCTGCTGCTCTTGCTAGGAATTCTCCTACTGACTCTCTTTCCAGATCTGGTGCTCTACCTGCCACAAAATCATTTCTGAATCATTTATCTGCTTCGAACAGCAATAACTGACCATCGCCTCAACTTGAGGTTAAAATTTCAGCTTGGTGGGCCAAAGCCGTTTGGCCAGCAGATTTCGGCGTGGGGTTCAAGGTGCTTTTCGGCGACCTTCAATAACCAGAAATCAGAGAAGGCCCGACTATGTACTTGCACACCAAGCGGTAGACCATTTGTAAAGCCAATGGGTAACGCCAAGCCAGGAGTCCCCATCAATGCAGTGGTGCAGTGGTAGGTTCCGTTGTAATTGCCATAACTAACTCGTTCTCCATCCAAACTGAAATTCCAGTTCATTCGTGTTCTTTCATAAGCTGGCCCGGGCATGCTTGGAAGAATCCAAAGATCGTACTGATCATAGAATCGATCAACTTCCTGACGAATATCCTCTAATCTTTGCAGTGCTTGCTGAAAATCCCGATCTGAAGAGTGAAAACCTTTACGAAGCTCTTGGGCCATCCAGCCACCCCCCATCCTCATCTGCAACACATAGAATAGCAAAATGGAGTTGAGAGGCTCAGTACGCATCAACTTGGGGAGAGAAATGCTGGCAAGATGGCCTGTAATCATTGCCCATAATTCAAAACACTTCGCCATATCGACTTCAGGAGCACAGTTGCTCGCTACCTTGTGACCATCTTTACTCAGTTTGTTCAGGAAAGATTCGATCTCCACCTGAGTTACCTCGTTTGCCGTAATGTCAAGGATATTGTGGGTGTAGGCAATACGTAGTTTTTCGGGAACTGTAGGTGTGTCTTTTCTCTGCTCAGGGTCTAAAACAGAGAGCATCAAGTGGAGATCCGCAATGCTACGACCCATCGGCCCACAAACGGTCAACAAAGAAGGAGCATCAGGAAAATCTTCGGGTCCCACGTCATTCATAGGCAAGAGGCCATCGGTAGTACGCAGTCCAAAGATTCCACAGCAGTGGGAGGGTAAACGAATCGATCCTGCCAGATCAGAGCCCATTTCCAAGGGTGTCATCCCTGTCGCAATAGCAGCGGCAGCCCCACCGGAAGATCCTCCGGGAGTTCGTGAAAAATCCCATGGATTCACTGTCTCCGGATAGATCGGGTTCCGACAGTTCCAGTCATAGCATCCAAATGGAACATTGGTCCGTCCGAGGATGATCGCACCTGCTCTTCGTAAGCGGGCTACCAACTCACAGTCCTTGGAAGGCCGATAATTCCAATATTGTGGCATGCCCAAGGTGGTACGCAACCCTTTCACAATCGCATGATCCTTCAAAGTGATCGGTACTCCATGCAAGGGACCAACTTCGCTGCTTCCAGCAGACAGTTCCTGATCGGCTCGTCGAGCACTCGCGAGAGCCTCGTCTGCTGCTAAAACACTGACAGCCTTGATCTGAGGATTGTGCTGTTTAATGTGATTGAGATGTGCCTGTATCACCTCCAATGCTGTGACCTCTCTCTGACGAATTCTCTCGGCTAATTCCGAAGCTTGAAGATGTGTCCATGTCAGTGAAGACGGGCGATCCCCTTGTATTACATTCATTGAAATTTATTTGTTTGGCAAAAGTCCCCTCATATTCGTGGGTCGTCACGTTATAAATTTTAGGGCATCCTAGAATTCTTTCGAAAGGAACTCTCAGGACTCCCTTTAAAGCACTTCATGATCCAAGGATAGGTGCTGGTAACAAAATAACTATACCTACCATTGATCATCATTCCGTTGCATTCATCTAAATCTCCAATGCCGGCTTGGTATTCATAATCATCTATGTAAGTACCATCATAAGTCCCACCTGGAAAGGCACCTTCTCCCGACTGATTTTGTCGAGCACCACTTTTGAGGACATAGCTAGAAGTAACTCTCCGAATTCTTCCATTTTCATCGATGAAAGGTCCATAAATCGGAAAGCCATCAGCTGCAAAACCAATCACCCCAGAGGCTGTCCGCCCTGAGGTATCGTACATAGCTAGAGGATCTCCGTGATAATGATAGGCTCCATCTGGTTGCGTATGGGCGTTGTGAGAGTCCGTTCCAAATTGATTCAGTGAGAACATGGGGTCATAGCGCCAAGGAATATTCGTCTGAAAGCAACCAATCTTCTCCTGACCCAACGGCTCATTCCCAACTCCATAACAAGCAGCAGCAAGTAGGTCGAGCTTGGCCCCATTTAAAAAAACCGCATTGTCGTATTGCAGAGTAAGTTGAGTAGTACTGTTTGCTACAGATGGTGAGACAGGAATACTAAAGGTTTCGTTGACCTCACCAATCGCATTAGCAAATGCCCCCTTATCATTGACATCGTGGTTAGGAATCGAGTTGCTACTGATCGTGCAGATGCTGCCGTCCGTAGTAATGGAGACCGAGCCTGTCAACATGCGGTCATTGCCAAGGTCCTGGATAGTGGATGTGAATTCACCAACATAGGCACTGCAGGAAGGGTCTGTCTTTGTGAAGGCATAGTTGGTGATGTCTGGTGGCGTGATACTATTGTCTTTGGAATCAGTGTTCACATTTTGATCAGCATCCTGATCTCCAGATGTACCGGTATTATCTGTGACAGAACCGGTATTTAAAGATTCAGCATCTGTGGTTGACTGAGATTCAGATTCTTTTGCAGGATCTATTGTTGTTGTGCTGTTGTCACTTCCGCTGGAAGAACCGCTACTGGAACAAGAAACCAAGGCGGCCGCCAGTAGTAGATAAAGACTGAATTGTACGAATCTTTGCATGGGAAGGCTCAGCAAGAATAACAGGGTTAATGAAGCAAAAGATTGAATAAGACTAGCTGAAAATATTTTGTACTTATTGAATAAGATCAACGCAGGTGAGAAATTAAAAAGAGAAACCAAAAAGTGTCAGGTCATCTCGTCTCTTGTGGTCAGATTGATAGTTGGCTAGATCTTTCATGATCTTTTCAATCGCCTCAGTAACTGAGGCTGAGGATTGGATTTGATGCAGAAGCCGCTTCCTTCCATACATCAACTTTCTCTTTCCACCGATCTGATCGGTGATCCCATCTGAAAACATGTAGAAACTAGACTTCTTATCCAGACTAGTTTCAACCACCTTGAATGATATTGGGTGTTCCTTGAAATCATAACCTAAACTGACTTTATCTCCCTTCATCTCATTAACATTCTCACCCACTTTTTGATACAGATTTGATCTCGCTCCTGCAAAGCGCAAGATTCCTTCTTTCTTCGAGAAACAACAGACCCCACAATCCAAACCAAAGCCGGTACTATCACCTTTGTTTAGCTTAAAGGTTTGGCTTAACAACTTATCGAGTTGATCCAGAAGACGATCTGGTTGACTAAGATTATTTAAGGACGCGATACGATCGAGGATTGTGCTAGAAATCAACGTCATGAAAGCTCCTGGTATACCGTGTCCTGTACAATCTGCAACGACAAGTGCAGTCCAGTCTTTTTGTTGTTGTACCCAATAGAAGTCTCCACCCACGATGTCCCGGGGTTCCCAAATGTAGGCCAGTTCACCGAAACCGTATTTATTTATTTTAATATTAGGAAGAATTGCGGATTGGATAGCACTCGCGGATTGGATACTGTCAGTGATAAGATTATTTGCCTTTTGAAGATCTAACGTTCTATCTCTCACTTTATCATCTAATTCAGCATTCAATGATTCTAACTTAGTCAGAGCGTCATCTTTAAATGCTTTTATTTTCTCTTCCAGTGCCAAATTGATTGAAATCGGACAAAGCACTAAAATGATCCCACTTATAGGTAGCCCAACTAGAGTAATCATTTCCAATTCAATGTAAGCTTTTTGCCCGAGATAGATGAACATTGCAATTGTAGCAAAGGATATGACTGGCAATGTGATTGCGAGGACAATATAGCCCGAAGCTTTATCACCCGATCTCCAAGCTTTAAATGAAAGAAATACAAAATAAAAAAATACGAATATTGTAGGTAAAAATTGTACAATTATTTTAAAATATCCAATACCGAATGGTTGGATAGGAAATTTTTCAAGGTCAGTAAAATATTCCCCATCAGGAAATTCAAAAGATCTTACTGCATAATATAAAATAATTAAAACATGAAGAAAAATTAAACTGTTTGCGACGTTTTTTACATACCTGGAAGTAAAATTTAGGAAATTTTTAAAAAATTGAGTAATTGCAATCAGTATAATGCTAAAAATCAACTGGCCAATGTGGGGATTACCGCGAAAACCAATAGTAAATCCAGAAAGGTAAATCGCTGCAAATACCATAGAAGATAACAAAAAAGTAAGCCAGAAATAATTAGAATCTCTCGTGACCCAAAAAGAAGCAACACTGTTTACGAGTAAATAGATT
>PBZZ01000021.1 GCA_002730365.1 Deltaproteobacteria bacterium
TATGGATCTCCTAACCTCCTCCGTGCCTCTGTTGCTTCAACCTAATCATCAATGGTATAAATTGATTTAACTATTTGACAACATCACTCAGCAGGTTCAGGGTTCAGTAAAATCCTAAAGCAATACGTCTATATTATCGACTAAGCTGCTAATGGGAATTTTTCATCTGAACTGACGAGTTAATCCCCAACCCCCCATCAGGTTCTTGCTAGGTGGAATTGTGGGATGTTTTGCTCATTCTCATCCCACAATTTTACTTCCCCGCGCTCTCTATTCATTACAGCAAAGCAGTGCAAGCCTGACTCTTCACCAGCTAATCCACGGTGCGAGTCACAACAAGCTCTAATGTTGCCCCCTCAAGCGGAACCGAACAAATCTAATTGGAAAACGAGCTTAGATAAGGGCTTTGGTCGAGGTGTAGCGATTTATGAGTTCATGGTGAAAAAACTAGGAAACCTCGAGATAACTTTGGAAGATCGACAACTGTTTCTGCAGCGTTAGCAGTCGTGTCTGTATCAGAAAATGGCCGATTTAAAATAGAGAAAATATATTTTCGAGTGGATTGTGGTTTGTGCATAAGTCCGAATTTAGTCCGATCTCAAATTGAGGGCGGAATAATCATGGGAATTTCACTGGCACTCAACGAGAAATTATCAATCAAGGAGGGTCGTGTTGTTCAAACAAACTATGACCAATACAAAATTACCAGGATGAAGCACACCCCAGAAATCGAAATTGAAATAGTTGAAAACGACCTCCCCCTTCAGGAACTGGAGAACCCTCAATCGTCCCTATAATTCTTACAATCACAAATGCTATTTTTGCTGCTACAGGTAAGCGGATTCGTAATCTTCCAATTGGTAAGCAAAAGCTTATCTAAAACGATTCCGGGAGAGATTAAATATGATAATTATAGTTGTCTTCTTGCAGACTACCGCCCGAACTATTGTCCGAGAGGTACTGTCGCTTCCAGACTTCTATCTTCTGTGCAAAGGCTGGCTGAAGGCGCCCACCAGTTGTGACAGGTCCTAGGCTCACCAATGACCCGTCGCATTGCAAGCAAGGCTCAAGAGTCGATGAGTTCTTTGTTGGAGACAGGAAGCTAAATGGATTTTGAGTGCTTCAAATTATTGAAAAATATGAAATTTATTGACACTAGCAATCATCTCTTGGCTATCAATATCTACTCCTGCTTCTTTCCTCATTCTCATTACCTCCGGGTCAGATAAAAAAGCTTGTGCTCCCTCCATTGTCTTGGCTTCACTGACATCGTAGATCATGGAACCATCCTCGCTTTCTGTGGCAAAGATAACTCTTAAACCATGCTTATCGGTGTGAGGTTTTAAATCGCTAACCAACTGTTGCCAACGTTCAAAGGTACATGTTTTTTTAAAGCTACCTAAAAATTTCATGATTTACTCAAATTAATGCGTTAATAATCAAATTATCAAAAGTTGAATGATTGTAAATTAGTTTAATTAACGAGAAACAATCACAGTCTAACAAACCAAATTAAGAATTACGCAGCCTCAATCGCCGAGGACTAGTCCTTCCCTGCGCGGATCTGCTCCACCAACCAACCCTGTAGGAGTAATAACAATTCCCTGTAGGCCACTAGTCAGTCGGCGAATCTTAACCTTATGTCCTATTTGCTCCATGTCCGCTTTCAAATGCTCCGCTGAAGTGCCAACCTCCAAGTCCATAGTGCCAAAATTTTTGGCAATGTTTGGCAGATTTATCGCCTCCTGAATATCCATATTCCATTCGAGTACTCCCAAAAGAGTTTTTGCAACGTATGGGATAATTCTGCTACCACCAGGTGAACCGACAGCCATATGTAACTGTCCACTTGAATTAAACACGAGTGTTGGGGACATGGAAGATCGGGGGCGCTTTCCCGGCTCCAGACGGTTAGCAATCAGCTGGCCATCCTGCTCAGGCCGGAAGGAAAAATCCGTCAATTCATTATTGAGTAAAAATCCTCTGGTCATCAAACGAGATCCAAACCCATTCTCAATGGTAGTCGTCATACTTACAGCATTACCTTGAGCATCGACAATTGCGAAGTGGCTAGTGGAGGGGAGCTCCATGGAAGCGTCTGGGCTGAGCTTATAGTTTAAGGCTGTTGGCGGTACACCTGGTGACGTTCCTTCAGAAACCCTGCTTGAATTAATCAGTTTTGATCTCATCTCCAAATACGTAGGATCCAGCAAGCCATTAGTAGGCATGTCCACATAGTCACTATCTGCCATGTAAAGACCTCTGTCTTTAAAAGCCAGAAGATTTGCTTCCGCGAAGAGATGTGAGAATGTTGGGCCAGTCGGTGATAATTTTTCCAGATTGAAGTGACTGAGCATGCCAAGCATTTGTCCAATGGTAAGTGCACCGGAAGAAGGCGGACCCATTCCACACACCTGAAATTGCTTATAGTCATGGCAAACCGGCGGCCTCTCAATTACCCAATAATTTCTTAGATCGGCAAGTGATAATTTCCCAGGGTTACCTTTAGCTTTTTGCACGGTACGAACGATATCTCTTGCAATTTCACCGTAGTAGAAAGGCTCACTTCCTTGTGCAGCAATAAGGCGCAATGTTTGGGCAAAATCTCGATTGCGCAACACTGTTCCTTCAGGAATCGGAGTGCCATCATTGAGGAAGAAATAAGATTTTGTAGCTGGGAAAGTCTTGAGTCGCTCTGCATCCCTTTGAACAGAGGTTGCCATTCTCTTTGAGACTTTAAAGCCCTTTTCAGCTAGTTGAATTGTTGGTTTAATCAATTCTTCCCAGGGAAGTGAGCCGAAGTTTTTGTGAGTAACTTCCAGGAGTTTCAATGTACCAGGTGTTCCAACAGACCTACCACCCACAACTCCATCAAAAAACTTCATAGGACTGCCATCTTCTTTAAGAAACAGATCACCCTTCGCTTTGAGAGGTGCTGTCTCTCTTCCATCAAAACTAGAGACTTCGTTCCGCTCGGCATCGTAAAACAGCAAGAAAGCACCTCCTCCAATTCCAGAACTTTGAGGTTCAACAAGATTGAGCATCAGTTGAACGCCTACCATTGCGTCTATTGCATTACCCCCACGCTTTAGAATGTCATAGCCTGTCTTTGAGGCTACTGGATTGGCAGTGGCAACCATAAATTTGCTTGCATTCTTTGAGCTCTGAGCAAGAGTAGAAATTGCAACAAAGCCAATGAGTACCAAGTTGATAAACAGACTTTTTACTAGCATGATTTCTCCATCTTTATTTTAAGTATTGGTACTCAAGGTAGCTTCTGCCCAAAACTCCAACTTTTTCCCACAGCAGCAATCATAAATTTTGAATAAACTGGAAGAACAATACTCCTGGTCTAATCAGCGTCCAGAAATCCAGGATGCTGAATCTGGTTTGATAAGTATTTTTGGGTGCTGCATTGGTTATGTTGTATAATTTCTTAAATTTTCACGTTTATTGAGGATGTTTCCAAGGTCCCAAGTTGGCTTGCTCGAAGGATCAAGTTTTGGAAAGCTTCTGACATTCCCACTTTGTCCATACTATTCCCGGCATCCTCCAATGAGTCATTTTGATAAACTGCATGGAGAGCCGCCATACCTGCCGACACAGATGGCACGACGGCAGCAATTTTTGTCTTCTCATCCCCTAGATCCTCTAACTCGTTAAACATCTCTAAGGCTTGAGGAAGTTTATCTCTCATCATAGAGTAAGACCTTACATGGTGTACAACTGCTGACATATCTGCTGCACCATAAGCAACTCTTAGTAGACTTTGGGTTTGGACATCCATAATTAATTCTGGTTTTTGCCTCTCAAGCAACTCTAGCCAGTGAGGATCAGATTCTCTTTTAGCGAGCACATTCATTGCCTCAGAAAAACTATCAAAGGTACAACCCAAGCCAATGTTCCCTAGACTGCCACCGAGCATATTATGATAAACTCGGGTTTGTGATGCCCCCAGTCTGGCAAGGATTCCTGCACTCGTTCTAATTATACTAATTGTTGAACTTCGTTTACCGGCCAACGGCTTTGCTGAGAAGTGATAAATTATTGACATAATTAATTTTTTTAAATTTTTGAAATATTATGATACAAAGGGGTTCATACTGGCAATAAAAAAATTTCAGTTGCGAAGCATGAATATCAACTAAAAGGTAGTTTAAATCAAGACCACAATTTATCAGATATTTATCTTTATTTGAAAAGGCACACCATTTATTCCCAACCTGTTTCATGGTGAGGCCTCGTTATGGCCTCTACAAAAAGGTTTGGCGATCCTATCCAGATTTACAACTCGCACAACTGTATCAGTTTGTAGGTTGGAGTGGTTCCAGGCCCTCAGAAGTACTAAAGCTACTCTGGGTAGATGTAGATCTTACTCATCGTTTTTATGTCAAGCGGGATACCAAGAGTGGCAAATCACTTTTAATTGTGTGTAGTTCCAACTTTATGACGCAAGAAACCTGACAACATAAACCAGCAAAATTCCTCCTTACACTTTTTAAGTGAGGTGTTTGAAAAAATGTTGCAAATAATTCCAATTCATTTGAGAAATACCTTTCTGTGGANTAAGNTNTGCCGAATACTAAACATGGTCCTGATTCTTTCGAACAAGANGGTGTGCCCAGAGNGTCTGTNACAAAATTTCATTGGAAAAGCCAATTCTACAGAAAAGAAACAGTTCGTGACTATTGGGTGTATGTACCAAGCCAGTACAATGAAACGAATCCTTTAGGGCTGATGGTTGTAAATGACGGTATTTTTACGTTGATAATTCAGCTTCCTTTCGCGTTCCGACTATTTTTGACAACCTAATACACCAAAAAAGAATCCCACCCTTGATCGGTATTTTTATTGAGCCAGGCCATAGCACTGACTACTCAATTACAGACAAGCCATTTCGAGCGAGCGAGCGTTCGAATGAGTATGATGTGTTGAGTGAGCAGTATGTCCGGTTTTTGATTGAGGAAATGATTCCTGAGGTTGGAGAGCGATATAACCTGACTGATGACCCGAAAATGAGAGGAATTTGTGGGATATCCTTAGGCGGCATATGTGCCTTTACGGCAGCCTGGGAGCGACCAGATTATTTTCATAAGGTTATGAGTCACGTTGGTAGCTTTACTGATATTCGTGGTGGCCACGTTTATCCAAAATCTGTATTATGTGATTCAAAGGATTTGGGGAGTATGACGGAAAAATCATGGAGCTTTCATTGAACGAGGTAGATGTCAATGAATCTAATTACGCACAAAATAGGGCAGCAGATTCACCCAACGTTTATGCTCTAGAAGGGAAGATAATAGATGAGCCAAAAGATTAAAATCTTTAAATCCTCTTTTCTGAAGAAATTGGCGGTGTAATTCTCACAGCAAAACCGCTGGTAAAAAAATTAATCACAACCTCAGCGAGGTGCAGGAATGGAACTGGGAAGATTACGAGTGATTAGATTGGGTGCTACTCCATCTTCACGATAGATCCTAAGAAACAAATAAACAGGCAACATCATGAGTACATATATCTTCTACACAGCAACCCCATTACCAGGAAAATCGAGTCTGCTGGAAACACGGATTCGAACTGGATTAGGAGTTTTGGCCCAAAAGGGAGCAATAGCAACTCGCTGCTGGCGAGTCTTGATGGGCGATAACGCAGGTAATTTTGGAATGGGTGCTAAGTTTGAAGATTTTGAAACGGCATTGTGTGCGTATGAAGCAGCGATGCATGATCCGCTGTTTAAAGAAATGACTAAGCAAAGCTGGGATGACCCAGCTGGAAAGGGTGTCGGGCCTTTTATGATGAGGGATTTATATGAAACTATAGATTTGTCTGCTCCAGTGCATGTTGTGCGCACTTATCAAATTTCAAGGAGTAAACTAACACAAGCTATTGAGATAATGAAAGAAATTGTGAAAATATCACCACCCCACACGTTGTCAGCTGCTGTTCCAGTCATTGCGTCTCGAATGGACCGGGTTGGGGCAATTTATCACTTTGACTCCATGGCGAGTGCTGGAAAATACATGGATGAGATGTCAATGAAGCCTGAATTTCAGGAACTCTTAAAGCAGGCAAGTAATTTGGGCACGCTTGTTCGTGCTGGTTTCAATATTAGAATGTAACGTAGCCATACTCTCACATCCAATATTGATATTTAATAACAAGATGTCAGTAATTGGAGGCTAGAAAGGTAATTCCCAGACTGGTAATGTTCTAGGGAGCTTCTAGAAATATGGTTAAATTTAAAGGTTTATTAAGCCTGTGTAGTTGGTGAGAGTTTTTTTGCTTGATGAAGACAATGTAGAGCCATCCGACCAGTAGTTCTACCCACTGAAAAAGGTGAACAAGCTCAACTCTATCAAAACAGCCATGCCTTACTGATTTCTTTTTAAGGATAGAGAACTAAGTTTCATTTAGGTAAAACGGCCTCAAAGATTATCCTCATCCTGCTAATTCCTTTCCAGGTGTCCATCAACTTTAGTGGATACGAGTCCCTTGCAGCCCTCACTATAGTGAAACTGACCCTCACAAGGTTGCTCTAGGTAGCTTTCTTGAAGCGGTATTTCCATTGAAAGTAGGTAGCAAACTATTGTCACTTCCAAAAGACTAAGAAATTTCTGTGCGAAAGAAATTGGACTCGTCCAAATATCTTGAACTTCCACATTCGAGAGCATACCAGCGCCACCGTTTTGAAAAAATCCAGCATGGACGTACCTTTGTAGACCGACACTACTATCGGGTATTGATGGAAGCGATGGTTCACGATCTTCATGACCCAGAACAAAAGCGGCGTGAACTATTGCAAGAAGCTCTGTCCTCTGTGGATGTTTCTGATCTTCCAAAACCAACCTAATTCCAGTCAACAATTCTATACTTCAGTAAATCCTCACTCAGCCCTACAGGAAACCCGATCTCATCGAATTATCTATTGAGCGTCTGGGCGTTTCTAACTTAGGCAAAAACTCACAACCTAATGGTGGCCCAAGCTTCTTGATCTAAATTTCACAAATCCTCCGTATCTTTAAGGCTTGAACGTGATCTCTTTGAACCTCCTCGGCATCAGTCGATCCGACACTAAGGCTTTCAACTTTATCTAGCACTGAAAGTGATGCGCGAAGTCGTACCATGTCGTTTCCAGAGCGTAAGCAACTCCTCAATGCTTCAATTGCTTCTTGTTGTAGTTCTAACAAAGGCCGCGTTTGTTCCTCACGAGTATCCGTCAAAATTTGATTCCATTGTTCAATGAACTCGTGATCCTGCCGCCAACGCCAAATCGTAGAGCGGTAAACTCCAAGCGTTTCTGCAATTTCTTCAATCCATAATCCGGTCGCCAGCAGTCCAAGAGTCTGCTGCTGTTGTGCGTTTAAGCTCCCCATGATTCCCTTGAGGTCATATTGGGAGTTGCCAAGTATATTGGGAGATAGGAATAGTCTAAATGTAAATTATCCAAATTAGTAAATAATCTTATCTCTTATAGTTCATCTGGGAGCACCCACGCAGTCGGATTACCTCGCTACATTGATTCGCTGAAGAATGGAATACTCTGGCTCTGCTGAAAAATTTTGGTAAATAAAACTCTGAGCCGAACTTTTCAGCTATTGTCGAAGGAGCCCCCGAATTTCATTCAGACTCTTCATTTATCCTCTCCGGCTTATTCGTTGCCCTCCCTCTGCTTATTGCCTGATCAATTGTTGCAAAGATTTCTCGTGAAAAACCTCAAAGTTTATCTGGATTTTGAGCCCTATCGTGGCCAAGGGGTACTCCGTGAACTTCTGCTATAGAAGCATAAGGAAGATGGCCTAACAAGAGAAGTAGGGTCCCTCCAAGGCACCTTGTTCATCAAAGATGTTCCTAAATCCTGCGAGAACAAACCTGGTGTACACCCTCTGACACAAGCAGGATTAGAACTTTTGATTGGCCGCTACCAAGTGGGCTATGAGGGAGAAGAATTATTGGCTGATCTATGTGTAGTAACTCCGGAGGCTGATAAATATGCTCAGGAATTTAGGGATAGCGGAGAAAAGATTTATGCAAGAGTTGATAGCCCATTGATTACTGGGCATCCTGCCTTTCATCCTTGTGACGTAGTCAGGTTTGAAGATTTGGAGGAGGTCATGCGAAACCCTTCTCTTAATAGTTCATCTGAGAGTAAAGCGGCTTGGGGTAGTCGGCCTGAAACTGAAATTTTTGACCTCTCTGCCTTTTCCTTTGATCTGATCAGCACAAGATCTTCTATTGACAAAGACTTAGAGGAACGGCTTGGTAAGCTATTTACAGATTGGCCACTTCAGCTCAGAGAAGTAAAAGAGCTACGGGAAATGGGGAGTCTAAAGCTAGATGAGTTAGAAAATACATGGCCTATGGAGAATCTGTCGGGGGCCTTCAGTGCAATGGTAGAGCAAGGTTGGATAGAAGCTGCACCACACGATGTTTTCCTAATGCATTTTACAAAAGGCATAGACAGAGACAATTTGCCACAACACACACCAAAACTAAACTGGCTTGAGTCAAAAAGTCTGCACCACACTGTAATGAAAAAACTACAAATAACTCTTACTGAAGTTCATCTGAACTTCCTGCTCCGCAGCGAAGAAATGACTCCGATCCGATCTGGGCTCAAAGATGCAGAAAGGGCTCAATGGGACGAAAAAGTTGAAAAATTGCTTAAAAACTTCCGACCTTGGGCACCCGCGCAAACCCCCGTGATTGATCGCGGACATTTCGGAGGCGCCCCATCATTAGCCAAGGATTAGCTTATTGACTTAAGGCAGGACATAAAGAACTTGCGTTCTATAATCTGAGTCAAGGAGTAGCCCTATGGCACCCCAAACTACCCCCACATTTCTCACAGAATCTGAAGCTGCTGAGTATCTCGGTATATCCAAGAAAACTCTTCAACGTTGGCGGTTTGGCCGTCGTGGACCAAACTACATGAGAGTAGCCGGTAAACTGATCCATTATCACCAAGTTGTACTTGATTCGTGGATGGATCAACAGACCGTCAAGCATGAAAATGGGGGTCAACGACGAGCGACAATAACAAAACAAATATTTCAAAGTTAGACCCCAATGACACAGTGAGTTCTGAGCATTCCCCTTGTAACTCTGCGGAGCAAGTACCCACCGAATACAAGCCACCAGACTTCAGTAAGTTCGCCCTCTCTCAGAACTTTGGCGCTCAGATAAAGATCATCAAGAGGCTCACCACAGTTTCAGTTCGGAAACCGAGCAAGACCCAATGGTTCCAGATTCATCCTGAATATAAGTTGGACGTGCTGTTATCGAAATACGGAGACAGCGGTGATGATTACTACATTGTTGAACCTTCACTGGCTCATCAACTGGAAGATTTAGCACAGGCATTTAGACTATTTGTTGGGGCCGATCGACAAGGCGTAGTCTTCGTTTGGCCCCTCAGGCTTCCGGATGAAGAGCGGCCATTGAACTGGCACCTTTCTGCCCTAGAGGCGGCTAGTAATGCTGAAGTTCAATGGACTCGTATACATGCTCACATGAGCCTTGGGGCTTACGAGATTCACGCAGCAGAAGGGATAATGGATGAGCCAAAGTGGCCGGAAATGTCGAAGGACGAGATCTTGGATATCGCCTTCAAGAACAAGATCATTGATCGATTAGATCACTTTGTTCTCAAGCAGTTGCGTGGGAAAGCCTGAACTTCCTGCAAGGGGAGCCATCCAAGCGGATCTGGTGTGTAGACTTTGAGTATGGTCAAAGCTCAGAGCTCACACCAGAAGTACGTTGTCTAGTTGCTCGTGAATACTATAGCGGGCAACTGGTACTTCTGTGGCTGGATGGCGTAGCTGAGCCGGTTTGCCCAATACCTCTGGGAGAAAATAGCCTTTACGTGGCTTACTACGCCTCTGCTGAGATGGGATGCCATCTTGCCTTAGACTGGGACCCACCAAACTTTATCCTCGATCTCTTCAGTGAATTCCTTTGTCGGACCAATGGTCTGAAGTTGCTAGTAAGAAACAACTTGCTGGGCGCCTTGAGTATTCACGGGCTGGAACATATCCCTTTGACTAAGAAGAAGGAGATGCGTGAACTGGCGCTGCGGGGTGGGCCATACAGTGATGCGGAGCAGGCCGACCTGCTGGACTACTGCCAGACAGATGTCGATGCATTGGTTGCTCTGTTGCCAGAGATGGCTCCAAAGATCTCGATAGATTATGCCCTGATTCGGGTTTGCTATATGAAGGCAGTAGCTAGAATGGAGTCGGTTGGAATTCCAATTGACCTACCATTGCTAAAGTTGCTAAAGCGGCTGCAGACTAACTAAGGTTCTGTTCAGGACAATCTGATCTCAGTTGTTGACCAAGATTTCGGTGTTTACGAGTGCAGAGTCTTCAAAAA
>PBZZ01000022.1 GCA_002730365.1 Deltaproteobacteria bacterium
CAATGAATTTGCTAGAGGCATCTATCGAAAGTATCCAGCAAGCGATGAACTCTGGAAGCCTGACGGCCGTTCAACTGACCCAATACTACCTGGATCGAATTGCAGCCTACGATCAACAAGGACCGGGACTCAACAGCATCCGGGTACTCAATGATGATGCGCTGAAGCAAGCTGAAGCGCTGGATGATGAGCGTAATCGGCAGGGAGCTCGATCCATGCTTCATGGCATCCCCATTCTGGTAAAAGACAACTATGAGACCAAGGGAATGCCCACCACTGTTGGCTCAGTACTCTTCAAAGGCTTTGCGCCTGATCGGGACGCTCACCTCGTCTCTAAGCTGAAAAATGCTGGCGCGCTGTTGCTCGGAAAAACCAACATGCAGGAATTTGCCTATGGCATCACGAACGTTGGCTCCATTCACGGCTTTACCCGCAATCCCTACGATCCAACAAGAAACCCCGGTGGCTCCAGCGGGGGTACTGGAGCAGCCGTTACAGCCAATTTCGCAGTCACTGGATTGGGGAGCGATACCTGTGGTTCGATCCGCATTCCTGCAGCTCAGAATAATCTTGTCGGACTACGTGGGACACAAGGCCTGATGAGCCGACGAGGAATTTTCCCGCTATCTTCCACGCAGGATATTGGAGGACCCCTCACCAAATCAGTTCGGGATTTGGCGATTATGCTGGATCAAATGATTGGTTACGATGCGAGAGATGCTCAAACTGCTGAAAGCTTTGGGCATAACTTTCAGTTTCTGGCGAATCTTCAATTGCGCGAAAAAGTTCGCATTGGGTCACTACGTGAGTGGATGGAGAGAGAAGAGGGTGATGAAGTCGTTGCTGGAGTGATACGTGAGGCCTTGACTGCCATGTCCGAAAAAGCCGGTTGGGAAATTGTGGAGCTGGAATCTGCTGAACTGGAGGCCTCCCTAGATCGGCCACTCGAAGGCTATTTTGTTTCCGCCTATGATTTCAAGCAGGATGTGAACGCTTATCTGCGGGCCAATCCTGAGATGGGCTTCAGCGATCTAGGGGAACTACTCGCCCTTGGGAAACATCATCCCAAAGTGGATCTCCGAACGCAGAAATCTATAGCCATGCGAAGTGAAGATGAATCAACCTATTACCGGGAAATGGCACAACGCAAAGTCGTACGCAGAGCCCTGCTTCGCCTGCTTGCCGAAAACAGCTTGGACGCGCTGGCCTATCCATCGATTCGCCATGTAGCGGCCCTGATCGGGGAGGATCAGATGGGTACCAATTGTCGCTTGGCTGCCTGTTCTGGAGTGCCTGCTATCTCTGTCCCAGCTGGTTTTCATGGAGAATTGCCGGTTGGCTTGGAACTACTTGCTGAACCTTGGGCAGATCAGAAATTGCTGGACTTGGCTTATACTGTCGAATCAATTCATCCACAACGACTTTTGCCGAAATCTACACCTTCATTATAAGATTAGTTTCTCCAATATCCCACTTCCCTGTCTCAAGGCGATATAGATGGCAAAAAACATTTTAATCATTTAATGAATCCACAATCTTTTTAGCCTTGCCAGATACAGATTTTCTATCATCTTCAGCAATTCTTTCTAAGAATTTCCTCAGAATATAAGATATTCATTCCTTTCTTCATAGAAAACTCAAGAGAAGACAATGATTGGGCCAACATAATCTAATCATTTCCTGGCATTAAATTTTCTTTGATTTTAACTAAGAGTAATTGTTTTGGGCATCACTCAATAGATGATAACACTCAGTAAAAAGCTGTGCTATTGTCCAACGAGATGTTGGATTTTTTAGTCTGTTAGCATCTTCAATAAAATTGTCAATATAAGGTATTATAAGCTTTCCATCCTCTCTCCTCAATCGCTTCATTAAGTTTGAAACTCTCATAGAAAAATTAGGATATTATTCTGCATACAAATCATACACATCATCTACTGTTATCTGGTGATTCAGGATGTCTTTCAAAATACTAGGAACTTTACCTAGACTATTTTTCTTACCTTGAAGAATTCTTTCGAATAGATCTTTCCTTCCCATTACTTCTCATTTACTAAATTAGTAAAAAGCATAGTTTAAAAAAACCTGATAGGAAATCTTATCATAATCTAAAATTTAGTATCAAAACAGGCATTCTGATACTGATATTTTTAATAAAAAGTTAGTGAAATTTTTGTTTAATTCAGTACGTCTCAACTTCATTTAAAAAATATTTTCTCAAATAAAATTTTTATTCGAAAACTAGATCACTACCTATTCAGAAATTTAAAAAACAGGTCGTATTCTTCTAACAGTTAGTTTCAACTCATTTCAGAACCTAGCCGTCGAGTCTCCTCATCAATCCAGGCTCGGATTTGACGAGTCTGGACGTTTAATTCTGTATATTTTCGCCCATAGTCTAGATTGAAAGCATAGTCAAAATCAGGAGGATTCTGTCCCTGGGTGTGCTGGAGCAACGTCTCCAATTTGTCGAAAGCCTTTGCCAATTTTGCTTCCGGGGTCGCTGCCTGCTCATATTCCTCCCAAAGTTCCAGAATTTCACTGCGCTGCAATTCAGGCAACGGTGACAACAATTCCAATAGATCTTCCCGATCGCTTTCAGATTTATCGACAGTGGGATCCTGCAATGGAGCTGGGATATCTCCCTGCAACGCCTCCCCCAAATCATGAACCAAACAGATCTTTATCAAGCGATGGGCATCCACTTCGGGAAACTCAGGTGCCATTACCATCACCAAAAGGCAGAGTCGCCAAGTATGCTCTGCTACACTCTCTGGTCTGCCGGAGGAAGTATGGCCGCTCCGCAATGTGCTCTTAAGCGATTCTGCATCACGCAAAAAGTTTAGGATTTGGGACAGACGTTCTTGCATCGACAAATCATTCATGAAGGAATTTGAGCTTTATGGAATTGATCATTGGGAGTCACGATAGATCCTGACTCACACTAATGAATTACGTTACGAAAATCCTACCGCAAAAAGTCATTTGCTGTTAGGGGCACAGCTCAGATAAGCACTTTTCAAGATGTACAATTCGATATTAGGTTCATCTCCCACAGATTTCCTGAAAGCGCATGAAGAATCACTTTAACCCTCCGACAGTTGATGATGTGCGGCGAATTGCCAATTCTTTTCTCAGCCAGGGCGAGCTGAGCATCCAGCGCTTTCCCACAGGTCTCTGTCACTATGTCTTCGATGTTCAAGGGGAGCAACAACGATTTGTTATCCGAATCTGTCATCCTGACAATACTTCCTATTTGAATGGTAACCTGTTCTGGTCAACTCAACTCCAGAAACTATCGCTGCCCATCCCCCAGATTTTCAAGCTCAGTATTGAAGAACAAAAGTACAGCTTCATGATTCTGGAATACATCGACGGTATAGACCTAGGCGAGCTGGTCGATCAGATGAGCAGAGACCAAAAAGCAAAAGTAGTGGATCGATTGATCAATTTTCAAAGAAATGCTGATACGCTTCCAGAAGCTGCCGGCTTTGGCTGGGGATTTCATTGTAATTGCCCACAGCTGCTCCCTTCCTGGAACCAGATCATCGAAAATTCACTAGAGCAAGCAAAGAGTTGGATTCAGACCGTTGGCCAGATTGATCCAACTTATGTCGAGAAAGTTCGTCAGCTTCAGGATAAGTTCAAGGGATATCTCAGCGCTGTCCAGCCAAGAGCTTTTTTCCACGATTTGACCACAAAAAATCTACTCGTTTCCAAGTCTGATTATTCCGTCATAGGCTTTATAGATTTGGATCAAATGGCTTTTGGGGATCCTTTATTTCACATATCCCTGATGAACATGGCACTCCTGGCGAACAATGAAAGCAATGATCTAGTTGCAATTTGGTTGGATCAGCTTTCTGCAACGGAGAAACAGCGGATCATCGTCAATTTTTACACGCTTATTCACTGTGTTTCGTTTATGGGCGAGAATGGAATGTCATTTAACAAGGGGGGATTATTTATCCAGGAGAATCATCAAAAACTAGATCAGATCTTTCAGCAGTTGCTCTCAGAATTGAATGGGATTTCTTGATCTTTTGGAGAAAAACCGCAGCCGACTTATCAATTGCCATCTCGGTCAAATGAAATCTTCTGATCCTTGAATTCCTATCGCTAGACCGGATGAGATCAAGAAAGGCAAACTGTTGCTCTGGGAAGAAGATGGTTACTCGCTACTACTCACCCGGATCGCAGATCAGCTACTGTGCTTTGAAAATGTCTGTACTCATCTTGGCTGGCGACCAGACATGAGTGCTGTCCAAGATGGCTTGCTGATCTGTACTCATCATGGATTTAAATTCGACATACTGTCAGGTACCTATCCACTTGCTTCCGAGTTATCCCTGCGCTACTTTCCAGTTCGTTTGAGAAATCAGCTTGTCGAAGTTCGACTGGATAGAACTACAGAGGGTGAATTTGGCTGACCGGTCTCCAATCAGTTCATCAAGAATCCAAGAAAATTTAGAAAAAATTGGGCTGCGAATACGCTATCAGGGTCGGGTCCAAGGGGTCGGGTTTCGACCAAACTACAATTTGATTTGGAGCGCTATCTCAAAGCAGCCTTGGAGATCAACACTACTCTGAAGATTTTACAGGTCTCTACAACAACAGGAGAAGGAATGGAGGAGTGGTGATTGGATTCGTCTGCAGCAGGAATTTTGCCAAGAATCACTTTGGATCAGTCTTGAAATCAGTTTTTTTAAGTATTCTAAGAAAGTCAAAATTCTTCAGAAATCATTTTCTGCGAGTCACCGAAGCATCACTAGCAGCCAAAGCCAGAATAATCCCAAATGCCCAGCCTTCGTTCTTGTTGACAACCACCAGCGGACTCTCTCGAACAACACTGTTTTCCAGAACACGGCGATACTGCAGGACAAAGAAATACAAACGGCGAGTGACTTGAGCCGCAAAGCGAAGATCTTCATTGCGGGAAATCAAGCCGGCAGAAGGTGAGTAAGTTGGCCGACCCGGCAAAGCGTCGTCTGCTCTCACTTCGTAGTAGGTACGGTTAAAGTTTTCATCTCCATATTCCCATGATACTCCGAGGGCTAGGGCATAGTTGGAGTCTCGATCGAAAGCATCCACTGAAATCCCTGGAGCAAAAGAGTTCCCAGCATAGCGGAAGCCACCTCCCAGGGTACTCTTACTGAGCAATGGAAAATCAACAGTCACATGCTCTCCCAGATACCAATCGAGCGTCAGCCCGATACCAATCAGCACTTGGATATCTTCCATACCACGACGCGTGTAATTCTTCGTACGAATGACTTTATCAGAAGAACCATCCGCTCCAGGTGGAGGTAATTCATTAATGTCATCCGATTCCACGGGTAGCTCTGCACCAAACGCCATCTCTAAGCGCAGATCCGGGGTAAGATCTGTGAACAGCCTGGGAACCCCTGACACATCAACTTGCTCTGAACGGAGAATGCCATAGGGTAGATTGATGCTCCGTTGGTAGTAGTGATTGGAACCCGTATAATGCGGTAGCTCTCCTGCAGCGTGTATGATCCCTAGTTCCCAGCGTGGTCGCTCCCGTGCTGAGAGACTCTGCGACCCGATCTGTAGCCCGATCAAAGTACACCAGATCAGTCGAGTCATTCTGAATTCCTGTAAAATCGATTGAATTTATTTCTGTACGGTGCTATAAAGACCGTTTTTCTTTTTGCAACCCCATTCGGGCAAACCTACATGTCTGAAGAAATTTTGGTCGCCTACAAGCGCACCGACATGGGCAAGAAAGCAATCCAGCAGTTGCGCCGTGCAAATCGCATCCCCGCAGTTGTTTACGGCGGTGAGAGCAACTTGAACCTCGAAATGGATGAGGTCAAAACTCGCCAACTATTGAGCCGACTAACCATCGCCCACAAACTCTTGGCACTCGAAATCAGGGAACCTGACGCCGAAAAAGGAGAAGTCCGTCAAGTACTGCTGCAGGACGTGCAAAAACATGTTCACAAGCCCCTGCTGATCCATCTCGACTTCCGTGAACTGGATCTGGAACGTTCGATCAACCTTCGTGTTCCCTTGAAAACCGTAGGAGAGAGTCCAGGAGTTCGCAAAGGTGGTGTTCTTCAACTAGTCGCACGAGATGTTCCTGTCAGTTGTAAGCCAGATGCAATCCCCGATTATGTTGAGGTGGACGTTTCCACTCTCGATTTTGGTGGCAACCTGAGAATCCAGGACGTCCGCTTGCCCGAGCAAGTGGAACTGAGGGCCAAGGACAATTATAGCATTGCCTCCATTGTTGGTCGCGCAGTTCGTATCGCCCAAGCTGCTGCTGCGGCCGAAAATCCGTGAAATTGATCGCGGGACTGGGGAATCCAGGACCGCAGTATGAGCAGACACCACATAATGCTGGTTTCTGGTTGATAAACGCCTTGTCAGAAGCCTGGCGCTGTGAGGTTGGTTCCGAGAAGTTTCAAGCGATGATGGGTCGCCACGGGAGTGGAGATCAATCAGTGATCCTGATGAAGCCCCTCACTTTCATGAATCATAGCGGTCAGGCAGTTGCAGCCTGCGCACGCTTCTACAAGATAGACCCTCCTGACATTGTCATTTGTACGGATGATCTTGATCTGGTCCCTGGAAAAGCGCGGTTGCGCTCTGGTGGAGGGCATGGAGGACACAATGGCTTGCGCTCTGTGATAGAGCACTTGAATTCTGACAGCTTTCGGCGTGTCCGACTCGGCATTGGTCGACCGCCTGCGGATGTACCAACTGTTGATTATGTATTGCGACGCTGGAGCCAAGAAGCCAGACAACAATGTCAGACACTGATTCGCCAGGTTTTTCCTCTGCTGGAAAAGTTCATCAGCGGTGCAAACTTTCCTCAGACCTCACTTAACGCACCTCTCTGAAGTTGGCTCCACATGGCTCTGGAAGTTGGAATCGTTGGGTTGCCCAACGTTGGCAAGTCCACGCTCTTTCGAGCGCTTACACGCGTTGAAGCAGAATCCGCCAACTACCCTTTCTGCACGATCGAACCCAACGTAGGGATGGTCCCGGTTCGAGATTCACGCTTGCAGCGCTTGGCCGAGTTGGTCGAACCAAACCAGACGATCCCAGCTATGCTACGGGTAGTGGATATTGCAGGACTGGTAAAGGGGGCAAGTCAAGGAGAGGGATTAGGCAATCAGTTTCTCAGCCATATCCGTCAAGTTGACGCGATTGCGCATGTTGTTCGTTGCTTTGCTGATGAGAATGTTGTTCATGTTGATGGATCACCAGATCCAATACGAGACATCGAGGTCATCCAAACTGAATTAATTCTATCTGACCTTGAGCAGGTTGAACGAAAATTGGAACGACTGCGCAAACAAGCCAAGGGCAATCGAGAGGCTGCAGCAGCAATTCCAATTTTTGAAAAAATGCTAGCCTATCTGGGAGACGGTAAACTAGCACGCTCCGGGGATTGGTCTGCGGAAGAGTTAGTGATCTTTGCAGAGCTAAGCTTGATCACCAGTAAGCCTTCGCTCTACATCGCCAATGTCTCCGAAGAGGGACTGAGCGAAGCCTCAGAATTTGAAGTTGCTCTGCGAGAGTTGGCTGCGCGAGAACAAGTCGAAGTCATTCCAATCTGTGCCCAAGTCGAATCAGAATTGGCAGAAATAGAAGAAGACGAAGCCCGGGCATTTATGGAAGAGATGGGCATTCGTCACTCTGGGACCGTACAACTCGCAAAATCTGGTTACCAATTGCTGAATCAGATCACCTACTTCACTGCGGGCAAAAAGGAAGTTCGAGCCTGGGAGGTTCAACGTGGATCTTCTGCTCCACAGGCAGCTGGTAAAATTCATAGCGATTTCGAGAAGGGTTTCATCCGTGCCGAAGTCTACCACTTCGATGACTTGGATTCCCTTGGTTCGGAAACAGCAGTCCGTGAAGCCGGACGCTGGCGTCTAGAAGGACGCGATTACGTTGTTCAGGACGGTGACATTATGCATTTTCGCTTCAATGTCTGACGTCTACTTTCCTTGCCTGCATCAGCGGGCCTAACGCTCAAAAGGAAAATTATCCATGGTGCGAGACTACGAGGCGGTGTTCATCACCTCCGCCGATTTAAATAGCGAAGAACAAGCGGAATTGCTCGACCGTGTACGCGGTTTTGTAGCACGCTTTGAGGGGCAGATTTGCCGTGAATATTTTTGGGGACGGCGTAAGTTGGCCTACCCGATTAAGAAGAAAGACCATGGCATCTATCATCTCTGGTACCTCAGTGGTGATGGGGCAATGCTGGAAGAGTTGGAGCGCCAGTTTGGTTATTCAGAGCAAGTGATCCGAGCCCAAATTATTAAAGTTGAAGACTGGGAAAGTGCCGCAGCCAAATTCGAAAGTCTTGTTGAGTTGAAGCCGGCGGAGGAAGCCAGCAACGAAAAAGAAGATAAAGAAGACGATGACTCTGATACCGTTGAGACCGAAGACAAATCCACCGAAACCAACGAAGACTAAGACCCCAATCAGGAACGAGAGATGGCCAAAAAAAAGAAAAAACGCCCGATGCGCAGTGTCCCCAATAGCATCCTTCTACGTCGTAAACGCAAGGTTTGTCCTTTCAAGGAAGCTGGCATCGAAGAGATTGATTACAAGGATCTGGAATTGTTGAAGTCCTATGTGACCGAGGGGGGAAAGATCGTTCCAAGCCGCATTTCTGGCGTATCAGCGCCATATCAACGCAAGCTGGCGATCGCGATCAAGCGAGCTCGCAATCTGGCTCTGTTATCTTACACCGCGGGCTACGTCCCCCAGAACTAACGCACCCTGTCGTTGAGGTAATCCAGTGAAACTGATTCTGAAACAAGAAGTGTCCGATCTTGGCACACTCGGCGACGTCGTTGACGTCAAGCCCGGTTATGCACGAAACTACCTGTTGCCTCGGGGCTTGGCGTTGCCAGTCACCGGTCAGCAATCAAAGGAATTCCGGCATCACATGCAGTATCTGGAAAAGATGCGCAAAGGGGAGATTGCCCAAGCTCAGCAAAAGGCAGCCCTGATAAAAGTGCTGGATCTTGAAGTTGCTCGTAAGGCAGGCCCAGGCGGTCGCTTGTTTGGTTCCGTAAACAACCGGGACATTCAAGAAGTCCTCGAAGCCGCTGGCTACACCCTAGAGCGTCGAGCAATCCTGCTACCAGTACCGATCCGCAACGTTGGAACTCACACCTTCACCATTCGGGTTCACACCGAAGTCTCGATTGAAATGAGTATCCGTGTGTTGGCAGAGCTCGATCCCAACGCCGCACCTCCAGAAGCCGAAGTGGCTGCAACTACCGAGGCTGGAGAAGAGGCTATTGAGGAAACTGAAGCAACTGCGGAAGAAGAATCCGCTGAAGCAGAAGAAGCCTCCTGACTCTCAATTATCGCAGGAGGTTCTGGCCTCCTGTCCCCTCCACTGTCTGCGTTCCTCAGTGACCTTCTATCACAGCGTTGCCTATGCCCGGTGCGCCCACGAAACCGAAACCTGAAGAACTGCTGCCCCACGACAAGCTTGCTGAACAAGCTGTCCTTGGAGCCATCATCTACCGTAATGAACTGCTGGCTCAAATTCAGGACTACTTGCAGCCAACAGATTTCTTCTCCCCAGCCAATCAAAAGATCTTTACGGCGATGCAGGAGTTAGCGGGAGAAGAAGCTCCGATTGATGAAGTATCCGTTTCTGGGTGGCTCCGAGATCACAACTTTCTTGACGAATCTGGAGGAGTGGACTACCTGCTCTTGCTGACTCAGACCACGCCAGTGGCAGAAAACGCTGAGTATTATGCGCAGCTTGTTCAGGAGAAAAGCCAGCTTCGAGCAATCATCTCTACTGCCTATGAACTGGCTCGCGAGGGACAGGAAGGCCAACGTAGCATCAGTGAATTTCTGGGAGAAGCCTCTGAGAAATTCCGTGAAATCGAAAACAGAGTCCGCACTCGCAGCTACACGCCACTACGTGAAGTGTTGCTCAGTAACTTTGAGTACCTAGAGGCTCTTTCTGAAAATCCACAGGTGATCACCGGTATCCCAACTGGTTTTACCGAGCTGGATGAGCTGACCCGTGGTCTACAACGTGGCGATCTGATTATCTTGGCAGCCCGACCTTCGATGGGAAAAACTTCTTTTGCAATGAACATGGGGATGTATGCTGCGCTGCAGTCCAAGCAGCCCATCCTGATCTTCAGCCTTGAAATGCCCAAGGAACACATTGCAATGCGTCTGATCTGTAGCGAAGCCCGGGTTGACAGCCAACGGCTTTGGCTTGGAAATTTAGAACCAGACGATTGGGAGAAACTGGTAGATGCGACTGGGCAAATGCTGGAAGCACCCCTGCTGATCGATGATGCTTCTGGAATCACTCCCGGTTATGTACGCAAGGTGGCGAGACAAGTCACCCAAGAGTATGGAGAGACACCCATCGGTATGATCGTTATCGACTACCTGCAGCTAATGACCGGAGGACGACGCCTACAATCCCGTGAACAGGAGATTGCAGACATTTCAAGGCAACTCAAGGCTATTGCCAAGGAATTTTCTGTACCCGTTGTTGCTCTATCTCAGTTAAACCGTGATCTGGAACGGCGAGCTGACAAGCATCCAATCATGGCAGATTTGCGGGAATCTGGCGCACTTGAGCAAGATGCTGATCTGATCATGTTCATTTATCGGGATGAGGTATATAATCCAAATTCTGAGTCCAAAGGCATTGCAGAGATCATTGTTGCCAAGCACCGGAATGGTGAGTGTGGTGTGCGCCGTTTGGCCTTTATCGGACAATACACCAAGTTCGCCAACTTGGCCCTCGGCAAGTCCTAACCCCCAGCTATTTCCTTCATGAACCAAATCTCCGATGGATTCTGGTCTGAAACCGCTTGGCAGGCAGTGGAGACTGAGCACCTTGCCCATAGCGTGGTTACTCCCTTGCCACCTTCATTGCCCTTCCCATGCTTCCCAGATGTGGTTGCACAACTGTTGGGAACACTGCTGGCAGAGGAATGGAGTTCACTGAGCGAACGGGCACGACAATATCTAAAATGGTTGGCAATCAAAGCCGAGTCGATCGACGCTCTAGCACCAAAATCTCCCCAGTCCCCAACCAAGGGATTCGAGTTGTTAGCCATGGATCGTTCTGGACAGAGCTTTGGCAAGATCGTCAAGCAGTGCAAGGAACTAGAGATTCCCTCAGTGCTACTGCGCTTCTCTTCGCTGATTGCCACGTTTCTGACCATCCGGCTCTTACGTCGACAGATGAAAATCGACAATCAGCCCATGCCAGCGCTGATGTTCACCCAAAATGTGGATGCAGATTATCTTAACTATCCACGGGCACTGAAGAACCTGCTCCAGCTCTTTCCCGAGTATCAGAGCATGTTCTATTTTGAGGTCAACGAGTTGATCACTCCGGATTATCTGCCAACAATTCGCAACCTCTCTCAGGATCTGGGCATTCGGCTGGCATTGGATGATTCAAACAAGATGAATCAAGATGTTCACAACGGGCTGATTGACTTGGCGGATTGGATCAAGATTGATTTTCAGGCCACTCGAGTGCTGGAAGACTACCTGCAACAGGGCTTGGGCGACCGCCTGCTGGAACACTATGAAAACTACGGTCGAGGAAATAATTCACCTGTGATCGTGTTTGAAGGTCTTGGAGAGACCTCCCCACTGAAGTACTTCCTCGAAGAGCATTGGAATAACTCCGAGACCGCGCTCTACTACCAGAGCCGTGAGCGGTTACCTCTACCTCCCTGGGATCGCTACTTCGGCATGATTCAAGACTATCTGCCCGAAGACTATGGGCTCTTTTTCAAAGGTTTGCTGCAAGAATGAAACTCCTCCATGCGCTGCCCTTTATCTGTTTGCTGAGCCTACTCGCCTGTCGCTCTGGTGATCATCTTATTGAGGAAGATGCGCCTCCTTCGACGGTGATGAATGTTCAATTTTCTTCCCCCAGAGAGCAGTCTCTCCCGGTTGGTTCTGCGCAGCTGATTCGGAGCGATTGGGACAATGATAACGTCACAGAATTACTGGTTCCAGTCCCACAACGCAGTGAGGGTTCTGGCACTGCAGATGATGGGAGGATTCAAGCCTTTACCCTGCAACCTCAATCCAGTAAGTGGCTGCAAGCTGACGATCTGCCGTCATGGAGCCCAAGCGAACCCCGCTGGCACCAGTCTTTCGTCATCGAAGATTTTGACCTCGACGGCCACAATGACTTAATGCTAACACAATCTGACAGTGTCTACATTCAGTTATTGAAGGGGCCAGACTGGCACGATGACAACCATACTGAATTCGTTGAATTAACACCAATCTCTCTGCAAGCCGGTGATTGGGACAATGATGGGCGAAAAGATATTGCTGTTGCCAATCGTGGTATGGATTCCATCTCGATACTGCTCAACATCGATAATGACAATTTCACGACTGCTGATTCTTTGGATACTGCCGACTTTCCTCAACAATTGATGCAGGGAGACTGGAACGGAGATAATGTGACTGATCTGGCTTCCCTCTCTGTAGGTGAAAACCTGCTCCAACTATGGAAGGGTAAGGGAGATGGAACCTTCGAAAAAACTTCAGAGTTAGATACGCCCAGTTCTCCTCAACAATTGGAGGTGGCCGATTTCGACTGTGATGGTAGACAGGATCTGGCGGTTAGTAGTCGTAGTGCAGAAGTTCTTCGGATTTGGTACGGTGACGGATCTGGAAATTTTGAAAACCAGTTTGATATGCCAGCTGGACGTGGCCCCTCATCTTTTGACGTAGCAGATTTCAATGAAGATGGAGTTCTTGATTTCGTAATCAGCAACCGCTTTGTCGTTGTATTTGCTTCGGTCACGACACTTTCNGGAGACATGGCACTGGTCCTCAGCAATAGTAGTTCTGCTCGTGGAACTGNAACCTACAGAAGTCCGGAATTATTTGCCGCAACCCATCATCTACAGGGAGACACTCCNGGGGACNTTATCATTGAAGACGTTGATGGCAACGGGAAGCTAGACCTGATGGTNGCCTTACCTCAACAAGCTAAGGTTGCTCTCTTCGACGGAAAAGAGTTCGGTGGCCGCCTGACCTGCCCTGAGCCAACGTAGCTCAAACAACCCGCATCCATATCAAAAATTGACCTGCAAAAAGCGCCGATAACGGGCGTAGGTCTTGCAACGCTGCCCCCACCAAACAACCCCCACTCACCGTTTCATCTTATGCGACGTCGCTTTTCTTTCCGCCAATGCTGGACCACTGCTCTATTGGGAATCTTGGGCCTAAGCGGGGCGAACTCTCTTCCTGCTGCAGAAGACAATGCCCCCATCTACCAATGGCAACGCCAATACTACGGCAAATTGAATGGACAAGAGCAATTACTCTACACGCGCGGATTTGAACGTAGCATCCTAAGCTTTGCAGATTTTGATGGTGATGGAGACGAAGACCTTTTCGTTGGTAAAGGTGATGGCCGAATCGCACTGTTTCGTAATCCAGGTGATAACCAATTTCGGCTAGAAACTGAGGATTTCAGCGCATTTCAGGAAGATGTTCAAAATAGCCGCAAGGTCCGCGTTAAGCGTGTGATTGATGTTGGCACCAATGCTGCGCCTACTTGGTTTGATATTGATGATGACGGTGACCTTGATTTATTTGTTGGCTCTGGAGACGGCACCATCTTTTTCTACCAAAATCGAGGTAACGCCCTATTACCCGTGCTAGAATTGGTCACTCCGGCCTACATGAGCATTCAGGTCAATGGCAACAGTGTCCCTAACTTCAGTGACGTCAATGCAGATCGGGCAGCAGACCTGCTGATCGGAAACCAGCAAGGAGACACAAAACTTTTTTACAATCAAGGAGTTGCTACTCGCGCGCTATTCTGCCCCGATGTACCCTCTCAACGTTCTCGGATTAAAGGTTGCGCAAAAGCCATAACTCTGCTGATCGGTAATATTTCTCCAGAAGTGGATGCAACCCCAACCTTCGTAGACTGGGAAGGCGATGGGGACCAAGATATTCTGGTAGGCAAGTCCAGAGGACGCATTGACTTCTACCTAAATCGAGGTACTGAGCTTCAGCCCGAATGGGAATTAGAATCTGGTCGCTTCCTCTTCATCAACACTGGTGGATTCGCTGCTCCTCGCTTCTTCGATATCAACAGAGATGGCTATCCTGAGCTATTGATTGGCACCCGCACTTCTCGCATACTTTACTATGAAAATCGGGATCCAATCACTACCGGACTCAAGCAGGTAGATGCTCTAAGAGGCATCAACCTCGATCCAAGGAAAGCGCCGCTGGCCTTGATGGAAGAAGCCTGTGCCCAAATTGATGTCTTTCCAAACTGTCTCCCACCGCTGCTAGAAGGATTTGGTCTCCCCTTGAAAGTAAACACACTTGAGGAAATTGTGGAGCGCAGCCTGCGTCCAAGTCCAAGCTTTCTATCTACAGAAATTGGGCCGGACGTAGTGCCAGACCCTCAGGCATCCAGCAATGCAGCAGCCCCAGGCAACATGTACACAATGCAGGTCAACGCACCTGTGGTCAATGATGAGGAGACAACAGCAAAAACCGCTGAACCACCCGTTTCTCGAGAAGCACGTAGCCGGAATCGTTACGGGCCCGTCACCGACAATTTCTTCAATATTGGCGAGTTACTCCCCGAGGATCGACACACCTTGATCACGTCTGGTGACTGGGATGGAGATGGGGATCCAGATCTACTCTTGGGCAGCCGCTCTGGCGCGCTCTATGCCTACGTTAATCAAGGAGGAACTGAGGATCCTGATTGGTCTCGACTGGGAACTCCAGCACTTGCACCGAACGGTCGTAGTTTCAGTGCACCTTCCCTGGCTGATCTCGATGGAGATGGAGACCTTGATATTCTAGTGGGCCGGGAAGACGGCACCTTGGATCTGTTACGTAACGAAGGTAGCAAGGATAACCCAGACTGGCAGATGGCTGAAGTCCGCTTTGCAAAAATTGATATCGGTAGTCGTAGCACGCCCTTGATCCGTGATTTCGATGGGGATTCAGACTTAGATCTCTTGGTTGGGAACAGCCACGGCTTTTTGGTCTACTTTGAAAATCAGGGAAGCTCTGAAAAAGCGAACTTTGTATTGGAAAGTGCTCGGTTTGCAAATGCACAATCTTCCTCCGGTAACGCAGTTCCTGCGATTTTCCAATGGGATGACGATGAGAATGCGGATTTACTGATTGGCGAAAGCAGTGGAACGCTGCAATTGCTGACTCACCAGCCACAACCCAACTATCCAATCAGCCTTGGTTGGCAGCAACAAGCCCAGATTTGGCAAGACCTAGAAACTGTCGGCAGTAGTGCGCCATTCTTGGTTGATCTAAACGGCGACCAACAGCAGGATTTGCTAATTGGAGATGAGGATGGGCACCTGCTGAGTTGGCTGTTT
>PBZZ01000023.1 GCA_002730365.1 Deltaproteobacteria bacterium
CCGGAGTATTGGCTGTCATCACTGGGGAAGATCTCAAGCAGTACAACCTTCACTGGATGCCGACCCTAATGTCAGACACTCAGATGGTCCTACCCACTGATACAGTGATGTATCAGGCCCAGGAAGTTGCCGCTGTGATTGCTACAGACCGTTACATTGCCGCTGATGCGGTACAAGCCTTGGAAAATTCGATTGAGTATGAGTCGATGAAGCCGCTCATTGATCCACACAAGGCCTTGGATGCAGATGCTCCTTTGCTGCGACCAGACAAAGAAGGCAAAACAGACAACCATATCTGGCACTGGCAGACAGGCGACCAGGAAGCCACTGAACAAGCTTTTAATGAGGCAGATGTAGTAGTCAAGGAACAAGTTTACATCCCACGAATTCACGTGGCTTCTATCGAAACTTGTGGATGTGTAGCTAGTTACGAAAAAGCCGAGGGCAAGCTGACAGTCTGGATGACAACACAAGCCCCTCACGCGATTCGCACCGTGATTGCTCTAGTGGCAGGTCATGTTGGTCTCTCGGAAGAACGTGTTCGTGTGATCTCTCCTGATATTGGAGGTGGCTTTGGGGGCAAGGTGCCAGTCTATCCGGGCTATGTCATCGCGATTGCGGCGAGCTTCCTGATTGGCAAGCCAGTCAAGTGGATTGAAGACCGCTCCGAAAACCTGCAGGCTGATTCCTTCGCCCGTGATTACCACATGACCGTTGAACTAGCCTCCACCAAGGAGGGCAAGATGACCGGTCTGCGAATCAAGACTTTGGCCGATCATGGTTACACGGATGCGGCAGCGAATCCTTCCAAGTTTCCTTCAGGGCTCTTCTCGATTGTGACGGGTTCTTACGATATCCCGACGGCCTTCACCGAGATGGACGCGGTTTACACTAACAAGCCACCAGGAGGAGTCGCTTATCGTTGTTCTTTCCGAGTGACGGAAGCCGTGCACGCAATTGAGCGAATTACGGATGTGCTTGCCCAGAAGTTGGGACGGGATCCGGCAGATCTTCGATTCCAAAACTTCATTCAGAAAGATCAGTTTCCCTACCGCTCTGCATTGGGTTGGGAATATGACTCCGGTGACTATGCCCCAGCGTTGCGCAAGGCAATGGACATGGTGGGTTACGAGGAACTGCGCGAGGAACAGGCAGAGAAACGTGCCCGAGGTGAGTTAATGGGTATCGGCATCTCCAGCTTCACCGAAATTGTTGGGGCAGGCCCTTCCAAGGATTTTGATATCCTCGGCATCAAGATGTTTGACAGTGCTGAGGTCAGAATCCATCCAACAGGGAAGGCAATCGCTCGCTTCGGAACCAAGTCCCAAGGGCAGGGTCACGAAACAACTTATGCCCAGATCCTCGCGGAAGAGTTAGGCATCCCAGCGATGCACATTCAGATTGAGGAAGGTGACACGGACACCGCTCCTTACGGTCTAGGAACCTATGCGTCACGTAGTACACCTACGGCTGGCGCTGCTGCTGCCAAGGCAGCCCACAAGATCCGTGACAAGGCTCGTAAAATTGCTGCGTACCTTCTGGAAGTCAGTGAAGAAGATCTGGAATGGGAACCGGGCAAGTTCTTTGTCAAGGGAGCCCCAGAGCGTTCCAAGACGATTCAGGACATTGCGTTTGCGGCTTATACCAACCATCCACAGGGAATGGAAGCTGGACTGGAAGCGACGCACTACTATGATCCCCCCAATCTGACCTTCCCATTTGGATCCTACATCTGTGTGATGGATATTGATCCAAAAACAGCGGAGATGAAGATCCGTCGTTTCGTGGCGATTGACGACTGCGGAAATATCATCAATCCAATGATTGTCACGGGTCAGGTACACGGTGGCTTGGCAATGGGCATTGCCCCTGCGATGTATGAGGAGTTGATCTATGATGACGAAGGCAACATCCTCAACGGTACCTTCATGGATTACCTACTGCCAACGTCAGTAGAAACTCCGAATTGGGAAACCGGGCATACGATCACACCTTCCCCACACCACCCACTGGGTGCCAAGGGAGTTGCAGAATCCCCAACCGTAGGAGCACCTCCTGCAGTGGCCAACGCGGTAGTGGATGCGCTCTCTCACTTAGGTGTGACTCATGTTGATATTCCTGTCACTCCCTTCAAGGTCTGGAAGATCCTGAAGGAAAAGGGTGTTATTTCCTAATTGGCCGACTTGAGGAGCCGAGGATGGGTTCCTCACTCTCCCTTCTCTCCTAATCCAATTCTTCTCATGACTAATTTGCCTCTGCCTGCTGATCCTCAGGCAGTGGTCGCAGAACTCCAGGCTACTGGATACGTAGCCGACGAAGCGCTGGCGACCTCAGCTTTTCTGCTTTTACATCTGGGTCGACCCTTGCTGTTGGAAGGCCCCTCTGGAGTTGGTAAGACGGAACTGGCCCAGGCACTAGCCACATTGTGCCAGACGGAATTGATCCGTTTGCAGTGCTATGAAGGACTTGACGTACACAGCGCTGTTTACGAGTGGAATTACCAGAAGCAGCTCTTGGCTATACGACTGGAAGAAGCTAGTGGTGCCAATCGTTTGGATAGCAAACAATCACAAATTTTTAGTGAAGAATTCCTGTTGGAGCGACCGCTGTTGTTAGCCTTGCGCCACTCAGCGAAGTCTCCCGTGTTGCTGATCGATGAGGTAGACCGGGCCGATGAGGAGTTTGAGGCTTTCCTGCTAGAGTTGCTCTCTGTCTTCCAAATCACGATTCCAGAGTTGGGAACTGTGCAGGCGACTCACCGTCCTCATGTGGTGCTGACTTCGAATAGGACGCGTGAGTTGAGTGATGCACTTAAACGACGCTGTCTGTATCACTGGATTGGTTATCCGGATGCAGAGCAGGAGCAGGAGATTGTGCGTCAGCGATTACCTCAGGTAGAAGCCGATTTGGCACGTCAAACAGTGCAATGTATTCAGTCCCTGCGTGAACTTCCTCTAAGTAAATCACCAGGCGTTGCTGAGACCCTGGATTGGGTTCAGGCACTCTTGCTGCTCAATCGCCCACATCTGGATGAACTGACTTTTGAACGCACCATGGGATGTGTACTGAAGTCGACAGAAGACCAGGAACTGGTACGAAAGGGAGGTCTGGATAATCTTTTGACCACAGCCGTGGGATGAAGTCGACGAACGTGTTCGTCATGGAACACATGAATGCCCATACAAATCTGACCGCAGCTGTCATTGGGTTCTGTCGTTTCCTGCGGCGTCAAAGTTTTCTGGTCGGTGTAGCAGAAACCTTGGCAGCCTTGGAAGCTTGTCGAGTTGGCCCTTTGGATCAGCGCTCCTATCTCCGTGCCGCACTGCGTGCGCTCCTGTGTTCTTCGAGGCAGGAGAATGAACAATTCGATTCCTTTTTCGATCAATACTGGCATCCGGGACCACCACCACCCCGGAAAGCTGCCAATGACCGACCACCTGTCAACCCGCTGGGTGTTGTTACGCGTCAAAAGCGATCACTGCTGACTTTTGCCAGCTCAGCACAAGAAGCTAGTGGTCAAACCCGTGAAGACGAAGAAGTGGCCGGTGCCAGTCTGCAGGAAACATTGAGGCGTACTGACTTCTCTACGATTCCAATGTCTCAGCTTGAAGAGCTAGAACAGCTGACGCGAAGGCTGGCTGAGCAACTCAGTGCACGACTTTCTCGTCGACAGCGTCCTTCTCCGCATTCTGGTCGCATCAGTCTTCGAGGAACGATTCGACGCAATCTACAGCATGGTGGAGAGCCACTTCATCTCTGTTTTCGTCAACGACGTGAGCGCAAACCAGGATTGGTCGCCTTTCTAGATATCAGTGGTTCCATGGATCAATACAGCCTGTTTTTCCTGCGTTTTCTACATGCACTACAGCAACATTTTCGCAGGATGGATGGCTTCCTTTTCAGCACACGATTGACGCCAATTTCTGAAAAGCTGAAGACACGTGCTTTTCCAGATTCACTACGACGACTGGCTGAAAGGGAGGAAGCCTGGTCGAGTGGAACAAGAATTGGCAGTTGCCTGAAAGATTTTCACACGGAGTATTCCCGCTCATTGCTCTCAAGAAATACCATCGTACTGATCCTCAGCGATGGTTATGAAACTGGTGCCCCGGATTTGTTAGCGCGACAGCTCCAACGCTTTCGAGGCAAGGTGCGCAAGGTGATCTGGCTCAACCCACTACTTGGAACGCAGGGCTATGAGCCTGCAACAGCTGGCATGCAGGCTGCGCTACCTTGGGTAGATGCTTTCCTGGCAGCACATAATCTGCAAAATTTACTGGATCTTGAATCTCATTTCTAGGCCACGGACTTTATCGTTTTAAGTGTCACTACAATGGGAAGATTAATTTTTTAAAAAACTCAAAGGAATCTGTAAATTTTTTATGTTATTTTGATTCGTTTATCTAACCAAACTACATTCAGACGCTCCGTCTCTCGTTAATTTGATCCAAATCAATGATGAAAGGAAACGATTCGGAGATTAATTAGAAACGCCATTTATTCTGAGAGGAGAGACAAATGGAAGTCACGGCAGATAAAAATTTTACAGTCAACGCGCCGGTCGACAAAGTATGGGAATTACTGAGTGATCCCAGCCGTGTAGTGGTTTGCGTGCAAGGGGCACAGTTAACGGAAATGGTTGATGATAAAAACTTCAAGGGGAAGATCAGCGTCAAGATTGGACCTGTCACCAGTAAGTTCAATGGGGAGGGACGGTTTGAAAAGCTAGATGCTCAGAACAAGGAAATGGTGCTCCAAGGCGCTGGTAAGGACACAGGTGGTAAAGGTAGCGCCTCTATGACCATGACTGTCAATCTCAAGGAAGTAGACAGCGCAACCGAAGTGACCAGCAGTATCAAACTGTCGATTACAGGAAAGTTGGCTCAGTTTGGTTCCCGAATGATTGTAGCGGTCAATGATAAGCTGATTGAACAGTTTGTCGCGAAATTCCGGGAAGTTGCGGAAGGCGAAGGCGAAACTGCAGCAGCCTCGGCAACTACTGCACCGGTTACAGCAGCACCAGTAGTGACGCCTGTAGCAACCAGTCAACCAGCAGCAGACACGGCAGTCCCTCCAAGCTCTGCTGATCCTGCTTTGGAAGGTAGGGTTGCTGAACTGGAAGCCACCGTGAAACGACTGGAAACCCAGATTAGAGTCATGCAGACCCAGCTGAATGCAGAAGAACCAGAACCAGTCAACGGACTACAATTGGTTGGTTCTGCTCTCAAGGGTATGATCGGAAAGAAATAACCTATGCTCAGCGTAATTTTGCTGGCGGCTGGAGAATCCCGGCGGATGGGGGAGCGCAACAAACTGCTGCTACCTTTTCGCGAGTCTTGCTTCTTGGCCCACATTGCTGATCAAATTCTTGCAGCGAAACCTGATGAATTACTGGTTGTTGTGGGACACGAACAGGAACGCACTCGACAAGCCCTAGCTAACCGTCCGATTCAATTTGTGGAGAATCCGAAATATGCCGAAGGCATGACGACTTCGATTCGGGCAGGGATTCAAACTGCCTCATCTGAGGCTCTTGGCTTCATGATCTGTCTCTCGGACTTGCCATTCATTGAGACAGCTGAGTATCAGGAATTGATGGGCCAGTTCAAGCTGCTGCTTGCTGAAAATCCTCAACTTATTCTCCGTCCAGTCGTTGGGGATCAACCGGGTAATCCAGTCCTTTTTTCGGCCTCTTATCGCGAAGAGTTGTTGAGTCATGCCAAGATGGAAGGGTGTCGGGGATTGATTCGTCAACATAAGGAGCGTGTCCATCGGCACCCAATGAGTACAGATCACGTCTTGCGGGATATTGATACACCAGAGGAATATGAGTGCTACTTTGTCGACCAACCAGCTTGAAACTACATCTTCAAAAAAAGGCCACTGTCCTGGAAAACTTCCGGCGACTGGTGTGCCCAGCCTGTTTGGCAACCTGTCTTCCGTTTCCAACCGAGGAACTATGTCCACTGAGTACTATGATAAAGTCAGCGAACTGCTGCAAAATGAAGCCGCTTTTGCTACAGCTACGGTAATCAAAACAGTCGGTTCGGCTTCAGCCAAGCCAGGCTCGAAGTCAATCATCGGCTCCGATGGTATGTCGATTTTGGGTTGGGTGGGTGGCGGTTGTGCAGACAGCGCTGTCCGAGAGACTGCCCTGGAATGTCTTCAGGATGGTCAGACACGAATTATTGAAATCGACCTAGATGATGAAGTGCTTGGTGTTGGGATGCCTTGTGGTGGCAAGATGGAGGTTTATGTGGAGCCTTTCCTACCCCAACCAGAGTTAATGCTGGTGGGACAAGGCCGGATTGCAGAGTTGGTAGCGGAGCTTGGACGGTTGCTGCACTTCCGAGTCACCGTTAACAGCCCAGGAGCAGCCCGCGAGGATTTCCCATTTGCTGATCAGTTGATCACCGATGATACCGATTACCAGAAAATCAATCCTGGACTGAACAGCTACGTGATCGTGTTGACCCAGCACAAGGGTGACCAGCAGGTAATTCAGGCGGCTCTACGCGGTACACCCCGCTACATCGGTCTGGTTGCGAGTGCCAAGCGCTCGCGCCTTGTCGTCGAATATCTCAAGGAAGGTGGAATGGACGCAGATGCCTTGCGCCAGGTACTGAGAGCTCCTTGCGGATTAGATCTTGGTGGTAGAACACCTGAAGAAATTGCCCTGAGCATCATCACCGAAGTAGTTAAGCTGCGCCATGAGCGTACAGGCTTATCGATGATGGAAGTCAAGCAGTGCAGCATCTAAGATGAATCTCGTTATGCGTTCCCTGCTTGAAGCCCGCTCAGACTTCCCGATTCTACAAAGGGTGATTCACGGTCACCCGCTGGTGTTCCTCGATAATGCTGCGACGACACAGAAGCCCCACCCTGTCCTGAATGCCCTGCTGGAATTCTTGACTCACTCCAACGCCAATATCCACCGCGGAGTCTATCAACTCTCAGAGGATGCGTCTGACGCCTATGAAAAGGCGCGTCAAGCGGTTGCTGACTTTATTGGTGTGAAGGATAGTCGACGCGTAGTTTTCACCCGAGGTACAACTGAATCTATCAATCTCGTGGCCCAAGCCTGGTTGAGACCTCGTCTTCAGGCAGGAGATCGGATTGTCCTGACAGAGATGGAACACCATTCCAACCAAATTCCTTGGCAGTTGGTTGCGAAGGAGCAACAAGCTGAACTGGATTATGTTTCCATCACAGATTCAGGTGAGTTGGAGTTAGATCATTTGGAGCAACTGCTGGCGCAGTGTCCACGCATGTTGGCCGTGACAGCTGTTTCCAATGTACTGGGAACAATCAATCCCTTGGAAACGATCCTTGACCTTGCTCAACGTTATGAAGTTCCTGTAATGGTCGATGCAGCGCAAGCTGTTGGTCGGATACCACTAGAAAATTGGGCCGAGCGTTGCGATTTTCTCGCTTTTTCTGGTCACAAACTCTATGGTCCCACTGGGATTGGAGTGCTGTTTGGGCGCTTTGAACGATTGGATGAGATGCAGCCATGGCAAGGTGGGGGTGGAATGATCGCCAAGGTGGGTCGCCAGAGTTCTAGTTGGGCTACAATTCCAGCGCGATTGGAAGCTGGTACGCCTCCAATTGCCGAGGCAGTTGCTTTGCAGGCTGCAATCGAATACGTGCAGCAATGGGGTGTCTCCCAGATTCGGCAGCACGAGGAGGAATTGGTTGCCCATGCGCTTAACCGCTTGGTAGAAGAACCAGATGTAACGGTCTACGGACCATCACAGGCCTCGATGCGTACGGGGGTGGTTTCTTTTGATTTAGAAGGTGTACACCCTCACGATGTGGCGCAAATTCTTGATGAAACAGGGATTGCAGTACGAGCTGGACATCACTGTACGCAGGTCCTGCACGAGCGCCTCGGTGTGCGGGCCACAGTTCGTTTGAGCATGGCGCTCTACAACACGCTTGAGGAAATCGACAGAGCCATCTCAGCTCTGGCCAATGTACGAAAGGTTTTTTCATGAGCGAATCGCTCTATCGAGATACCCTCAAAGATCATATGCATCACCAACGTTTTGCTGGTCGGCTGGAACCGGCAGATCTGAAGGCGGTCGTGCACAACCCACTTTGTGGAGATGAACTGGAGTTGACCATTGTGCTGGGTGGTGATCCCTCAAAGGGAGCTCAACGCCCGATTCAAGAAGCCCGCAACCAGGTGCGTGCTTGTTCTATTTGTGTTGCCTCCGCTTCATTGATGGGAGAGAGCATCCAGGGTTTGTCTTTGGAAGAGGCAAATAACCTGGGAACTACTTTCAGAGAAGCAATGGAAACAGGCGAATTGCCTGATTCTCCTCCAGAATTCCTGCCACCTTTGATGGCTATCCGAAAGCACAAGAGCCGCATCCGCTGTGCAGCGTTGGCCTGGAATGCGCTGGAAGAATGTACCCAACAAGTCACTAACCCCAAATTGGAAGGTTGATGCAACACGAGCAACTGCAAGGCCTACAGCAATTACTGGAAGAACAAGACTATATTGCAGATCGAAGCATTGTGATGTCTGTGTACTTGGCGATGACGCTTCACAAGCCGCTGCTGATCGAAGGGCCAGCGGGCGTCGGCAAAACAGAGATCGCCAAGGTAATGGCCCGAGCACTGGACACAGATTTGATCCGCCTTCAGTGCTACGAGGGCTTAGACGCAAATATGGCCCTCTACGAGTGGAATTATCAGCGTCAATTACTGCACCTGAAACTAGATGAAAATAGCACTCGCTCTCTTGAAGATCGAGAGGCCTCTATTTTTGGTGAGCAGTTCTTGCTCAAACGGCCGCTGCTACAAGCACTGACCCATCCGAAGGCTCCTGTTTTATTGATTGATGAGNTGGACCGAGCTGACGAGGAATTTGAAGCNTTCTTGCTGGAAATACTCTCNGAATGGCAAATTACCATTCCAGAGATTGGTAGCATTCGCGCTGAAGAACCACCCTACGTAATCCTNACGGGGAACCGCACCCGNGAACTCTCCGACGCTGTACGGCGGCGTTGTTTTTATCTTTGGATTGATTATCCACCGTACGAGAAAGAGCTCTCGATTGTTCGTAACAAGGTGCCTGATGTTGACGTAGAATTAGCAGGACAAATGTGTCGTTTCATGGAACTTGTGCGTCAGCAGAAACTGGAAAAAATCCCAGGGGTTGCTGAGACCCTAGATTGGGCCAGGGCCTTGGCAGCCTTACACCAAGATCACCTTGAACCAAGCATGGTGGAGGAAACTCTGGGGCTAATCTTCAAGGACCGCAACGATGTCCGCCAGGTACGGGAGTCACTCACAGATTTCCTTGGGCGCTTGGGCATCCAGGCCAAGGAGATGAAAACGGCAGAGGAGTCTCCAACGGCCGCGAACTGATCACATCTAAATGCTCCCCGACAGCTCCCTAATCAAAATTCCTTCCCCCAAATGCAAGTCAGAGACTCGCTTTGATGATCTAGCTTTGCGGCGTGAGTTTAGCGCAAATGTAGTGGGTTTTTGTCGATGGTTGCGACAGCATGGATCCAGTATCAGCGTATCCGAGCAGATGGATGCTCTCCGTGCTTTGGATGCGATTGATTTGTTGGAAGAAGAAAATTTCTATTGGTCTTTGCGTACCACTCTGGCCAAAAGCACTCGGGAGCAGGAAATTTTCGATGAACACTTCCGGCGTTTCTGGTACGTCTGGGATAAAGCAGACCAGCTCAGTTTCCGAGATGAAGAAGAGGCGGAAGCTCCATCGGTCATCATTGATGATCGTCCCCGCAAGCAAAAATACCTGACAATCAACGACTGGCTGAATAATGCGGATCAAGTTAGCGAAGAGCAAGAAGCTGCAGGCTACAGCCCTTTTGAGGTTGTTACAGAACGAGATTTCAGTGATTTTCTTCCGCAAGATCTAGATGAAGTTGCTCGACTAATTAATGAAATTGGCAAATCCCTGGCTGTTCGTTTCAGTCGTCGTACTAAGGCTTCCCGACAGCGAGGTCCCTTGGACTTGAGGCGTACGATGCGCAGTAGCCTGCGACGCGGTGGAGAATTACTCGACTTAGCTCATCGAGAAAGAAAACGGCAGAAGCTTAAGCTGGTACTGCTTTGTGATGTCAGTAAATCGATGGACCTCTACAGCCGCTTCTTGATTCAGTTTCTGTATGCTTTCCAGAGTGTGTACCGCCGGATTGAAACCTTTGTCTTCAGTACTTCGTTGCATCGGGTGACAGAGATCCTGCAAACGGAGGCGTTGGAGGAAGCACTCAATCTAATGTCTGTGACGGTTCCAGATTGGTCTGGAGGTACCAAAATTGGTGAATCCTTTGGAGAGTTTGTAGAGCAGTATGCCTTAAATTTACTAGACCCGGGCACGGTTGTCTTGATAATCAGCGATGGTTGGGATACGGGTGACGTAGATTTACTTGGTGAGAGTATGCGCGTCATGAAATCTCGTTCTCGCAGTGTGATCTGGCTAAATCCATTGATGGGCAATCCGGATTATCGTCCTTCGACGCAGGGGATGCAGGCTGCACTCCCCTATATTGATATCTTGGCTTCTGCTCATAATTTGAGTAGTTTACGTAGGCTGGTTCGTCAATTAGCCAAAGTTCAGCGTGGCAGACAGTTGCGTATTGATGCGACTCCGCGCTATGGTACGTGATCGTAAAAATTAGATTTAATGTCATAACTGGGCTCTCACCAGTTTGCTCTCAAGGAAACGGCCTGACCGTTGGCCTTGCTTTTTCCTGTTCCACGATTGGAACCACAAACCATTTTCTTCCTGAAAGAGGAGCGCATGAAGATATCTATGACTGTCAATGGGGTGGCAGTTTCTCACGATGTAGAACCCCGCACTTTGCTAGTGCAGTACCTGCGCGACAACCTTGGACTAACGGGCACCCACGTCGGTTGTGACACTAGCAGCTGTGGAGTTTGTACACTGATTGTCAATGGCGAGGCCGTCAAGTCTTGTTCCTTGCTGGCAGCTCAATGCGAGGGAGCAGAAGTTATGACAATCGAAGGTCTGGCTGCCAGTGATGGAACTCTACATCCGATTCAGGAAGGTTTCCGAGAAAAGCACGGACTGCAATGCGGGTACTGCACTCCCGGAATGATCATGTCTTCTGTACAGTTGCTTCAAAGAAATCCCAACCCTAGCGATCAGGAAATTCGCCATGCCCTTGAAGGGAATTTCTGCCGGTGCACAGGTTACGACAATATCGTCAAAGCAGTTCGGTGGGCTGCGTCACAATCCTAGTTGAGGAGGAAATGCATATGTGAAATGATTTCATATCGTCTCGCGCAGTCGATTGGCTGCAAAACACTAATCCGCACTAGATCATCGTTTCCCTCAGAGTTCAGTGCTAACTGACCTACCGAAAGCGAAGATGATCCGCATCAAACAAATATCCACAAACCTAATGAGGAAAACATGGGAGCACCAGTTACAACAAGTAAAGCACTTAATTCAGAACATCTTGAAGTAGAATATCCGTTTAAACAAAAGTATGGAAACTTCATAAACGGTGAGATAGTTGAACCGAAATCGGGCGCATATTTCGAAAATCGATCTCCAATAACTGGCGAAGTAATTAATGAGATTGCCCGATCAAATTCTGAAGATATTGAAAGCGCACTAGATGCAGCTCATTCAGCATTTAAGAGTTGGAAAAAGACTTCGACAACTGAGAGATCAAACATACTGCTGAAAATTGCTGACACCATGGAAACCAATTTGAAAAAATTGGCGGTAGCTGAGTCGATTGACAATGGCAAACCCGTTAGAGAGGCCATTGCCGCAGATTTGGCCTTGGCTGTAGACCATTTCCGATACTTCGCTGGATGCATCAGAGCCGATGAAGGCTCAATTGCAGAAATCGACAATAATACTTATGCCTATCACTTCAAAGAACCTTTGGGCGTCGTGGGTCAAATTATTCCATGGAATTTTCCCATCTTAATGGCAGTCTGGAAAGTTGCCCCCGCTTTGGCAGCTGGCAACTGCGTCGTACTCAAGCCAGCAGAGCAAACACCGGCTTCAATAATGGTTTTGGTAGAGATGATCAGTGACTTGCTGCCTCCTGGAGTCCTAAATATCGTCAATGGCTTCGGATTAGAAGCTGGAAAGCCATTGGCTTCCTCAAACAGAGTCGCAAAGGTCGCTTTCACCGGTGAGACAACGACCGGCAGACTCATCCTCCAGTATTCCTCACAAAATTTGATACCAGTGACTTTGGAATTAGGTGGCAAATCGCCTAATGTCTTTTTCGAAGATATTATTAGAGAGGACGATGAATTTTTCGATAAGTGCTTAGAAGGGTTCACCATGTTCGCTCTGAATCAAGGGGAAGTATGTACCTGTCCAAGCAGAGCTCTCATACAAGAATCCATATATGACAGGTTTATGGAGAGAGCACTTGAAAGAGTTAAAGCTATAGAGCAGGGGAACTCTCTTCAAATGTCAACTATGTTAGGAGCTCAAGCCTCTACAGAGCAGATGGAGAAAATTGTCTCATATTTAAAGTTAGGTAAGGAAGAAGGAGCGGAGGTGCTAATTGGTGGGAGCGAGGCTAAAATGGATAATGGACTGGAAAACGGATATTACATTCAACCGACAGTCTTTAGAGGCAACAACAATATGCGAATATTTCAGGAAGAAATTTTTGGCCCTGTCGTTTCAGTAACTACCTTCAAAGATGAGTCTGAAGCCTTGGAAATTGCCAACGATACATTGTACGGCCTTGGAGCGGGAGTTTGGACTAGAGACAACAACCTTGCTTTCCGTATGGGCAAAGAAATTCAAGCAGGAAGAGTCTGGGCAAATTGTTATCATGCATATCCAGCTCACGCAGCTTTTGGTGGATACAAGCAATCCGGTATTGGAAGAGAAACTCACAAAATGATGTTAAATCATTATCAACAGAC
>PBZZ01000024.1 GCA_002730365.1 Deltaproteobacteria bacterium
TGATTAATTATTCTCCCATCTTTGTAAGTCAGAAAGACTCTTACCAGAGAAAAAACGTCAGCTTCCTTAATTTTGTTGTATCTGTCTGGTGCAATGCACCAGCTAGCTTCTGCTGGATGTGTGGGAAGAATTTAGCGCCTTGATCGCTAGTGAGGACATAGAAGATGATGGCTGCTGCCACAGCACCAAGGCCAATGCCCAGCCCCCAACTACCACTCTTTGCCGGGGTATAGCTGGTTGGTTCTGCTGGTTGCGGTGATAGAGACTGAGTAGACTGGTGTGCAGCCCGGATTCCAGCCCGGTCCATGTTCAAGCCGCAAGCGGTGTATGAAGGTGCACTAGTTAGTCGGTATCGATATTTTGAGGCGGTGTAGTGGAAGCGTTAGCAGTATAAAGGGGAAAGAATGTACATTTTTTTGGTCTCTTTTTCAAAGGACATTAAATGGCCCAATGGATTATACAACAAAAGTGGAGTGATGTTTTATTTGTTTCTTTTGAAGTAGATTATGATCTATTAAGAAGCGAAATACCGAAAGATTTAGAGGTCGATACTTTTAATGGTAAAGCATATTTAAGTATTGTACCCTTTGTAATGTCTGATATTAGATTTTTCTTTACACCTTCTTTACCTTTTTCAAAACTAAGTGAATTAAACTTAAGAACCTATGTTCGATATAAAAATAAGCCGGGAATCTACTTTTTTACATTAGACTCAGATCATAAACTAGGAAACTTTCTTGCTCAAAAAATCTTTAATTTACCATACAGATATGCAATTTTGGATATTAATGTTGATGACAATGTGTATGATGTTCAATCAAAGAATTCTCTGTCTTTAAAAGTTATGATTAAAGATAAAAAAATAAAGACTGATTTATCAAATTGGATCGCTGAAAGATATTGTTTGTATAATATTGTAGGTGAAAAAGTATCCAGAGGTGATGTTCTTCATCCAACCTGGAACCTCAAAGAAGCTGAAGTCATAAATATTGATGATCAATTTTCTAAACAATTTAATCTAGATGTTTGTCCAACGCAATATCACTGTTTTTACTCAAAAGAGATAAATGTTAGATTTAGGCCATTTGTATATAATATCTAACTCCATTTATTAGACAAAAACTATTCAAATCACTCATGAATATGATTCTGTACTATTCTATAGATGGAGTTAATATGAGAATATTTTTAATAATTTTAATTCTAACCTCGTGTAATGTTACAAGTAAAAATCCAGATTGTTGAGGAAGTAGCTTCAGTAGACGATTTTCTTAGGCTAAGGAAAATATCTGGACTTAGTGAACGACCATTAGAAGCGGCTATAAAGGCGTTACCCAGAAGTTTGTATGGAGTACACATTATTATTGATGGAGCTGCGATAGGCATGGGAAGAATAGTTGGAGACGGAGCACTTAATTTTGAGATTGTCGATATTGCTGTCGATCCTAAGTATCAAAAACAAGGGTTTGGTCGCGTTATTATGGAACATATTATGGCATATCTTGATAAGGAAGCACCCGCAGGTTGTTATATCACGCTTATGGCTGATGTTCCTGCACTATATGAAAAATTTGGTTTTGCCTTAGCTCGGCCTGAAAGTGAAGGGATGTACATTATCAAATAATCGGAGCTACCCGATGACAAGGAGTTTCGTATTAACTAACATGTTTTACCAAACTCCTGGGAATTAATCTCAGCCATAATTTCAATGAGGGGCTTCTCATCTAAATAGAGGTGTCCATCCATCATCCGTCGAAATTTATATCCAAAGACTTCGATTTCATCAGCTTTTTTAATCTTCTCGACGACCTTAGCCCAGAGGTCTTTCTTCCAGGAATCGATATAATAACATTTATTGTTAATCCCAATGAGTATCTCGTTTTTAAATTCAACCAACTTGACAGGCAGCTTGGGTAGGAAGAAACCCCATCTCTTCGCTTCCTGATTCGCATGTCCTTCATGATAAAGAAGCTCGCATACTCCAATTCGTTGGGAGCAATCTGCGTAGGCTAGTCCCCCAATTACAATCTGTGTATATCCCCGATTTTTATGCATCGCTTCATGCAGGGGGTGTATCCCCTCATGGTGATCGTGATCTTCTTCAGCATAAGTGCTACTGAAGTTCATCAGTAAAAAGAGTATTGCTAAAAAGTTCTTCACTTGAGTTGATTTTTTCATGCTGGATTTCTTTGGTTCCGGCCAGGCCGGAGTTCAAGCCCCAGGTTGTCTATGATGGGATTCCAAAGTATCTTCATCAATTTCATTGACTCTAGATAGTAAGATCGCGAACTGATCGCATCCGATATTGGGGCGTTTTGGCTCTAACCTCTTCATTCTTGCTGTGCTCTGCTTTGCCATCATTTGGAGGGAAGTCTTTTCGATATGAATTGCGACAAATTATCCACAGAACAATAAAGCCTGCTAAATAAAATGTGTCTGAGGAAAAGAATGCATCAAGGAAATTTGGTTTATAAGACATACTCTGTACGGTCCAAAATATCCCCACACCGGCAAGCGCACAGCCACCTATCTTGGGGATTGCCTTTCAACCCTTTACGAATCTTTGAAATAACTCTTCCACTTTTTCGTCTGTCATAGTTCCCCTTTAGTTTGATTTGAAATCTTTAGTGCAGGTTCATAAGAATCCATCACCCAAAGTAGCATTATAGTTGGATAGTACGTTGGTATCGGTATCTATCGGGGAACCTATTTTGAAAAACGCCTTTTCGTAGAATATTGTCGGAGAGTGCCCAGTCCTTCCCATGTAATTTTGCCATTTCTTTTTAGACCTAATCATAATCATTGCAGTTAACGATTTATCCAATTGCTGATACGCTCTCCTGGCATCAGTTCCAGAATGGAAATGTATTGGATCTCTATTTTCTACAACTAGTTTAAACTTTGGTTTGTGGGACTGGCCCATGATTTCCTCCTTCAGTAATTGGGTAATGTTCGGGAACTGCACACGCACAGCATTGTGGTATAATTGCCTCTTCTAAGACCCAAATTTATTCCGGCCAAATGAACTGGGGTCCGGTTCGAACATACTGGTTCCTTGTTGTTGGCGAAGCATCATTTTTCGCTCTTCCGCTGCGAGGAAGGAATAGGATGGTTCTTGATGTAGTGTATTTGTCAGGGATTGAATCGATTTTGCGATCTTGGAAGTCAGTGACATAGTGTCTCCTTGTGCTCTAATTTTTAATGCAATGTGTGGGAGGGAAGCAGACTGTTGGACTTGGAAACCAGCCTGCTCCCGAAAGAGAGTGATTAACACCCACCTTTTGAATCCAATGATCTAACCTTACTCCATCTTACATCACTTGAGGAGGAGGCTTGGGGGAGATAGTGCAATGTTTCTGTATTTGATTCAGACGGCTCCTGTGCTGGCTTGATCGCCCGCTCCTGTGCCCAGGTCACTGGGATGAGTAGCAGGATGGTGAGTAGTGTGGCGGTGAGCTTCTTCATCAGTACCTATTTGCGCTCTATTGTGGGTTGCTAGCTCCGTATCTAGCAAAATAGATTGCAAAGCGGTAGGTGGGTTGGGGGATATAATCAGTGAAGCAGATAAGAGTCAGGGCAGATTCATCACAAGTCGTCTCATGCGGTGCTCCATCTTTGTCTCTGTCCAGGCTTGTTTGTTGCCGTGCATTTGCGCACTACCAAAATGGAGCAGGAGCAGGAGGAAAGGGAGCTTAGTCGCTGCTTCCTAATCCAATAAGTTCAGCATAATCAATAATGATGCAGTTCTCTGGCAAACTATATTTGCCGTTGATATTGGATATTGAGGCTCCTGCACCCGCAACATTTCGACCGTTTAGTACAATTTCAAAAGTTTCTGTTTTAGAACTTGATCTGTCTAATTCACCAAATGCGTGTTTGTTTATTAGCGTAATTCCAGGATCGATGGATGAAGTATCCGATATTAAGGTTTTGACGGTCACATCAACTTCCTTGTAATTGCAGGTATCATCTGGTGCGGTCACTTTTATTGTGTACCTGTACCGGTCAATACCGGTCACACTTCCCTGTTCAATAATTTCCCCTTTTACTTGGCTATCTTCCATCGCACAAGAAGATAAGATGGTGAAAATGAAAAGCGCTATAAATACATAAAATATTGATTTCATATGATTTATTTAAATATTTTGTTTTTACAAAAAGCCACTGCTATTGGTCACCGCATTCAAAAATTCATCCATAACAATACTCGAACTAAGCGAACCAATAAACTGGATCAGCGTCTAAAAATGGGTAATTATTGAAATTTTATATAATAAATCAATAATTTCTGTGCCTTGACTTCAAATGCTTATGGTGGGAGTTATCTCGGCAAATCTCGTATCCAACAGGATGCTATTCTGTTCACGGCAAAACAAACAACACATCAATGCGGAGATTCTATGATCAAGCATCAAGGTGGTTGCCATTGCGGGAAAGTTCGTTTTCAAGCAGAAGCAGATCCTTGGATGGTCTTTCAATGCAATTGCATGCGCTGCCGAAGACTCCTTGGAACAGTGGCTGTTTTCATAATATTTGATGATAGCGCCAACGTTCAATTTAGCGGAGAAACTTCTGAATACGTGGCCAAAGGTGAGAGTGGTCTACCTGTACGTCACTACTTTTGTCCCGTGTGTGGAGCAATGATACACGTAGAAGCTGATGCTTATAATATGGGAGGTGCCGGAATTATTTTGGGCGCATTTGATGATCCACATCAGTTCAAACCAGAATGGGAAAATTATACTGAGTTGAAGCTCAATTGGTTGCAAGACAATGGATGCATCAAGAAATCTTTTCAAGGCCAAGCAGGTGATGAACAGTTGGAGTGGATAATGGAAAATTATTTTGCCGAAGATAAAAACCATTCCTAAAAAGATGGTGTAGTACCTCCACCCAATCACTCATAATCTTCCCAGTTCCAGTCTTGACCTTCGCTGGGGTCTTTTACCAATTCCTCGTTGACACTTTCTTGTGTAATTATTTTCCCATCTTTGTAGGTTACAGCAGATAGAGATGAATAGTAGGTAGGTGGGTTGGTCATCGCAGATTTAAGATATCTTTCGATGCACAAGAACTCATCATTTTCAAAGATTTTTTTAAATGGACCGGATCTAAAAGATTCGCCGTATGTTGAAACAATGACTTTATCCGAATCAAGATTGACTTCTAATCCTGCTCTAAAATCAAATGCAGAATACTCAGGGTGATAGATTTCATCAGCTAGTGAGAAATCATTATTTTTAAACGCTATTCTCCATGCCTTCTCATATGCTTCTGCTTTCGTCATTCCCTCTCCTAACACTGCTTTCCGTGATTTGATTTCTACGATAGTGCAGCCACCAACTGCTTGCTACCACTCACTCGTAGTCTTCCCAGTTCCAGTCCTGATTTTCGGATGGATCGTAATCTAATGTTTCAACTGCACTAGTATGTCTGATAATTTTCCCATCCAGATAGTTCAGTACACTGATGACTGACCAGTATATTACCTCCTTGTCAAGCACCTTGACGTACCGGTGAATGCTTAAGCACTCAAAATTCTCATACAGTGGTTTCATCGGGCCGAACCTGCAGTCGTAGATCGGCACAAGTGCATTCTGCATATCTAGATTTACTTCCATACCAACTCGATGATCAAAACTCTTACAATCGGGATGATATAACTTCTCGACCAATGAAAAATCACCCTTATAAGCAAGTCGACGTGCTTTATCGAATTCTTCTGCTTTCGTCATTCCCTCTCCTTATGCTGGTATCCTTGATTTAATTTCACTAACAACAAAACCTACTAGCGCAAGACCATACAGCTTCTTGCCTTGCACGTCTCACAGCATACTTTCTTCACTCCCCCCGCTTTCCTCCGAGTCTGTCCGATTGGATGATATATCTAAAACCATAATGACGTTGCATCTGTCAACCAATCCTAAAGAGGCGCTATGCAGTACCTACAAACAGACAATACCAACCGCAATATTGGACTCTGGACACTCTACATTGGGATGGTCTTTGTTTCCCTAGCAGTTCTGGAAACACTCCTAGAAGTACCAGCCGTCTAGTAATAGGATCTATCTAATCTGCATCTAGTTGGGGTCAAGCCACCTCTGAGCACTACTGCTTTGAGCAGTTATGTTACGTAACAATAGTGCCAGCAGGTTTTTTCATACCTGACACCAGTGGCTAATCAGTAGAGCAGTTCAACTGTTCACGATACCCTAGCTGGGATCAGTCACTACACACAACAAAATATAAGAAGAGCCACAGGAGGCTGACCAGCAGGACTTGCATCATTGTACTAACCATCATGAGGATGCAGGGAATTGGTCTAGAGGTCACTAGCTTTGTAGCAGCACTACCTCTAAAGAAATTGGGTAGAAGGTAGGGTCAATCAATCTTTGTGTCTGGGTCTCTGCCTGGGAATTCTTGTTTGCGTTGTTGCCAGTTCTCTGCTTCCAGTCGGGATTAATGTTCCAGCAGTGTCTCAATCAGCTAAAGCTCCTAGCCCCACCCCTGCCAGTTTATATTTGGTCCGTATCAGTACTGATAATGGATGACGTTCAGGCCCCTATTTGACCCATAGATTTTGATATGTTAGAGGTGTTATTAGAGACTCAAGCGATAAGTTGACACCTCACACACAAAAGCTGAATAGAAGCTCTAGCTTGTGCTGGTTTCCCCCTACAGCAAGTCCAGCAAAAGCATGCAGGCTTATTGATCCAACTCAAAACACTAACGTGAAGAAAGATGGAAGAAGCTTTTTCATTTGGTTGATTGCTATAGCCATTATTCTCAATTAATAGGTAATGATGATGATTTCGAAATACTTGGTCCTTGCCAGCTTATTTTTGCTAGCTGCATGCGGCTTATTTTCTAAAGATGAAAATAATGACTCTTACACTGAAACCACAACAAGTGGTGGTGACTCCGGAAGTTCATCTGCTAGTGACAATAATACTACTTTCGTAGTCACAGTTTCAGCCGGGAAATATTCCCTTGATAGTGTTCAAGGGAAAACCCTGACTCTGAGAAAAGGTTATACATATAACTTTGATGCTCGAGATTCCTCTACTGATAGTCATCCACTTTATTTAGGGACAAATTCGACTGGTGGCAGTTACTCTGATGAATATACAAGTGGAGTCGATGGTAGCCGAACTACAAACGGCATTTTAACAATTGTCATTCCCCAAGCTGCCCCAAACTCCCTGTACTACAATTGTGGCAGTCATTCCAACATGGGAGCGGAAATCTCACTTGTTGACTAAATGATATTGGTTATGCTGGAAGATGTTTTGGAAGATNANGNNCTTANCNGANNAGTTTGATCTCACTGACCACAAATCCAACCAGCGCTGGGCCAAATAGCTTCTGGCCTTCTGNATCCCAAAGTATTGATTCCAAAGTATCCNGNCTTCGCTCAATCCGGCTGTGAATNTTGTCCNGCAAATAGCCCNTTGATCTTGGTTTTGCGCCCCATCTGCGCATCCAGAAAGCGAAAGCACCTTTGCTGACTTTGTTCTGAAGTNCCAAATAGTCTACAAACTTCATGTTTGGAAATGTTTTGACCGGATCGGTTAAATTATCAGCTACAGCATTCTGCTGTGAGTTAGCTATTGAACCAAAATGAGACACTAATAAAGGTTTGGGCTTTTTCGGCAGAATCAACACCAGCTTGTGCTTCTGTTTCCATGCTCCATTGGGTTGCTTTCGTAGTGGGTGGGTCATGCGTTTAAGGAGCCCCAGTTGCTCTAGGCGTTCTAAACGCCTTTGCACTGAGACTCTACTGCATTCCCACAGTTTGATTAGATAAAAGAAGGGTTACCAGAATTGATAGGACTGGGGGGTATTTGACTCGGTGTAACTTATGCTGTCTGGTTGGGATAGCCTGAGATAAAATCTATTCCAACCTGTAAACTGGGTAAACAGTATGGAAATAGGAAGTAGATCCTCTTACTCTGTAAAGAGATCTCCTTTCTGCTTCAACATCTAGCCGACCATTACCAAATCTAATCAAGGGACCCATGATCCAAGCTATCGACCTTATTGGTGACTCTATATTCGACAACCAGCCCTACGTGGATTCAGGAGATAGTGTGATCGAGCAGATCTCTGTCATCAGTCCAGTTTCTGTGAATTTACTAGCAGTGGATGGTGACACCACAATTCATTGTCTTGACGTACTCAAACAACAGGGAGGCGCCAAGGCAGATATTGGTGCAGTGCTGTCGATTGGAGGAAATGATGCCCTTCAGAGTGCACCGGTGCTGAGTGAGCCTACAAACAATGTCTTCGAAGCACTTACAAAGCTTGGACTGGTTATGGACACATTTAGAAGAAACTACTTGTTGGTACTGAAGAAAATGCAGGAGGTCTATGAGAAGGACCTGATTCGAGTGTGTACCATTTACAACAAAATTCCCACAGGACCCACCTTGCCAAAAGAAGCCCTAACCGCGCTGGCTTTCTTTAATGATGTCATCACGGAAGAAGTAAACAGGCTTGGTCTTCCACTCATTGATCTTCGAGTGATCTGTGATTCAACGGACTGCTACAGCGGGGTATCTCCAATAGAACCTTCTAAGGAAGGAGGTCGCAGGATTGTTCAGGCAATCCTGCACTCCTTCAAGGAAGTGTGATGCTTCTGAGAATCCCTATCCGCTGCATGTCTGATTAGGGAGGGCATAGATAGAAGGGGCGGATCTTTCATGGCTTGCCAGCCTGAGGGCATCTCCAAATCAGGTGGACTCCGGCTTACTATCTAGGATTGCTAGTTATTTAATTTTGCTACTGGAGCACCTCTGAGAGTCTGCAGAACCGCTGTTATTGCTGGTTTGGTCGGGCTTGCTTGATGAGAAATCAAGCTACGTTTTGGCCGGAGAAGGAGGGATTTTTAATATGATATATATTATTTCATTAGCTTCTGTGCCTTGACTTCAAATGCTTGCGGTGGGATACGTCAGTAATTCTACTCTTTTGCAGGAAGCTATCCTGTTGTCATTTATCTAAACTCGACAAATTTGAGGCATTTATGATCAAGCACACAGGTGGTTGCTATTGTAAAAATATTACTTATTCAACTGAATATGATCCTATGCTGGTTTTCAACTGCCACTGTCTTACTTGCAAAAAGCTAACAGGGGCAAGTATGGCAACAGTGGTAGTTTTTTATGAATCTGAAGTTGAGTTTTCGGGTGAACTCAAAGTATTCGAATATAAAGGGGGTAGCGGACAGTCCGTGCATAAATATTTTTGTGAAAATTGTGGCTGCAGACTAATGACCAAAGTCGATCTAATTGAGGGATTGATCTATGTAGATTTTGGTACTTTTGATGACTGGAACTCATTCAAACCAAAAGTTGAACTCTGGAATGAATATAAATCTAGTTGGATCGGGGAATTTGGCTGTGTTTCAACAGTTTTTGAAGATAACGGGACCCTAGAGAGAATTCAAATGTGTTTAGAAAATCTGGATCAAAGAGAATAAGATCAAACTGAATTTTACCAGTTCTCACCAAGTTCCTAAGAATCTGAATAGTCACAAGCAAAGACTCCTTGATGCGACCTCCTACCACTTGCATAAATGCTTCAAACCGCCAAGCCTCTCCGTTCACTTGAAAGAATCTAGTGACTGCCCAGCTTTATCAGTCCCAAAGGCTCTGAATGATTTTCTGAAAGCTGTGAAGTTGAATTTCTCCTCCGACTTCCCTTATCCAAGCTTCAAAATCTGGGTAAGTTTCCCTTGATTCAACCCAGTGATGATATAGCCCTTCATCTGTTTCATAGATTTCAACCAGTGTCACCACTACTCTCCCTGGTTTCTCGGGCATCTTTCCATCGAGAAATGAGGAACTTTCTTTCCATTCAGGGTTTTTTGCGATTATTTGCAGAATCTGGTCGCATTAATCCCTTCATATCCAGTATTTATCTGGATACAGATCATCTAGCGCAAGGGATTTATTATCCGTTGTTTTTGATTTTTTTACATCAATAAACAATCTTTACTTATATTTTGTCCTAGCTTTGCCAACAAACATTACCTAAAATTCTTGTCTGGCTGTATTCAAGTCAATAATTGCTTCTTACCGATTAGAGAAACTTTATGATTCGTAATGAGGGCGGTTGTCATTGCCAGCAATTTAGATTTTATACCGAATTCGACCCGATTCTCATTGTACAATGTAGTTGTCAGAGTTGCCGTAAACTTTTAGGATCTATAAATTTTGGAACTTTATTTGGGGAAGACGAGGTCACTTTCAAGGGAGAAACAAAAACATATGAGTATCTT
>PBZZ01000025.1 GCA_002730365.1 Deltaproteobacteria bacterium
CGTTGGTTAGAAATGGCAACCCCCTGAATGTCTTTGGAATTAACTTTGCTGAGCGCTTGGCTAAGAGCTGTTTTGAAGGAACTCCACCATTCCGCTCGATTTTGTTCGACCTGGCCTGGGTGGGGCATCTTCATATTAATTGGAGCCCTTCCCTCAGCAACTGGCTGGCCCTGCTCATCCCAGACAATTACTTTGGTAGATTGTGTGGAACTGTCTATCCCAAGAACAAATCTCTGCTTCATTTTCCCTCAAGATTTCTCTTCAAAACCAAACTCACAATAAAGCTGTTGCAGTTTCATAGTCAGTAACTAAGTGGGTAGGGTATTTGCCTTTGAGAGTCGCCCTGACAACTTCCACTTTTTGAGGACCCCCGGCCACAGCTAAGCGGCAAGGTACGTCTTTGATCTCATCAAGCGTCACACCAATCATTCGGTCATCAATTTCAGTAAAGATCTGTTGGCCATTCTGGTCAATCATTCTTCCCAAAATTGTTCCAATGGCTCCCTTATCTATATAATTCTTTATTGCTGGTTCCTTCAGAAACCCTGTACTTACAATCGTACTCTCAGGGTCTAGTTCTCCAATTCCAAAAACGATCACTCTTGCTGATTTGATCGCATTAAATTGGTTGATCAGTACTTCTTCTTTAAGCAGTTCATCTCTGAGTTGCTTTGATGTAAGGATTGCTGGTGCAAGAAAATTCATGCAGCGGGCGTTAAGCCGGTTGGCAAGTACAGATGTGCAAAACTCTGGAGAGAATTCAACTGTCGAATGAAAACTTCCCACGACTTGAACCACAGTTAGGTTTTCCAACTGGCTGTGTGGAATAGCTTGAGCCGCTGCGAGTACAGTCTTTCCCCAAGCTACAGAGATCACATCATTGGATTTTAACATGCTGAACAGAACCCTTGCAGCCGCAACCCCCAGTCTCTCAGATAAATTTGATTTCTCGATTGTCTTTGGAATGACCAAACAGCTGGAAAGTCCGTATTTCTCTTGCAGCGATTTGGAAATTACAGTTTCTGAGATAGATTTTTGATCGAAATGGATTGATACGAGACCTCTCTCTCTGGCTTCCTGAAGATAATTCACAACGGAAGCTCTTGAAACTCCAATAGCTTTAGCAACATCAATCTGTGTCATCTGATCAATGTAATAAAGCCATGCAGCCCACGTCACTACATCAGCAAATTCTGGAGGTGCATCCTTTCTGCGAAATTTAAGGTTCATAAACTAGACAGGCCTAAAATCTACAAAATGGGTATTTTAAATAAAAAGATTTTTCTCACAAAAATTAGGATTTGACATTTATCTGGCCAGAGAATCAAGTTGTAATCAACAAAATTCATACTCTAATGTCATTTGCTTAACAAATGTCATTCACTGTTGTTTTTTGTATTTAAAAGCTTAAAAAACAACTTTAGCAACTAATTTAAATTTTCGGATGATAAGCGATGAATCCATGAACTTATCAGAAATAAATTCAGAAACGCGATATACTGAACTTGTGAAACCATCTCCAAGTAATTAAAGATCTGTCTGCAGTGGAGACTGCATGTGGGGCTAGGCTTTTGATGTGAATTTCCCCAGCGAAGGGAATGGAGACCCTGACAGAATTGAACACCCAAAGGTGTTCAAGATTCCTATCCTTGACGAACCAAACAGAGCATAACTCTGTTATCAATGATGATTTTCATCAGGAGATTTAGATGAAGAAACTGTTTCTATCGGTATTCGCATCTGTGACAGCCCTCACAGCAATGGCTGGGGGACACGATGCATTTTGGAAATCTGCTAGCCAACCTTACAAAGGGGTAACTCTCAATGGTGTAACTGAAAACACCCCACCAGGCCAATTCGTTTCGGAAGTTTTGGCTAAAGATTTTGAAAAATTGACAGGAATCAAGGTGAGGTTGGAAACGACATCCTGGGACCAGATGTTCGACAAGGCCATTAAGGACATGGAGGCTAATACAGGCATCTATGATTTTGTCTACATTGAACAAGACATCATTTATTCATACTTGGATCGTGATTTCTTGGTAAATATTTCTGAAGGTTTGGCTGCAAACCCGGGCTTGAAGGCTCCAAATGTTGACTTTGCTGACTTCACAACCTTTATAAATTACTTCAAAAACGGAGAAGGAGATGTTTTTGGTGTTCCGATGGAAGCATTTATAAAGGTTTATCTTTACAGAAAAGACCTCTTCGAGAATACAGAAGCAAAAGCAGCGTTCCGAGCTCGCTATGGTTATGGTTTAGAGCCAGCTAAAACCTTTGGTCAATATCGAGACAATGCTGAATTTTTTACTAAGTTTTGTGCTGATCAAGGCATGGACTGCTGGGGAACTACTGTACAAGGCCACACTGGGCACCCTGCTTCCACTTATGAATTGTTAGAAACCATTTTCCCAAGCTTTGGAGTGTACAACTGGGGAATAAACATGGACAACTATCAGGCCTCTGTGGAAAATGGTGGGCAATTGAATGGAGGACGAGCGAAAGCTGCTCTAAGATTCTGGACGGGTTTGCTTGATTTTGCTCCACCAGAAGCACTTCAAAGTACATGGAGTGAAGTAGGGGCATCTTTCGCTGCGGGACGAGCTGCTCAAGGATGGGTCTATGGAGAAAATGCGGCTTGGATTGCCACAGATGCAGAAAGATCACGCGTTGTTGGTAATGTTGGAGTTGCACTTCCACCAACTGCTGAAGGTGTAATGATGCAAGCCGCTTCAGGAAATGGCTACATCGGTTATTTTGATGGGGGAGCTTTTGGAATTCCCCATTCTTCCAAAAACAAAGAAGCAACCATGCTTTGGCTGCAATATCTTGGGCAAAATGAAGTTCAAGCTGATTGGGCAATTGCTGGAGGAAGGATTACCCATAAAGCAACATATTCTGATCCCAAAGTTGTAGCTGTTGATGCAAAGGCTGATGCATACTTCACTTTAATGAGAGATACTGGCTATCTCTTTGCTGGCGCCCCTCCTTATCCATTTCATGGAGCAGGAAGAGCCGCAATCGACCCATTCATTTTCAAAGCACTTGCCGGTGAGTTGACTCCTGAAGAAGCTCTGGATCAAGCTGCAGCAGCAGTGGATGAACTGATGAAAGAATTGGGATACGCGAAGTAACTTTTTTGGGGCTGATTGCTAATCAGCCCCAATCAAATCAAACAACATAAACTCATTGAATTGTGGTCGGCTCCAAAAGAATTCCCTGGTATCTCCTATCACCAACAATCTTCATTCTTCTGATTGTTGGGCTGCTACCATTTATTTACGTTTTAATTGTCAGTTTCTACAACTGGAATCCACTGGGAAAATCAGATGAGATGACATTTATTGCAGGGGATAATTTTAGAAAATTAGTTTTTGATGAGGATTTTCTATTAAGTGTATGGCGATCAATCAAATACGCCTTCGCTACACTTTTTTTTGAATTTATGATTGGTTTTTTATTAGCCTTATCATTGAGAGAAAGTTTTCCATTCAGACCTTTATTTAGAATTGTTCATACCCTCCCCTTAGTTGTAGCTCCCATTGTTGTTGGATCGATATTCAAATTGTTTACAGTTTCAGGCTTCGGCCCACTCCCTCATTTTTTGAAAGAATGGTTCGGATACTCTTTTAATTATGGGAGAGATGCTGAACAGGCATTCTGGATGATCGTTTTTATGGACATATGGCATTGGACGCCATTTGTTACTTTAACCCTTTTAGCTGGATTGAGTGCTTTGCCAAAAGATCCATATGAATCAGCCAAAATGGATGGGGCCAATGGAATCCAAATTTTCTTTCATATCACGCTTCCTATGATGGTACCCGTACTACTCGTTGTAGTCTTCATAAGGTTGATGGATTCTCTGAAGGCTGTGGATGAGATTTGGATGTTGACGAGTGGGGGGCCAGGTGTAGAAACCCGACTAGCTGGAATTCATATTTGGAGGTCAGTGTTTGAGAGTCGTTTCTATGGCTATGGCTCTGCAATGTCGATATTCCTTCTTTATATAACAATCGTAATTTGTTGGTTACTGTACGTAGTTATGACCTCAAAACAGAATGAGTCGAATGCTTAGAAATTTGACAAAGATAGTAAAATTTATCATTTGGAGTATTCTTTCGATGATTACAATCATTCCAATTTATTGGATGATCGTTGTTTCAACAAGAAGTCCAGTTGAACTATTTGGGAAACCAGATTTTTCGCCAACTTTTTTTGAAAAAATCTACTGGAAAAATTTTACAAAGCCTTTTGTTGATGGAGTTTATGCAGAATACTTGTGGAACTCAATAATAGTTGCATCTTGTAACGCAATCTTGGTAACTGTTCTCGCGATAATGGCAACATACGCCTTATCACGCTGGAAGCTAGCAGCCTCTGAAAATATTTTCTTCTGGACGATGACAAATAGAATGGCACCTCCTGCCGCTTTCCTACTACCCCTTTTTCTGCTTTTCTCAATTGTTTTTCGTTATGATGATGTGAGTTTGTTTGATACAAAATTAGGATTGATTTTACTTTATTGTGTTTTCAATCTGCCTTTTGCTATATGGTTACTGAAAGGTATATTTGACACAATACCTAAGGAATTAGATGAGGCTGTTTTAATCGATGGTGGGAATTATTTTACTGTCATATTTAGAATCATTATCCCACAAGCTGCTCCAGGAATTGCAATTACAGCATTGTTGAGTTGGATTTTTGCATGGAATGAATACTTATTGGCCGCAACCCTGACTAGTGTATATGCTCGCACCATACCCACTGGACTAGCTGAGTTTGTGACGACTACTGGCACGAATTGGGGTTCCATGGCTGCTGTAGGGTTTGTATCCATGCTCCCTGCATTGGTTTTTATCAGTCTTGTGCAACGTCACATCGTATCTGGTTTAACCTTTGGGGCAGTGAAAGGATAGTTCATGAGGAAAGGCTTTCTTCCTATAAAAAATAATTGGTTTGATAGGCTATTTATCGCTGTAATCACTTTCATTGGAATTCAATTTCTTTGGATGCGATTTGTAGAAGAGTTTGCTGCTATTGAAGTTTCGATGATTATGGGATTTATCATTGGTATTTACATCATATTAAGAGGTTAAATTAATTTTAATTGATCTTTAATTTGAAACCTACCTCAAGGAATTTATTCTGCTAATCTGTTAATTATTAGATACGCCCCCCTTGCCTCATCATTTTTGAATATTTGTCAATTACGATTGCTGTAACATTTCCACCCCAACCGAACTCCTTTCTTAGATATATTTAATGAGATGACTATGAAATATCCTAAGCCATCAAACCGTCGATACCCTAACTGGGACGAAAATTACGCTAAGGCACTCGATCCAGTCGGTAAGCTCATCTATCGCTCAAATTTACTGGGCTCAGATCAACGGATTACAAATACTGGCGGGGGAAATACTTCTGCGAAGTTAATTGAAACTGATCCTTTAACAGCTGAGGAAACTGAAGTGTTGTGGGTGAAGGGTTCTGGAGGTGATCTACGTACATCCAAGCGTGAGAATTTCTCTTCTCTATACCAACAAAAGCTACTTAATCTCATCTCAAAATATAAATCTGCACCTTTGAAAGGATACAAAACTGGTATTGAAGACGAGATGGTAGGGATGTACCCCCACTGTACTTTTAATCTGAATCCACGTGCGGCATCCATCGATACGCCCCTGCATGCCTTCATACCCCACAAGCACGTAGACCACATGCATCCCAACTCGGTAATCTCAATAGCCGCCTCCAAAAGATCCCAGGAACTGACAAATGAAATTTGGGGTGATGATTTGGTTTGGTTCCCTTGGCAAAGACCAGGGTTTGATCTTGGATTGCAGCTTCAAAAAATTTGTGAAGATCATCCAAGGGCGAGGGGAGTTCTTCTTGGAGGCCACGGTGTCATCAATTGGGCAGATAGTGATCAGGAATGTTATGAATGGACGTTAGAAATTATTCAGAAAGCTGATGCCTACCTTGCAAAGCATGACAAAGGAGAACTTACATTTGGAGGAAATCAGTATCCTGATCTCACCCAAGAGCAGCGTAAGGCGACCCTTGTTGAAATTCTCCCTTGGTTGCGTGGACAGGTAGGTTCAGACAAAAGATTGGTTGCCACAATTCAGGATGATGACATGATTCGTTACTTCGTCAATTCCAAGGACGTAGTTAGCTTGGCAGAGCTTGGAACTAGTTGCCCAGATCATTTTCTCAGAACCAAAATTAAACCAATGTATGTTCCCTGGAATCCTCACAACCAGAATGTAGATCAACTGAAAAGTCTGATCAAATTAGGTCTGGAGAAATATCGTGAGGATTACTCTACTTATTATGCTCGATGTAAGCACAATGATTCGCCGGCCATCAGAAATACCAACCCCAGTGTTGTTCTAATTCCCGGCCTTGGCATGATTGCCTGGGGCAAAAACAAAAGTGAGAGCCGAGTCACCGCTGAATTCTACAATTGTGCAATTGAGGTTATACGTGGAGCGGAGGCTGTGGATGAGTACGTAGCCATAGATCAGCAAGAAGCTTTTGATATCGAGTATTGGCTTTTGGAAGAAGCGAAACTCCGACGAATGCCCCCAGAACAAGAAATGTCCAGACAGGTGGCTGTTGTTATAGGGGCAGGCTCTGGAATTGGAAAAGCTACCTGTCATCGACTCTTGAAAGAGGGTGCACATGTGATATGTGCTGACTTCGATTCCTCTAGTTCGGCAAAAACCGCAGATGAATTGGTAAAGAAAGTTGGTTTGGGAATTGGAGTCGCTGGAACTGGCTTGAGTTCATGTGGCCCCACCCTCGCCCGAACAGTAAATATGACGGACAGAGATAGTGTTGATCGCTTATTTAATGATGTTGTCCTGGCCTATGGTGGAATGGATACACTCATCGTCACTGCTGGAATTTTCTTTCCTCCGGATGATGCCGGTCGAATTTCCGATAGTCAATGGCGTCAGACATACGATGTGAATGTAATTGGTCCTGCGATAATTGCTGAGGAAGCGCAGCAGGTTTGGCTGCGACAGGGGCTTCCCGCAAATCTGATCCTAACTTCTTCAGTAAATGCGACGGTCAGTAAGGCTGGAAGCTTGGCTTATGACAGTTCCAAGGCAGCTCTGAACCATCTTGTGCGTGAATTAGCTATTCAACTAGCTCCATTAGTTCGCGTGAATGCCATAGCTCCAGCGACTGTTGTTGCCGGTAGCAGTATGTTCCCCAGGGATCGGGTTATATCATCCCTCGCGAAATATCAATTACCTTTCAATGAAGAAGAAGATACGGAAACGTTGAGAGATCGGCTGGCTACTTTCTATGCTCAGCGGACTCTACTAAAAACAGAAATTTCCGCTGATCATCAGGCAGAAGCTCTGTTTCTAATGGCCTCAGAGCGACTTTCCAAAACAACAGGACAATTGCTGAACGTGGATGGAGGCCTCAATGAGGCATTTGTTCGCTAAAGGTGTTTGCTCCGCCGATTGTTTTACATGATCAACCCAAGCTTTAGGCTCTAAAAAAGTCAGAAAGTTCTGGAGAAATCAATCTCTTCATTGAGAAATATTTCAAAAAAACCAACTGATAGAAAATTGTAAAGTATGGACAACTGGACGGAATTAATTGACGACCTGGTTGCCGGTAAATGGATGAATCCTGAGACACAGGAGCTGGCGTCGGTACCTTTTGAATCAATCGTAATCAAAGAGAGCCTGGAAGGACAAGAAGTTGAACTCCTGAATCAAATTGGTTTGAGCAAAAATTTATTGCTTGTATGTGATGAGACTACCTACACAGTTCTCGGAAAAAGGATAGAAAATGCCTTCAGGGCATCTGGTGAAATGCAGGTGATAATTCTTGATCATCCTCATGCTGACCTGAGTTTCGTTGAAGAGCTAAGGCCAAAATTTAGTTCGTTTGACGGTGTTGTTGCTTGCGGCTCGGGAAAAGTGAATGACATTTGTAAACATTCAACAATGCTGAATGGCCAGCGGTATGCGGTCTTTGCCACCTCCGGTTCAATGAATGGCTATACTTCTGCTACAGCCTCAATGCGTTTGGATTCTGGACTTAAGATTTCATTACCATCACATGCACCAAAGGGTTTTTTTGTCGATCTAAGTGTTTCTGCTTCAGCACCACCCTATTTGGCAGCCTCTGGTTTAGGAGATTGTTTATGTCGTTCAGTCGCCCAAGTTGACTGGTGGCTTTCTCACCGTTTATTGGGAACGCTCTACCTGCAGTCTCCTTACATTATTCAAGAGCAAGATGAACCTGAACTGAATTCCCGTGCTGGACAACTGCCAAAGGGGGATATTGAGGCCATGGGGTACCTACACCGAGTTCTCACTTTGGGGGGCTTAGGGGTTTCATTCTCAGGAGTTTCTAATTCAGGCTCAATGGGCGAACATCAGATTTCTCATTACATAGATTGCTTCGCTGGAGATCGACACCCTGGAACTCTTCATGGACAACAAGTAGGAGTGGCTTCGCTAACGATGGCAAGACTTCAAACTAAGTTGCTCAGTTGCGATAAACCACCGACGCTGAAGTCAACTATCATTGATCTGCCGGATATGGAAAGGCGTATGGGCAAAGAAATAGCCAAACAATGCAGAGATGAGTTTGCCAAGAAGTCTTTTGAAGGTATGGCCTTAGAAAAAGCCAATCAGAGATTACAAGAGATATGGACAGAATTGAAAGATGAAGTTCAGCCTTTTTTGATTTCAGTCGAAGAAATGGAGGAGTTGCTGAAGTCCTCAAGTGGACCAGTCAACTATATGGAGCTTGGAGTAGAGGCTGACCTCTATCGCGATGCGATTGTCCATTGCCGAGAGATGCGTAATAGATTTTCATTTTTGGACATTGCCGCCGATGCAGGGATATTAGAGGATTTTGCTGCGGAGGAAATGAATTGCGCCTGATCAAGCATATTCCAACAGAAGTTTGTCAAAATATTCGTGGAGTTTTCTTCGATATTGATGACACAGTGACCACTGATGGCCGCCTGGAGGGATCAGCGTACCTTGCTATTGAAAAGCTTCATCAAGCTGGCTTACTCACCATACCCATTACAGGTCGCCCAGCCGGCTGGTGTGATATGATTGCTCGCTTCTGGCCAGTTGATGGCGTTGTTGGCGAAAATGGTGCGTTCTATTTTGCTTATGATCGAAATACTGTGAAAATGCGCAGATGTTACATAAGAAATGAGGAACAGCGACTGGAAGACCAGAAAAAACTTGTCACCCTCAAAAAGGAAATTCTCCAAAAGGTTCCTGGTTCAGCAATCAGTGAAGATCAGGCCTACCGAGAAGCGGATTTGGCTGTAGACTTTTGTGAAGATGTTGCCCCACTTCCCAACGAATCAGTACTGAAGATAAAAAATATATTTGAAGACTCAGGCGCTGTTGCCAAAATCTCATCAATTCACGTCAATGGTTGGTTCGGGGATTACGATAAGCTCTCGACATGTCAATTGTTTGTAAGTTCACAATTGGGTTTCGAATTGAGCGAACAACGAGAGAAGTTTATTTTTGTGGGTGATAGCCCAAATGACGAACCGATGTTTCAGTACTTCCCAAATGCTGTTGGCGTGGCAAATGTGCAAAATTTCAAAAATCAACTGCAACACCCGCCAACTTGGGTGACGCGCCAAGAAAGCGGAGCTGGATTTGTCGAGTTAGTGGATCATTTGCTGAAAAATAGAATTTAGTCATTTATGAAAAAATGTTTTTTAGAAATTGTAATTCTCTTTGACTCAGGCACTGAGTTGAGAATTAATAACCCCATTGGAGCACAATTCCCATGACCAAGGCTGAGAAAGAATTACGACAAGCAATCATTGATAAGTGTCTCTGGATGAACGCAACTGGACTCAATCAAGGTACTTCCGGGAATATTTCTGCTAGATACAAGAACCGGATGTTGATTACTCCCAGCGGGATTCCGTACGAGAAATTGAAACCAGAAATGATTGCTTCTATGCCCTTAGAGGGAGAATATGGAAGTTGGGAAGGCCCCATGAAGCCATCAACAGAGTGGCGCTTTCATCTGGACATCATCAAGTCACGCCTACAAGTGAATGGGGTGGTTCACACTCATTCAACGTTTGCGACCACGATTGCGATAACTGGTCGGGGAATACCAGCTTGCCACTACATGATTGCAGCGGCAGGGGGGGCGACGATTCGTTGCGCTCCGTATGCCCGATACGGTACAGAGGCACTGTCACAATACGCTTTGGAGGCTTTGGAGGACAGAAATTGCTGCTTACTGGCGAATCACGGGATGATTGCAACAGGTACTTCGTTGGACAAAGCAATGTGGCTGGCTGTTGAACTGGAGACCATATCTAAGCAGTACTACCATAGCTTGTTGATCGGTGGCCCAAACATTCTGACAGAGGCTCAGATTGATGAAACTATGAGAGGTTTCTCCACCTACGGATTGCAAGATCAAAAATAATTTTCACCCTTCCCCTAGCAAGAGCAACAAAAAGTTTGGTTCTTGAATTCTGAACTACATAAAAATCTGTTGCCCTTATCCTTCTCTAATTTCCTCACGCAAGAACAAAAGAAACTTTGAATAATTCTGCGTTGTCTTTCCGCAAGGCACGCCTCGCTATTTCGTTTATTTTCTTAACCAACGGGATGGGGTTTGCCTCGATCGCACCCCACCTTCCTTGGCTTCAAAATAAATTTCAGCTAACTGAAGCAGAAATGGGGTTATTGTTGTTGTGTCATGCCATTGGGGCGGTCACGATGATGCTTTTTGCTGGGAGGGTGATCCATACATTCGGCAGCCGTCTTCCTGTGATTATGGGAGGGTGTCTGCTAATTTTATTGCTTCCTTTGGTTTTTTGGTTAGATCAGATTCCAATAATCATCCTTGTTCTGATCATTGCTGGAGCAGGGATCGGAACCATGGACGTTGCAATGAACGCCCAAGCTGTGATGGTCGAGAGTGGATTAAGAAAGCCCATCATGTCATCTTTCCATGGACTCTGGAGTCTAGGAGCAATGTCTGGGGGGGCGACTGCAACGTTTGCTCTGACTATGGGTTTTACACCTCTCCAACACGTAACATGTTCATCCTTGATTTTGGCGGTGATCCTTGGACTTTCATCCTTCTTGATGATTCCCTCGGGGCAGGAGGAAAAAGGTGAAAAAACTTCATTGCTTGTAAGACCTTCTGGCAAAGTCCTTTCGCTTGGCCTTTTGTGTTTGTTGGGAATGGTTTCGGAAGGTACTGCAGTGGATTGGTCTGCAATTTATGCAAGCTCAGTTCTTGAAGCTTCCCCAAGCCAAGCTGCACTAACCTTCACGATTTTTACGATGACAATGATGATCGGCAGACTGACCGGTGATTGGGTGATCCTAAAGGTAGGTAGAGTTCAACTCGTCAGGTTCACCGCTGCACTTGGGGCCGTCGGGTTAGGTATTGGGCTTGTCTGGGGTACAACGTTCTCAGCCTGGCTCGGTTTTGCTTGCTTGGGGTTTGGTTTGGCAAACATTGTCCCGATTATGTTTGGAGAGGCGAGCCGCATCCCTGGTGTCTCTGCTGGAAATGGGATCGCTGGAGTTGCTACTTTAGGATACTGTGGGTTTTTATTGGGGCCACCGACGATTGGATTTTTGGCCGAATTGATCGGCCTGCAGGGGGCCTTGGGGTTGATAGTTGTTTTTTGTGTTATCCTCGGGATATTTGGCCCAGGAATGCTTAGTGAAACCAAGGCAACGAATAGTTAAGTCGAATTTTTCTCATGCAGAGTTTTGTTGAGGGTCTGGTTCAACACCAAGAATCTGAATATCACTAATTTTGCGAAGAATGTGATGCCTGAGCGCATCCAAGCAGGCTTCCAAATTTCTGCCCCTTAAGACTTCCAACAATGAGACGTGTCGATTGGCATGTTCGCTTAGTTCATTTCTTGTATGAGGGTAAAGCACGTGTTCCAAAGACCAAATGAAGTTCGAAGCTCCTGACAGTTTCCAACTTCGGCTGAGAATCCGATTTTGTGCAGCATCCATCATCAACGTATGAAATTCCATATCCAGTTCTATGTCGGAAATAGGATCCAGTTTATCAGCGGCTGTAAACATTGATTGAATCAAGCGTTCGAGATGATCACAGTGCCTTTGCCATTCGCTCGAATTCATTCTTTCGAGTGCCTGTTTGAGTGCTAATTCCTCCAAAGCTACACGAACATGAAGGCCATCTTGTAACTCCTCTGAGTTAAAGCTGGCGATATAGGTTCCATTTTTTGGATAGACCTCAATGAAGCCGTGTAGTTCCAGAGTACGAATTGCTTCTCGGACAGGGGTGCGACTGACCCCCAACTGTTCGCTCAATTCAACTTCTGAAATCTTATCAGAGGCTTTCAACTTTCCAGTGATAATTGCAATGCGGATCGAAGTGAGAACCTGATCTCGGAGGCTGAAACGATCAATTTTTTCTAGAGGTCGGATGTTGCTCACGGAGAACTACTTTCTGACCTTTCAGTCTTTCCAAGATTCATCACTCGGGGCACCACGATTCAGCAGTTTGCAGGAGTAAACAGCTTCTGAATCAAAGGGGAATGCTGCTTCAACTTCAGGAGTGATTTCAATCCCAATTCCTGGTGTAGTAGGGCAAATGATGTGTCCCTTCTTGATTCGTAAGCTAGCTGCGAGCAATACATCTCCAAGAGGAAAAGCCAACATAGGGTACTCAACCAATTTTCCTCCTAGCCCAAATGCTGCGTGATAATTGGCCATCATTGCGACGGGCCCTCCCCAAGCATGAACCACTGCGGCGGTTTTGCTCTCCTCCGATGCCGCAAAAATCTCTTCCAACGCAGAGAAACCACCAATCACCGAAGCATCAGGCTGAACAAATTCGTACACATGATCTCTCATGCGGCTGATCATGTCCCAAGGAGTGGTAATGATCTCTCCGCCACAGACTGGAACACGTGTCTTTTTTCTCAATTCTTTGAATCCTTCGGTGTCGTGGGGCCCAATTGCTTCCTCAACGAAGGCCATCTCCTGTCCTGAAAGATTTTGAGTTTGTTCAATGAACTGAACGACGTCGTTGACCGCTTGTGGAGGATTTGCCAAATTTTGGCACATGTCTACGCCTACCTGCATCCCTCTGTCTTTTGCTTCATTTAAAACCCAAGCGGTGCGATAAATATCCGTTTTGACTGAGCGAATTTTAAAGAGATCAATGCCTAATTCTGAAAGCATGTCCATCTCTTGGGTGAAGTGCTCCTTGGTATCACAGATGCCGCCACTCCCATAAGCTCGGATGCTTGTGTCTGGAGAATCCGTAAAAAGCTGCCAAGCAGGCTTTTCTAGACTTTTTGAATGGGCATCCACCAAGGCAATTTCGAAAGCACTGATCACGTGTCGTGCAGCCCCTTGTAGTGACCAATAATCGCAAATCCGACACAAGTCCCGAACTCGCTCCTTGCGGTCGAATGCATCCGTACCTTCCAGATAGGGTCTGCACAAGTCCACAATAGATCTGAAAACTTCAGGTGCAAATACAGCGAGATAACCTTCTCCAACTCCTTTCACTCCATTGTCCAGAGTCACCTCCACCATGCCTACCGTGCGTTTGGGACCATTCGGAAAGCACTCAAGAATTTCGGGATGATCTGCATGGGCGTAAGGGGAACTCAGTAATAAAGTTCTTATTTGACTGATCAATGGCATCTCAGTACCCCTTGCTAAGGTCAATTTCGTTAATCAACTCTTCTCCTTTTCGGAGTCGCTGAAGATTATTATCGAAAAAATCCAATTTCCTATCAGTTTCTTGGGGCATTCCTCCAGAAGTATGTTGAGTCAGAAGGAGATTAGGAGTATTCCAAAGTGGATTCTCAGGGCTTAAAGGTTCATCGTCAGTGACATCTAGCACAGCTCCAGCCAGCTGTTCTTTTTCCAGCATCTGGATCATCGCTGTTGTATCGACGATGTTGCTGCGACCAAAATTCAAAAAAATTGCTTGTTTGGGTAGTAAAGCCAGGCGCACTGCATCCAGAATATTGTTGGTTTGAGGAGTGGCGGGAACGGTACTAACCAAGATGTCTGCTTGTTTCAGTGCTTGCTCTAATTCAGCCGCGTTGTAGTCGCTACCAAACATAAAAATCTCACACTGAAAGGGCGCCAAGTAGGCAAGCAACTGCTGATGGATGGCACCTCTACCGATGAGAACGACCTTTTTTCCCTTCAATGTTTTCAGTGATTCACGTAAATCATCCCCAGCCCATTCTCTCTTTGTTTGCATCACTGCGAGTTGATTCAACTGGCGATAGAGCGAAAAAATCCCACCAAGGATAGATTCAGCGACAGGGACTCCGAAGAAACCCTTAAGATTGGTGATCTTTAGATCCGTTTGATGAATAAGTTCTGCATGTGGCAAGTACTCTCCAAACCCCACTGATATCAATTGAATCCACTTCAATTGATCAATATGCTTCAGCCACTCCGCTGGGGGATTCCCGAAACAAATAGAGGAGTTGAGAAAATCCAAAGGAGGGTCAGTCTCGTTCTCATTTCCTTGGTAAAAATAGGCTTGTTCCACTCCTTGAATGCTTAGCAATCTTTTTTGCTGTTGCTCAGTAAGCTCTTGATAAGAATAAATTTTCATGCAGCAATCACCCTTGGAGTCCCGCACTGAATCAACATTTGGCGTGCTTCTTCACGGTATTGTTCACGAATATCCCTTGTAGGTGGACGGCAACGGCTTGACGGAAGCCCGATCAGCTCCATGCAGAGCTTATCCACAAAGCCATCTCCGACTGTGTATGTCTGTTCAATTTTTTTCCACAGTCGATAGTAGGGCAAAGCCTCTTTAATCATATCCAGCTCCACTTGCTTATAGTCACCCGCTTCCAAAGTAGCCAACAACTTGACACCCCACTCTGGCCAGTGATTACAGAGATGAACTTCGAAAGCCTTTGCTCCCAGCATATGACTGATAGGGAAAAGTAGGTCATTATCAATGACTGTTAATTTAGATGAGAAGGTCTGAACCACATCCTCAAACTCCATCGCTACAGATCTTTTTGTAGCCCATTTGAGACCAACAACTTGTGGAATTTCAATCAATCGCTCCACCATCCCAAAAGACACTTCAGCACTTGTCCAGAAAGTGTTGTAGATGATTAGACCAATGTTTGCCGAGCGGCTGACAGCCAAGATGTGTTCGTAAAAATCATCCTGAGTGTGGTTGAAGTAGAACGGGCAGGAAACCTGGATGAATGAAGCTCCAATTTCCTCAGCTGCCTGGGCCAGTCGCTGTAATTCCATAGTGCTGGTGGTCTGAGCTCCCACTGCGACAGGGATGTCTCCAGCAGCTTTTTTGACAATTCCGGCAACTCGAACTCGCTCCTCAAAACTCATTGTTGAAAAATCCCCTGCTGCGCCTCCTGCGAGTAAGACAGCATTTTGTCGATTGATGCCATTACTCTTCAAGAAAGAGACATGTTGCCGGATTCCGTCCTCATTGATGCTCATGTCGGGATCGTTGAACAACGTCGGAATTGTGATATATAGACCCTCTAGGTCTTTTTTCAATTGGGAATAATTCATAGTTCAATAGTGTTTGGTGTGAAGTTGAATCAATTCTGCCTCACTTCTTCCATGAAGAAGACGAATTTCATAATGCTTGACGGCAAGGTAACTGCGCAAAAATTCTTGATCGAATTTCTTTATGAAGTCTATGTCGTGCTCAAGTTGTTGAAGACATTCCTCTAGCGTTTCAGGCAAACGATAAATATTTGGATGTTTATTCTTTTGTGCACTAGACGTGGGTACAGAGGGTACTTCCTTTATGTTCTTTTCCAACCCCAGGATCCCAGCGTGAATCATCCCAGCTAGCATGAGATACGCATTCGCGCTGGCATCTGCTGTTCTCATTTCAAAATGAGTTGCCTGGTCCCCCTCCCCGATCTGTGTCATTCGAATTGCTGCCTTTCGGTCAGCTACTGCAAAATTGTTGTAGTAGGCTGTCCAACGGGGTGGTTTATAGCGCATCGGTGAAATGACACTGGGAGATGTGAAAGCGAGTAGGGCGGCCAGATGACCAAGCAATCCATTTATGAAAGACCCTGCGGGTTCAGAAACCTTGTCGTTAGTGTCAAGGTTACAGGGTTGCCCGTTCAACTTGCGTAACGAAAAATGAATGTGCAGGCCGCTGCCTACCTTGGCTTGATCAACAATCGGTGAAAATGATAGATGCCGTTTCCTTTTGGTGGCTAGTATTTGGCCGATTGCTTTGCTCAACACCAGCTGGTCAGCTACTTCCATCGGAGAAGTGCGATTGATCGTCAATTCGTACTGGGCAGTTCCATTCTCTGAATGCAAGGACTTCAATCCCACACCAGAGCTAATCAGTAGTTCAGCGTACTCAGCAAGAAATGTTTCTTCCTCAATAAAAGATTCAAGAGAGTAAGCATTTAAATAGCTGCGCGAGTTATCCAATAGATAAAATTCCAGCTCGATACCGATTTCGAGTTCCAGTTCATATTTCGTTCGAAGTTGACCGAGGGCATCCTCCAAAATACTTCGTGTACAAGAAGACCATGGTGAACCATCCAGGTTAAGAAATTTGCCGAAGAGCAATCGGCTATTTATCAGCCTATCCTCACTTGTAATGCTAATTGGTCTCTCAAGAGCTGGAACAAATTGTAAATCACCCACCTCCACTTCTGGCAATGGCGTAAGGGCACCAAAAAAAGTAATCAGTGCGTTGCTTGGAATCCATCCTGTTTTGCAGTCTTGAATCGGTTTTTCAGTTGGGTGACAAAGAGTTTTGCCCCTCAAAATGCCTGAGAAGTCATCTTGGCAGATGTGAAGGAAGTCTTCTGGAAAGCTCACGTGTTAGCCTCTTCTTTGTGAAATATGCCAAGGAATCATCAGCCGCTCGACGAGAGTAACAATCCCAAAAAGGCCTAGCCCTAAAAGGGTCAAAAGAAATATTCCAGCGAAAGCTAGATCAGGTCTCATATTGCCAGTTACAATTTGAATGTAGAAGCCGAGGCCTTGGTCACTACCTATGAATTCTGCAATGGCGGCCCCCACTGTGGCATTGATGGCAGCATACTTGATGCCTACAAAACACTGGGGTAGAGCAAATGGGATGCGAATCTTCAGGAAAATTTTGATTCTAGAGGAGCCAGTGATTTGGGAAAATCGATCCAATTCCTGACTCAAGGAGCCAAAGGCCAGAATCGCATTTAGAACAATCGGGAAGAAACATACCAAAAAGACAATAATGACTTTTGGGAGCAGGCCAAAGCCCAGCCAGGAAATGAATAAGGGGGCAAAAGCAATCTTAGGGACCATTTCCACGCTGACGAGGAATGGATACAACGTTTTGCGAAGAATATTCGAAAAAGTAATCGCGACTCCAATGGGAATCGCCAGGCAGATTGCTACCACAAATCCCAGAACAGTTTCCAAGCCAGTGATATAGGTGTATTGCATCAAACGGGGGAGGTCGGCAGCAGAGTTCGTAATGATTTCTGAGGGCTTGTTGAGGATGTATTGTGGAACCTCAAACCAATCAATCGACCATTCCCAGAATAGGAAGAAGCAAGCGAAGAAGGCAAACATCATCCATGATTCAGAGACCCAACGAACCAAACGCTTCAGGGCTTTTCCACTCATAGAACCCCATAGCCGTGAAAAACCGAGTGAATGTCCCCAATGTACTGAATAAATCTTGGATCCTGTTTGACAGCTAGGTTTCTTGGGTAGTCCATTTCAATGTCAACGACTTTATCGATTTTTCCTGGACGAGGGCTGATCAGATAGACCCGAGTTGACATTTGCACAGCTTCCTCAATGCTATGAGTTACCATCACTACGGTTGGTTTTTTGTCGAGCCATAGCTTCTGCAAATCTCCTCGAATATTTTCACGAGTCATCGCATCCAACTTGCCGAGTGGTTCATCCAGTAAAAGTGTCTGAGGTTGATGAATCAAAGCTTGGCAGAGTGCTGCTCTTTGCTGCATTCCACCTGACAGTTCATGGGGCATTCTTTGCTCCATACCCTTGAGCGAGACTGAATTCAATAAAGAGTCGATTTGCTCACGAAAATTTTCTGGTCTCTCCCCTCTTAATTCCAACTGTAATTCGATATTTCCAAGAACCGTTCTCCAGGGAACAAGGGTGCTATCCTGAAACATGACCCCAATGTCATTTCTCGGAGACTGAACCGGGGTCTGATTCAAAAAAATTTTCCCTGAAGAGGGTTTTTCTAGACCAGCCAGCATCATTAACAATGTGGATTTTCCACAACCGGAAGGGCCAAGCAGTGAGACAAACTCTCCATGCTTAATGTCCAAATCAGCTGGACCAAAGGCGACTAATGGCCCGTCATCAGTCACGAAGGCCTTAGAAACCCCCTGAATCTTAATTGCTGTATTCAAGATAACGAATAGAGGAGATGGGAGGTTTTAACACACCTCCCATAAGAGTTTAATTATATCAGGGAATGAACTGATTAGTGTAGAATGCCGAGGATGGATTATTTGTTTGCAGATCATTGAACTCTTTCATCAGCGAGATCATGTCTTCCCAGTCGGAGGCTACGTGATAGCCAAGTTTCCGACTTGTATTCCCCTTTGAGTAAAGAATTCCAAGAGTAACATCCAAAACAGATCGTGCTTGGGCAATGCCTGCTTCTTCTGCCATGGTACCTCCAACAATATCTGCCATAGACTTGACTGCCATGTCCGGGTTTTTCTCCGTTTCCTTGTAGGCAATCACAGAAGCACGAACAAAGCGCTCGACCAATCCAGGATTGTTTTCCAGGGTGTCTTGATGCGTAGAAATGCAGTAGCCAACCTGATTCACACCATAATCAGAATAGGCAAAGGATACGGGATCATCCCCGCCATTTGCTTTGATTTCGGCTGGCTTGTCATCCAAACCCCCGAGAATAGCCACTGCTCCTCCTGAACCTTGGAGGTAGCTTGAAACCAAGGCACCATCAGGTACATTGGTCAGATTGACATCACTGACTGACATGCCATTGTTCTGAAGGACTAGCGGGAAGAAGGTATTCACTCCTGCATTGGCAGTTGTCAGAATTTTCTTCCCTTTCAGATCCTGAACAGTTTTTACGCCACTATCCGGTCTAACAAGAATTGCCTCCGTCCCGGTTGCGTCAATCACTCCGACAGAAACAATTGGAGCCCCCTTGGCTGCTAGATTTACCATTGCTGCACAAGACCCGTAAGCAAAATGGCTGTCTTTGTTAGCTACAAGTCGGTGTGCGGAAGATGAACCGTTGCCAGAGCGAATATCGAGATCAATCCCGGCGGCTTTGTACAACCCCTTATCCTTGCCATACGCAAATCCCGCATGTGAGCCATAATACATCCAGTTTAGTCGTAACCTAACTTCATCAGCAGCCTGGACAGTCGCTACAGATGTCAGTAGGACTAAGCTCAAGATAGAGATGATTTTCTTCATTTGAACTCCTGAACAATTGCGGACATTACCGCGTGATTACAAAATGGAGAAATGTTACACTGTACTTCACCCAAAATAATGAAGCGAAGTCTACGAACTTAAAATATGTTCGCCTTCAACTTGTATACATTATAAAAACGATAAGTCTACTTTATTAAGTAAGTATGAGCGAAAAAATCCAAGAAATCTTGTCAGCTTACCAAATTTATGGAGGCTACATTGTACGAACTAGTTCAATTGGATATGAGAGTTGATAAATAATGAAACGAAAATCAGTTCATAAGGAAGGAGGAAGCATGATATCAAAATTTCCCATGTAGTCTTTTCCAGTAAGCATAAGAGCACTATTGCTCCACCTTTCGCCCAAATTTACGAAAGGCACGGTCAGCCTTGGGGAGATTCCAAGTCTTCTGGTTTCGGATTTATTAGGTAGCGATGAATGAAGTGTACTTCCATCAAAAAATATAAATTCTCCGGGATTCAATTCTATGAATATAGAATTATTGGGCTCAAAAGCATCAATATCCGCAGTTTTCTCAAACATCTCTAAACCGTCATTCTGAATATGTGGGCACAGCTTTTTATGGCTACCAGACAAGATTTGCATACATCCATTTGATTTTTCTACATGATCAATAGCTATCCAAGCAGATAATATGACATTGGGTGAAGGTTGAAAATATGCACTATCTTGATGCCAGGGAACACCAGTATCCCATTCATCTTGTTGGCTTAAGGGCAATTTGAGCTGAAAATTGCTTCTCCAGAGAACAATATCAGGTCCCAATATACTTTCTGCCTTTTTTGCCAAATTTGGATGAGTTAGTAACTGATACACCGTTGAATTATCCAAATGCCGATTATGACAGAAATTTTTTTCATCTATTTTACTTTCAAGGGCTGGTTCAAAAATTTCAATATCAAGCCTTTTTCTGAACTCAGCCATTTCTAATTCTGAAATTAGTGTTAACGGTCCGATCCAACCGTTATCGTGATATTGTTGTACTTCGTGCTTGGATAAACCTTGGCAATTTTGATTCATAGAAAATTTCTCGTCCAAAATTGTCGAAAACTATTGGATCTAGTCCTATAAAAGTTTAAAAAAGGACGATTTGAAAGCAATCTGAAATTTTGAAAATACATTTATAATGAGATAGAACATGTTTAAAATGACTGATAATTGCCTCATTTACTTATCATCCACCTTAAACCTTGTAGCCTGAAGAAATTGGATTGGATTAGTTTCATTAGACCATTCATGGTAGCAAGCCACTACAGTACCATCCAGAGTTTGAGCAACTGTTGGATAAGAAATATGCTGAAAAACCCCCGGATGATTATAGTTTATATCCCCACCACTTTGAAAAAGACCTGCACCAGAACCCAGACTTGAAGAAGGTCTGTCNTCAAATACCTTTCCNGGAACNCCNCCTTCACGNATAACAAACTCGTCTTTAATATCCCATGTTAAACCATCATCTGATATGACNCCTCGGGTTCCATATGGAGGTCTTCTGTAACCATAAACCATNAGATANCTGCCGTCTTGAAGATGAATNAAATCAAATGGGTAGCCCCAAATATTNGTAAATTTGGGATGAGTCCATGAAAANCCATCNTCNTCTGAGATTACATAAGCCATGTTTTTGGCGTCCTGGCTTGGGTTGATGTGAGTTCTGAGAAAGCACACCAATTTACCGTCTTTAAGTCTTAGGATTGCAGGCTCCTCATAATCAATGATACTGGCAGGATCATAAGCCAATGTAGAATAGTAATCCCAGTTATCACCCCCGTCATCAGACCTCATTAAAGCTGATCGAGTAGTTTCACCCTCCCCATATTCTTCGTATCCTCTAATACGTCCGTACAAGCCCATCAATATACCACCATCAGGTAACTGCCAGCAGCCGTTTCTCACACCACCGTGCTTTAGTGGCCTTACGTTTACAGGAATAGGATCACACCAAGTTTGACCTCCATCTTTCGACTTTATAACAAAGGTACCAAGCCATCCAAGAGTTCTGTAGGTCCATGTCCAATCTCCCCACTCTTTTGTCAGTGGTCCCGCAGCCCAAGAAGGCTGCTCTGGCTTCATCCCTCGTTTGAAAAAACCGCAAATATTAAAATTGATTAATAAAGTGCCGTCATGAAGCTCACAAACTCCACAGTCCCAACTCCCGGTAGTTTGCGTCCAAGGAACGACTACATTGGGTTTAGACCAAGTTTGACCTCCATCTTTTGAGACAGTTGTAACAGTTTGACCTGTGTCATGGTGAAAAGGATATCTTTCTTCATTAAAGACAGCAAACAAATCACCGTTCTTTAAACAGCGTACTTGAACTTGATTTGCACAAGTATCGGGATACTTAACCATCGGATGGTGTTGTATATTACTTATTGACATAAATCTCCCATTAATAATTATTTACAAATTCCAATGTTTTTAATTGAAACATAATTCATGAGACCTGGTAAACCACGTTCTCTGCCAAATCCACTATTCTTCACACCACCATTTGGGGCTTGTAAACCCCCAATGAACCAACCATTGATCCATACTGAGCCAAATTCAAGTTCGTCTTTGAGTAGAAGTGCCTTAGAAAGATCACGAGTAAAAATGCCAGCTACTAGTCCAGTATCTAAACCGTTGGCAAGATTTAAAGCATCCTCATCTGTTTTAAATTTATATGCAATTGCAACTGGTCCAAAAACTTCTTCTGAAGTAATAGAGAGATTTTTGTTTACATTATTTAAAAGAGTAGGCTCTATAAAATAACCACCCAAGCTTCCTTTCAGAGAATTACCTCCACAAATTACTTCAGCACCACATTGAACAGCGTTATGTAACAAACCAGTAATTTTATTATATTGACTTTCAGAAACCACGGGGCCTAAATCAGGGTTGTCTAGTGGATTGCCTACTTTTAATTTAGAAACCTGCGTTTTAAATTTGTAAATGAATTGATCAAAAATATTTTCATGGATGATTAACCTTGATGAGGAAGAGCAAACCTGACCTGAATTTGAGAAGGCTCCTTTAATAGCATCATTTACCGCTCTGTCGACATCAGCATCTTCAAATATAATCATCGGATTTTTACCACCGAGTTCAAGAACAACTGTCTTAAAAGTATTTGTAGAATTTTTATAAACTTTTCTACCTGTTTCTACAGACCCGGTAAATGTAATATGATTGATAAATTTGTTTTCACAAATGTGCAATCCAGCTTCTTCTCCATAGCCGGTCACTATGTTGAATACACCTTTTGGGAATCCTGCATCACAAATGAGATTACCCAATGCAAGCGCACTCAAGGAAGAATTTTCGTCGGGTTTTAGAACAACTGTACAACCAGCAGCCAAAGCTGGGGCCACTGACCTGAATGCCATTCCTAAGGGAAAATTCCAAGGGACTATGTGACCTGTTACGCCAATAGGTCTTAATTCTGTAAAATCAACAAAGTTATTACCTACAGGAATAACTTTACCTTCTAATTTGTCTGCTGCACCAGCATTATATGTAATACAGTCAGCTACAGATTGGATTTCATCTTCAGATTGATTAATTGGTCTTCCAATTTCTTCAGACTCAATTTTTCCAAGTTCTTTGTAATTTTCCCTTATCATATTTGCAAACTTCATAAGAAGATTGCCTCGGTCTTGCGGAGTATAATTTTTCCATTCTTCGTTGAGTGCTTTCTTTGCTGATTCTGCAGCAAAATTTATGTCGATTGATTTGCCACGTGGAATCACACTAATTTTAGTTAGAGTCGCAGGATTGTAAGTATTGATAAATTCATTATCACATGGGTCAATCCATTCATTGCCTATAAATAATTTTTTTTTATATTCCATAATTATCCCTTAACACTACCCTGTGATAAACCAGTAATAAAATATTTTTGAAGAAAGAAAAATAACAGTAAGCTTGGAATAGCAAGACAAGATACAGCAGCCATCTTGAGTGCATAACCTTCTTGAGTGTAATTACCAGTCACCGGAGAGAATTGGGCAATTCCAACAGGCAATGTTTTCATATTTTCTTCAAAAGTGACTAGTAATGGCCATACAAAATTATTCCAATTCAATGTAAATATTATTACTGTTGTTGCTATTAATGGAGCTCTTGCCATAGGAAATGCTATCGAGTAGAATATTCTCAGGTGTGAAGCTCCGTCCATTTTTGCTGACTCAATTAATTCTTTTGAAAGATTTATAAAAAACTGACGGAAAATATACACGCTGAAGACATTTGCAATTGTTGGAAGAATTAAGGAAATATATGTATTCGCGTATCCTGTTTTTATGAATGCCAATAATAAAGGGACTAAAGCAACTTCTGGTGGTATCATAATTGATGATAAAAATATCAAAAAAATTAATTTATTTCCTGGAAATTTTAAAATTGAAAATGCATAGCCTGCCATGGCACCGGAAATGACTGTTAATGTTGTTGCACATATGGCTTGTATTCCACTATTGAGAAACCAACGGATTATTGGGAATTCTAACATCCTTATATAGTTTCCAAATGTTATTTCTTCAGGGAACCAAATGATCTCCTTTGTTA
>PBZZ01000026.1 GCA_002730365.1 Deltaproteobacteria bacterium
ATGTCGTTTGCTCCTGTGCCAATCACGCCTAATTCCAAGACTATTCTTTCGCTGTTGAACTCTAATTTTACACCATTCCAGTTTCCTGCTAATAAAACCACCACAGAGTCCGTAATCGCCTGTCCTGAGAGACTTGTACCCGCAGATCTGAATGTTACTGAGATTTCTAATTGATATGCCAAGCGCAGGAGACTAGTCACCTCGCTCTATTCAGCTACTTTTGCAACGACCTCTGGCACCATTCGGTAAAAACTGGCGTCTGTGCCGTAAGCAAGACAATTGAGCTAATCAGTAAAAATTCTTTCTTCTGGCAAAAAACTCAGTAACCCCTTGCATAAATCTCTGTATTTATCGGGTAATTCAGCTGACACTCGATAATCTGATTCAAGAAGTTAGTTTGCTAAAGCAGGTGTCATATTGTTCTCGAACAGAAAATTTGAAAAAAGTACTGCAAACTAAGAATCTCAAATCGAATTTGCAATGCTTTTCAGCGATTTCATTCCTGAAGACAAGAATGACGTATTTGTCTATTTTCTAAGGCAACTTATCAACGTCCATTTAGTAAAATTAGAATCTCTAGACCACCCATTTTCCTTGCTTTTCTTGCACGGCTGTAGCATATTCCCAAGATCATCACTAAATACGCATATACTGATCTGGAAAGTTTAATGAATTCAGAACAGCAATTTACCAACATCAATGGTCAACGCCTACAAGCTTTGTTGACCAAACAAATTGTTTTCCTTGATGGCCCGATGGGCACCATGATTCAGAGATACCCTCTAACAGAGGAAGACTTTCGGGGATCTTTCTACCCTGAACATACTAATGCGCTTCAAGGAAACAACGACCTACTATCCATTACCAAATCTGATGTCATTAAAGAAATTCACCTCAATTTTTTGCGAGCCGGTGCAAACATCATTGAAACTAATACCTTCAACGCAAATCGAATCTCCCAAGCAGACTACCAGCTGGAATCCGAGGTCTCCAAAATCAATCATCATGCAGCCAAGGTTGCTAGAGATGCTATAAGTTCATTCCAGCTTGAAAATCCCTTCCATTCTGCCTTTGTCGCTGGTGCTATTGGTCCGACGAATCGAACCACCTCCATGTCCCCGGATGTCAACAACCCTGCTTATCGGGCAGTCAACTTTGATGAGGTGGTCAATGCGTACAAGGAGCAGGTGGAGGCGCTGGTTGAAGGAGGGATAGACCTTCTTTTGTGTGAGACAAGCTTTGACACCTTGAACATGAAAGCCGCAATCTACGCGATTGAGCAAGTATTTGAGGAACAAAATATTCGCATACCCCTCTTTTTATCAGTGACCATTACTGATGCCTCGGGCAGAACTCTCTCCGGTCAGACTCTGGAAGCTTTTTACAACTCCATTGAACACGCCAATCCAATAGCAGTCGGAATCAATTGTGCACTTGGGGCTCAAGAGATGCGACCTTTTCTCGAAGAGCTAAGTTCGAAATCCAAATTTTTCATGGGTTGTTATCCTAATGCAGGTTTGCCAAATGCGATGGGTGAGTACGACCAGACACCGAAAGAGTTTGCCAATTTCATGCAGGATTTCGCAGGGCAAGGCTGGATGAATATTGTGGGCGGTTGCTGCGGTACTACGCCGGAGCATATCGTGCAAATGGTGGAAACTGTCCAAAGCATGACACCTAGAAAGATTAATAAAATTAGTAACTTCAGCAGATACGCTGGTCTTGAGCCTTTAAACGCCACCACTGACAAAGGTTTTCTCTTGATTGGTGAAAGAACCAACGTCACCGGATCGCCAAAATTCAAAAAATTAATTTTGAATGGTGACTTTGATGAAGCGCTCACCATCGCCCGTCAGCAGGTTGACGCAGGAGCTGACATTATCGATGTGAATTTCGATGAGGCCCTTTTGGATGGTGAGGCCTCCATGACTCACTTTCTAAACCTGATCGCCTCGGAGCCTGATATCGCAAGAGTGCCGATTATGATTGACAGCTCAAAATGGTCCGTAATTGAAGCTGGTTTGAAATGTGTTCAAGGGAAAGCATTAGTCAATTCAATTTCACTAAAAGAAGGTGAGGACGTTTTCCTTCGGCAGGCTAAAACTCTTCGCAGATATGGCGCAGCTGCTGTCGTGATGGCCTTTGATGAACAAGGTCAGGCTGCCTCCAAGGAAGATAAAGTTCGAATCTGCCAAAGAGCTTATAAACTTTTGAAAGAGTCCATCGGCTTTCCTCCATCAGACATAATCTTTGATCCAAATATTCTGACAGTAGCCACTGGAATGGAAGAGCATAACAACTATGCACTCGATTTCATTGAAGCCACCAGGGAAATTAAACAAGTCTGCCCAGGAGTAAAAGTTAGCGGAGGGGTTTCTAACATCTCGTTCTCTTTTCGTGGGAATAATCCTGTCCGAGAAGCAATGCACTCCGCGTTTCTGTACCATGCCATTCAAGCGGGAATGGATATGGCAATTGTCAACGCAGGGATGCTTGCAGTCTATGAGGAAATTCCCTCAGAACTCTTGGAAAAAGTAGAAGACGTCTTACTGAACAGAAGAAAAGATGCAACTGAGCGGTTAATTGAATTTGCCGAAGGCTATCAAGCAGAGGCAAAATCTGATAAAAAAACTCTTGCCTGGCGAGAAGGAACTGTCCAGGAGCGTCTGACTCATTCTCTAGTTAAAGGAATTACGGACTACATTCAAGAAGACACAGAGGCAGCACGACAATTATTTGATCGACCTCTTGAGGTGATTGAGGGACCTCTCATGGACGGGATGAGGATTGTGGGGGATCTTTTCGGTGAAGGGAAGATGTTTCTTCCACAAGTGGTCAAAAGCGCGAGAGTGATGAAGCAGGCCGTCGCCTATCTACTCCCTTTCATGGAGCAAGAAAAACAGAAAAATTCTGAATCTTCGACTAAAGCTAAGATCCTGCTAGCCACTGTGAAAGGAGACGTTCATGACATTGGGAAGAATATTGTCGGTGTTGTGCTGGCCTGCAACAACTACGAGGTGATCGACCTCGGTGTTATGGTGCCTTGTGAAAAGATCCTTCAAACAGCGAAAGAGCAACAAGTAGACATCCTGGGTTTATCAGGTTTAATCACACCATCTCTTGATGAAATGGTTCACGTTGCCAGAGAAATGGAACGTGAAGACCTTTTTCTACCATTGTTAATTGGAGGAGCCACGACAAGCGCAGCCCATACAGCTGTAAAAATAGCACCCTCTCGCTCAAATCCAGTNATTCATGTTCTTGACGCCTCTAGGGTAGTTAATGTTGTTTCAAANTTGCTGAACCAAAAACATTCTGACGAATTCATTGCTGACATTCGAATCGAACAGGAAAAACGAAGAGAAGCATATTTTGANAAAAGTGGGCGAAGACAGNTANTAAGCCTAGAGGAGGCTAGAAAGCGGCATNTTCTGATTGATTGGNAAAAGACCACAATTCCTATTCCTGATTTCTTGGGTATTCGAGTTTTTGGTGGCAAACACCTGGAAGCAGGTAGCCGTTTGTTCCCTGCGANAACCTTGAAAGAATTGATCCCCTTTATCGATTGGACACCTTTCTTTCACGCTTGGGAGCTTCGGGGACGCTTTCCCCAAGTCTTAGGGGATAGAAAAATCGGACAGGAAGCACAAAAATTATTCGACGATGCTCAACAAATTCTTCAGAAGATCCTTGACGAGAAGATGTTTCAGCCCAGGGCGGTTGCTGGTTTTTTCCCTGCTAATTCAATTGGCGATGACATCATCGTTTTCAATGATGATTCGCGCTCAAAAATCCTGACAGTCTTTCACTGTCTAAGACAGCAGATTTCCAAAGAAGGTTCACTTCCTCAGTACTCTCTCTCCGATTTCATCGCACCAATTGATTCTGGAAAAGCAGATTATATTGGTGGTTTTGCTGTGACTACAGGCCATGAGGTAGAAGAAGCCGCACAAGCATACTCTCGTCAAAATGACGACTACAACGCCATTATGATCAAAGCTCTGGCAGATCGCTTAGCTGAAGCTTTTGCGGAATATCTTCACATGCGTGTGCGCGAATGGTGGGGCTTTGGTAAAAGTGAGGCGCTCTCCAAGGAAGATTTGATTGCTGAGAAATACCAAGGAATACGACCGGCGCCAGGCTATCCTGCTCAACCAGATCACACCGAAAAACTAATCCTGTTTGATCTTTTGAAAGTAAGCCAACACACAGGAATCAGTCTTACAGAAAACCTTGCAATGTGGCCGGCCAGCTCGGTTTGTGGTCTTTATTTTTCTCACCCACAATCACGCTATTTTGCAGTGGGCAGAATAGGCCAGGATCAAGTGGAGGATTACGCAAAAAGGAAACAACAATCTCTCTCTGAAATTGAACGCTGGCTGGGGCCCGTTCTGGGTTATGAACCAAAAGCTGCCTGAAAAATAAAATTATAGTTGATTGAGCCCAATGCGCATCATCGAGATGTATCATAATCGGCCATTCGTCTTCTCAATCGAGGTCTTTCCTCCCAAGACAGAAGATGGAATGACGAATCTTCAAAAAAAGCTAAGAGCTTTTTCTGCATTCAAGCCTGATTATATTTCCGTTACTTATGGTGCTGGAGGTGGCACAAGGCAAAACACCCAGTACCTTGCTGGCTTTATTGGTAACGAGCTAGGAATTGAGGTACTGGCCCACCTGACCTGCGTCAGTCACACCCGTAAAGATGTGAGCCTTCTTAAGGAGCGATTTTTAAGCGAGGGAGTAGAAAACATCATGGCGCTTCGTGGAGACCCGCCCACAACTGAGAAAAAGTTTGAGCCAATGCCGGGAGGCTACCGCTACGCAAGTGAATTAATTGAAGACCTTTCTCGAGATCGACGTTTTGGAATCGGTGCAGCCGGTTATCCAGAAACACATATTGACGCCATTAGTTCCCAAATGGATCGGTATTTCTTGAAACATAAAATTGAAAGAGGAGCTGAATTTGTAATCAGTCAGTTTTTCTTGGAAAATCAGAAATTTTTGAGTTGGCGTGATCAGCTGTATCGAGAGGGGGTAAGAATTCCTATCATTCCTGGACTCATCTGTGCTCAATCTTTCAGCCAGATTCAGAGATTCGCAAAGATGTGTGGTTGCATGGTTCCAAGCCAACTGATTAAGAATTTAGAACGTTTTGCGGGTAATGCTGAGGATAGTCTGAGAGTCGGCTTGGATCACGCAGAAAAACAATTAGAAGGCTTGATCAAAGAGGGGATTACAGGCTTGCATCTTTACGCTCTAAATCGGTCAGAAGTGGTTAATGATTTGGGGCAAATGATGATAGGTTTAAAGAGCAGAACGGATCTAAAATCAAACTTAGAAAACCACGGTAGGCTTGGCTTCTGACAGGGCAACCTCAATCATTTCTCGGAAACGTGATCTATTTGGGAAGCCACTTGTCTGGAAATAATCATCGGCTGCCAAAGTTTGACTGACCTCTAAGTATTTCCCCCGCACTTTCATGCTTTCGCCGTCTTTTTTGAGAGTCTTGATTTTACAGCGATATTTCAACTCAAGTTTTTCATCCAACATTCTTAGATAACACAACACATGCTCTAAATTCGGAAATTCCCTGCTGCCTGTTGGAGGGTCTAGCTGAACTTCTGTCCAACCATCTTTGTATTTGGCACTTTTCTGAACAAACTGAAATTGAGTCGCAAACGTCTGGAGAAAACTCTGCAGTAACTCCATCATCTTTATTCGAACATCCAATCTGCCTCCCCGATTCAACACATCTTCCCCTCCGAAAAGTAGAAATAAACTACCACTTTTATCTGTGATTGGCGCATCGCTGGGCATATTAAACCGCCAATCGTACGACAATTGCTGATTGCCATCCAGACTCTGATCCTGCTGAATATTTTCTCGATGTAGCACCTCCCAGCAATTCTCTTCACCAGCCTTAATCTTTCGAAAATTTCCGTAGGCCAAAAGCACATCTACCGTAATGGCTATCACCTTCTCAGGATTCATATTTCGAATAGATAGCTTTCCTTCAATAGGTTCCCCCTGAAGCCATTCCTCTTTGGCAGTCAGCAGTTGGTATTCCAAGGGTCTGTCAAAAAACGTACTTCGCATAATCCTGAAATTGATTGTGTATTGGGGAAACTGAAATGAAGTGAAAAGTCTTTGGGTTGAATTCGACCAGATGCGTAAAACGAATACGAATTACTGGATTTGCAAATTGCATTCGCAGATTGCAGGATAACATCATTGTTGCTTTAGGTTTAAGTAAAATTCTTCAATTAGTTGACCATTTCGTAAAAAGGGAAGTAGATGTCTAAGAATATTGTCATCACTCCAGGTGATGGAATCGGGAAAGAAGTCACCGTACAAGCTCGCAAAGTCATGGAATACATGGCGAAGCGCTTTCAGATAGTACTTGAATTCACTGAAGTACCAATCGGAGGTACTGCTTACGATTCAACGGGAACACCCCTACCTGACGAAACCCTCCAGGCTTGTAAAGCTGCAGATGCCATTCTTTTAGGTGCTGTTGGTGGGCCTCAGTGGGAGGCTCTTGACTACTCCGTTCGACCAGAGCGCGCACTACTCGGATTACGTGGAGAATTACAGCTTTATGCCAATCTGCGACCAGCACAAATTTACGGTGAGTTGGTGGGGGCATCTACATTAAAGCCAGAAGTCGTTGATGGTGCTGACATCATGGTCATCCGGGAATTGACCGGGGGAATTTACTTTGGCCAACCCAAAGGAGTTGAGATCAGAAACGGAGAGCGTGTTGGCTTCAATACTTTGGTGTATTCTGAGTCTGAGATTCACAGAATAGCCAAGGTAGGTTTTGAAACTGCTCAGAAACGTAGTGGTCGTTTGACATCGGTCGACAAAGCAAATGTGCTTGAAGCTACCGAATTGTGGCGAAATGTGGTTCAGGAAGTCCACAAAGACTATCCAGACGTAGAGCTAAGCCATATGTATGTTGATAACGCCGCCATGCAATTGATCAGAGCACCAAAGCAATTCGATACGATTGTTACCACCAACATGTTTGGCGATATTTTAAGCGACGCATCCGCCATGATCACCGGTTCAATTGGCATGCTCCCCTCAGCAAGCCTTGGAGGAAGGGTCGGCCTTTATGAGCCTGTGCATGGCTCGGCACCAGATATTGCAGGGCAAGATTTAGCAAATCCACTCGCTACGATCCTCTCTGTAGGGATGCTTTTCCGTTACTCACTTGACCTTAGAGAGGCAGACGAATTGATCCATAAAGCTGTTGAAGACACGATCAAAACCTACCGAACTGGTGACATCATGGCAGAAGGAAAGACAAGCGTTGGTTGCCAGAGGATGGGAGAGGAAGTGATTAAGAGTTTAGAGCAGATTTGATTTTTAACCAATTTCGCTTCAGGTTACATCCTGTACCTTTGGAATTGTTTGAAGGGGGGAACAGGATACCAGTATTTAATTAGCATCAATCAACAACAAAACATGCCGCAAAATCGTTATAGCTGGGATGAGCGTTTTCGATATTGGCTAGACAGCTTCATGTCAAAAGGCGGAACCTCTGTCTTCCTTTCTCTATTATTTTTATTTTTTGTTGCTTTTGTTGTCATGGGAACACTTCGTTTTGTTGTGTTCCTTATTTTTCCCGATAAAACAATTGAGGATGGTACCTTCCTTCTGTGGCACGCTTTTTTTCAAATTATTGACTCTGGCTCCCTAGCAGAATTAGACGCAGGATCTAACTTCCCAGGGAAGGTCGTAGCGATTGTTACCATCTTCATAGGCTTGGTTCTATTCTCGAGCATGGTTGCCTTCATCACACAAGAATTTGAAAATCGCATATCAACCCTCAAAAAAGGCAAGAGCCAAGTCCTTGAAGAAGATCATGTACTGATTGTTGGTTTTAGTGAAAGAGTGATTGAGATCATCAAAGAATTGATAGTAGCCAATGAATCAGACTCTGGTGTCGTGGTTATCGTTGCAGAAATGGACAAAGAAGCGATGGATGACTATCTTCGGGACTCTATCCAAGACTTCAAAACTACTAAAATCATCACCAGAAGTGGTTCCACCACCAGTATTAGAAACTTGAAAGGGGTGGGTATTCAGCATGCTCACTGTGTAGTCGTGCTTAACAATGCTAAGTCTTCAGATAGCAACGAAACTAAGGAATTGGCCGATGCAAGAGTGATTAAGACAATCATGGCCGTTGTTGCTGCCAAAGGAGAGGAAGCCCCTCCCGTCATTGCTGAAATTTTCATTGAGCGCTACCGGCTACTCGCAGAAACAATTGTCCAAGGTAAAGTGACCACTATGAATGAGGCTGATATTCTTGCTCGAATGTTGGTTCAGACTTCACGAAATAAGGGTCTGGCAATGGTCTATGCAGACTTGGTTGGCTTTGAAGGAAATGAATTTTATTTTTTCAAACCTGAGGAGGGATGGAATGGGATAAACTTCGGTGATCTCCAATTCCAATTTATGGAAAGCGTACCTTTGGGGTTGCGCCTTCCAACTGGTGAGATTTTGTTGAATCCACCTCGGAACCGTATTCTCCAAGAACAGGATGAAATCGTTGTTCTTGCAGAGGATGATTCAACCATAAATTTCTCATCCAAAAGAGTTTTTGAGCCCAAAGCTTACCCTTACAGTAACCAAAAGAAAGTGCTCCCTGAAGAACACCACCTGATAGTAGGTTGGAATAACAAAGCACCTATTGTTTTAAGTGAGTATGCCGACTACATGGTACCAGGTTCTTCGGTCGACTTATTGATTGAGGCAAATGCTGATCCTGAAATTCGTGAAGAATTTGAAAAAATTGCGAGTAGCTTCCCTGATGTTCAAATGAAATTCAATGAAATCAATTTTCAGTCTGAAGAAGAGTTGGATAACTTGGGGCTCCCAGGCTACACCACGGTCGCGATTTTGGCAGGAAGTGGAGATGAAGCGGAAGAGATCGATGCGAGAACGATTATGCGGCTTCTTCAGGTGCGCAACATTTTCAGAGAAGCTGAGGAAAGTAGTGGAGAGCCTACTGAGACCAAACTGATCAGTGAGATCGTCAACTCTGAAAATACTGAATTGATTGTTCAGGTTGGTGTTAAGGATTTCTTGATATCCAACCAGTTTGTATCAAGGATTTTCGCCCAAGTAGCCCTAGAGAAAGACGTAATGCGTGTTTATGATGATCTTTTTCAAAAAGAAGGTAGCGAGGTTTATATTAAGCCCATAGACCTTTACTTCCAACAACCCGAAGGACTAAGTGTCACATTTGCAGACTGTGTCTTGGCGGCTCAACAAAGAGATGAGGTGTGTTTCGGGATCAAGCTAGGTCGACAAGAAACTGAAGTGGAACACAACTTTGGCATCTACATCATTCCCCCAAAAGATAGACAATACACGCTGAGTGATGATGATGCCTTGATTGTTTTAGCTGAAGAAGAGGACTAGATCCCTAAAATCTTGCGCTCAATCCCATATTGAAAAGATATTGATTGAAAGCTCCAGCATTCACCTTCCAGTTCTGAAATGCCCCGAGTGCATGAATTCTCAGACGTTCATCTGTTGTGGGGTAGACCTCTATTCCCGCACTGATTTCATTTCGGTAATCCAGAAACGCGCTCTCCAATCCTGATTCAGAGACCATATCATAAGTCCACTTTGCAAATGGAATTGGGCTTTTAACGGGTTTGGTTTTTGGATCAACGCGATATTCAAGGGCAACCGTACTTGCTTCTCTTTCAATCAATTTGTTAGCTGGTGAAAGCCCATAATAACTACCGTGAATCAAATCTAGATCCAAATAAGCTTCATTAAAATTCAGCCTAGTCCCTGCGGAGATCAACTGCTCTGGTACTAAGCATTTCAGATCACTACAAGAATCAACTGGCTTTTCACTTTTCCTAGGAAAAAAACCTATCTGAAATGTTGGTTCAAGTAGACCAGAACCTAGCACACCATACCATGCTGCGTTGTATCCAAGATTTTGATCGCTTTTGCCATTGCCTTTAGGCTGGTTAACCAGCTGAAGCACTCCATATTGTGGAACTTCATTTCCTCGAAATCTAAATTCCTGAATCAACCCAAGGCCTACTTCGTACAGGCCCTGAATTCTCTCACCCTGGATTGAATACCGGTACATGTTCAAACTATTACTCATTCCCTCTCGACCACCTTGCAAAACGAATTGCTTACCAATTTTTAAATCGAGATCGGTACCAAGCCGATACTCTACAAAAAAGTACTCCAAACTGCTTTGAGTTCCGTCGGCGTAACCGGATTCATCTAAATTTGCATCAAGGCGTACTCTGAGACGGTAGCTAAAAGATTCACCCAATCCACCCCTCACATTGAAGTTGCCTCGATCTAGCCGAAAACCCAATCGAGTTTGTTCTTTTCCGTCCTCAAATTTAGGAGTTTCCCTGTCATAACTTG
>PBZZ01000027.1 GCA_002730365.1 Deltaproteobacteria bacterium
AAGATTGTAAAGTTGAATACCTTCCATTTCAGGAGAAGCATATCCCCCCACATAGATTAGCTGATTATTCATAACCATTTTTTAACAATTTTGAAGGAATGAAAAATTTGACAAAGTCAGCATGTCAACCGTAATTTAGCGGTTTCAATACGATTTTTCTTCATCAGAAAGAAGAAAACATTCATTGATTTTAGAATTTCTTTTTGCGCTCTTGATCACTTTCGGTTAAAAGTTTCGCCTTATCTGTTACTCCGGTATCAGATCTATCTCAAGTGGAGTATTTTCAAACAGATGAATTCTCCACTTAGCTCACCACAGAAGCATCCTAGTGTTTCTGTTTGCTCACACTCATTTTGAGATTCAGATGAAAAAGATGTTCCCCAAACTCGGACTGGTGTTGTTGGTCAGTCTATTCGCAGTGAAATCCTTGTGGGCACAAGTCACAGTCTTAGGTTGGCCCGGGGGTCCTGAAGAAACAGCTCTGCGCAAAGCGGTAGAGGTTTACAATGAAGGCCCTGGTAAAAGCAATGGGACCGTCAGCTTGATCTTCTTCAACCGCGATGGTTTCTGGGANAANCTTCAGGCTGACTTGGCAGCTGGCACCACTGAGTTTGACATCAACTTGACCGCTACCTACGCAGTCGGTCGCTATGCCCCCTACATGCAACCACTNAGTTTGCCTTCAGCAGCAACNGATGTCTTCGGGGAAAAAGTCTTGAAGACTATGCAGTTCGAGGGAGANCANTTCGGAGTTCCTACCGATCTCAGCCTTCACTTCATGTACTATCGNGATGATTTGATTGATAAGTTACNGAGTGATGCAGGCTGGCAGAAAATNTATGGAGAAATTTCTCAGAAGTANNTGGGCAAAACNCTATCNCCNAAGAATCCTGACACCTGGAATTGGGAAGACTACGCNGCAACAGCATTGTTCTTCACAAAGAGTGTNAACTCNGCAAGNCCNACACGCTATGGAACTGTTCTGCAGATGAAGAACTTGCTTTTCAACATGATGATCTGGCATTCGACCGCACGGTCTCACGGNGGTGAGTGGCTTGATGCCAANGGAAANGTCATGGTNGANTCATGGGCATTNCGGCAAGGACTNCAGCTGTANAANACNCTNTATGATGCNGGTGCTTCTCCNAAAGATTCNACCTCNTANGANTANGCTGAAGCCAANGCNGCCTTCGGTTCNGGNCANGCNGCNACNATGCTGCAATGGAACGCTGCTTTCGGTAGCTTGAACAACNCCGAAGANAATCCTGCAGTGGCNGGAAAAATCGGCACAGTNGCTCCTCCTNCTGGTCCAGCTGGACGTGTCACGCACATNCATGGTCTGGGCTTNGGTTTAAACAAGAACTCCAAGAANAAGGATGCAGCGATNAAGTTCTTGAANTGGCTCTCCGGTGCGGANGCCATGGAAACNTATGCNCTAGGNGGAGGTTCNCCAGCTATGGCAAAATCCANCACCGACAAGATTTCTGGTGATCGNCCNGACCTGATCAAGTTGGGTGACTTNGCTGGNAGCTATGGCTTTGTGATGAATGGTGGAACCTCTGCCTCTGCCTTGCAGATCTACACCCTGCAAGCTGAGCAGTTCACNGGATACTGGTCTGGAACCAAGTCCTTGGACGAGGCACTTCANGCCACCAGCAAGGGAATGGCTGAGCTTCTCAAGTAAGCTTTCANGCNTTTTCTTACCCCAAAATTCAAGTNCAGCATGCAGGTGAGCAGTAAGGAGAANTTCTGGCTGACAGCCCCGATCACNTTNTTTCTTTTGGTGATGCTCGGGTTTCCNCTGCTGNTGGACTTGATTTACAGTGTTTCGGAGGTNACTTTTGANAACCTCCTCTCTCCNCGNCTTCAGGGTTTTGAAAACTATTTNNAAACNCTGCANGANCCNACCTACTGGGATGCCCTCGCATTCTCCNTAAAATTNGGACTCACTGCTTCGCTGGTACAGCTNATCCTAGCNTTGTTCNTGGCAATCTACCTNGAACCCCTGTTGGCTCGTCATCCCTGGCTAATGGCANTNCTAATGGCGCCAATGATGGTGGCCCCTGCTCTNATCGGGTTGATGTATCGACTGATCCTNCATGAGTTTGTGGGAGTGATCCCNTACTACCTNTGGGAGTGGGTGGGGGATAGTCCTGCCTTTCTCGGAACCGAAAATGCGTTTCTGACACTGGTCANCATTGAAATTCTCCAATGGACCCCCTTCGCACTNNTAATTCTNTANACNGCTTATCGAGCAATTCCCACCCACCTTCGAGAAGCNGCTCGGATGGATGGAGCCAACTCTGCACAATTNTTGTTGTTGGTGGAGTTGCCTAACATGATGCCTGTCATTTTGTTGACTTTCTTCATCCGTTTTATTGACTCCTTCCGAGTTTTTGACAACATCTATGTTTTGGTGGGCAGCGGAGCCGGTGGGACCAGTACTTCGTTGAGCATCTACATCTACAAGGCCTTTTTTCGAGGTGGAAATATCGGGCAAGCCGTTGCAGCCTCCGTTCTGCTNTTCCTNGCAGCCTTGTTATTGATTGCTTTGCTGGAGCGATTCAGTCGTCGAATGGAGACCACATGAGCNTGTTCTTCCGNTGGCTGGTCTTTGGTCTGGCTGCANTGCTGTTTAACTTCCCATTGATTTCGACGCTGCTGACTTCTCTCAAGTCAGAGGGAGAAATCGTCTCCAACCCCTCCATTCTGATTCAATCCCCTACCTTCGCGAACTACGTNAAGATTTTCGAAATGGCTGACCGCTTCGATATCCTCCATTTCCTCTGGAACTCGTTGGTCATTTCAGCATTGGGCGCTTTNTTTGCGCTCTTGCTGGCCTTTCCCGCAGCCTANGTCATCGTAAGAACCGGCTTTGGTCGAAACTGGCTGCTACCCTTTGTGCTAAACNTAAGAGCTCTACCNCTNATCATTTTTGCCATNCCNCTNTACATGATGTTTCAGGCCGTTGGGTTGCTGGATACCCTGTTNGGGCTGGCGCTAATCATGTGCATCATCAANTTGCCGCTGACNTTGGCCCTGCTGTCTTCAACCCTGAGGAATATTCCAGAAGAATTGGATGATGCAGCTCGTNTTGATGGGGCTTNCACTCTTTCGATCATTCTACGGATCATTCTGCCACTTTCTGTAGCNGCTATCGCATCATCCTCCGTGCTNGGATTTGTTTANGCCTGGAACGAATTTCTCTTCGGGCTGATGTTGACAACCAAATCAGCCACNCCAATTACAGTAGGAGCTTCCTTCTTTTTCTCGGCCAGCGGCGGTGGAGTCAAATGGGGAGTGGCTTCAGCTGTCATCATCTTGTCCCTTTTACCTCCCTTAGTTGTGGGCTTGCTCTTTTACCGTTCTATCGGCAGTTCCCTAACGGGTGGAGCCGTCAAAGGTTGATAGGCCAAGACTCNTTCAAGAAGTGAATTACAGCAGGAAAGNCATTCTTGGTTGAAAGATNACTTATCTGGANAGTAACCGCTATCCTGATGACAGGCCTCCTGATCTTGAGTGCTATCGTTCAATGGAACGATCCTGACCCCTTNCGTTGGATACTTTGTTACTNNGTCACCGCAATCATTACCNTCTGCTCACTGATCCGCCCNCTACCACCATCCATCCCGCTNATTTGGGGGATNATTGTCTTNCTNAGTAGCTTGTTTGTGGGAATGGATCTCTGGATGAGCGAGGAGCAATTCGACTGGGGNTCATTCTGGAATGTAATTGCCATGAAGNACGNNGCTGTCGAATTAGGCAGGGAATTGGGCGGGTTGCTATTGGTAACTGGTTGGATGGCTGTGTTGGCTTGCAGAATAAAATTTAACCTCANGCAACAGCTAAAAAAATTATCTGATGAAAAATACAACTGGTTTTGATTACCAAGCGCTCTATGGTGACATCCATAATCACTGTAATATTTCCTACGCTCACGGGAGCTTGGACGATGCCATCAAAAACGCAGCTCTNCGCTTGGATTTTGCCTCCATTACCGGTCATGCCTCATGGCCTGACATGGATGAGCATGACCCAAGNATCCAGCATATCGTNCAATTCCATCAACGTGGTTTCGCCAAGCTACATAANAACTGGGACAACTATCTTGAGAGNATATCTAAAGNGGAAACGGCGCATCAGATAGTTTTATTTCCAGGCTACGAGATTCATTCGAATGAGCATGGTGACTACACCATTGTTGGATTGAAGCCATCTACCAGAATGATTTTGGCAGACTCGCCTCAAGAACTTCGACAAAGAATTTTCAAAGAGAACCTTGAGGAGGGCTATTTAATCTTCCCACACCACATCGGATACCGCCAAGGGGCAAGGGGGGTTAATTGGAATAGTTTTGAAAATCCACTGACTCCTTTAGTAGAGATTGCCTCAGCGCATGGTTTTGCCGAAGAGGATCTCTNTGACCGGCCTTTTTTACATTCTATGGGGCCTCCAGCAACACCAGGGNTCCATGCGCTACGGGTTAGGGCTTGGCCATCAATTTGGTGTGATTGCCAACACAGATCACCATAGCGCCCATCCTGGCAGCTACGGCCATGGTGTAACAGGCATTTGGGCCAGCAGTGATCGGCGTGAAGATGTCTGGGAAGCCTTAAATGCGAAGCGCACTTGGGCAATGACNGGGGATCTAATGCAACTCAAGTTTGCTGTTGGAAATCAGCTGCAAGGATCGATTTGTCGTGATCTTGGTGAACCAGGAAATATTGAAGTCCAGTCTACCAGCCCAATTGATTACATTGAATTGCTTACNCCAGAACAACGGCATTGTTGGCACATGCCTTTGTTTTCAGAGCGCAAAATGGCGGANGAATTCGANGGGGNNGAGGAAGCAATTGTCTGGATTGAACTAGGATGGGGCGAAAAAGGTAANGCAGCAAACTGGGACGTAAGTCTTGAACTGGATGGAGCCACGATTTTGGAAGNCATCCCTCGCTTCAGNGGTTTTGAAGTAGTTTCTCCNCTGGACAGACGAACAACTGAAGTTCCAATTCAACATGCGAGTTGGAACCAGCTCAGTGAAAGCTNTGTTCATTTTCATTGTGGCACTTGGGGCAATACAACAAACTCCACTTCTTCAACTCAAGGGCTGGCTTTACGGATCACGNATAAAACTACAGCAAAGCTAAGAGTCCAAATGAATCAAGAATCTATCAATTTACCAATACATGCTCTCACCAAGGGAAGTATTTCAGGGAACTTGGGTCCTATCGATTCTCCAGCCTACCGAATTGGCTTNAGCCTACCCTNCCAATATTCAAGAAAGGTAGCGTTTCAGTTGGATTCAAAATGTTTTGAAAAATGTGAANACCAATGGNCTTACGCAAGAGTTCGACTCAANAATGGACACTGGGGANTTTCTTCTCCGATTTTTCTTTATTGAGATTGATGGGCTATCANNTAGATAAGATGGAGATTTTAGAATTGAATAAATTTTGAGTAGAGAGACAATTTCACTCAGTTAGTTTGAAGAAAAATGCCACTCAAAATNTCTTTCAAAAGGNAACATTGGTTTCCGTCGATGATNATAGTCAAAGTGATTCAGGTTAGAAGCGGTCACTCCTTGAGTATCTACCCTAATAAATCGTGTACAAACTTCTTCATACGCTGCAATCGGTGAGTTCACTCCCTTGGCAATCAAGACACTGAATTCAGCTGGTTCTAATCNACAACTACGTAGTTGTTCCAGGCTATAAGGTGCCATCCGCTTGCTGGTAAGCAGAATCGTCAATCCTTCGGTNCNAACNACAACGCTCAGNCCTTGGTCAAAGTGAGTGAAGCCTCCGTGNCGAGCTTGTTTCTCTTCAAATTTTCCTTCAAAAAAACCAATGACTTCTACTTNTGCTACCAAGGGNGTCCCATGAAGTTGATNGGTCTTTCCACCCATTGCCAAGGCCAATNTTCCACCTGAACCNACTGCCANTGCCTTTTCAACAGCCTCTGGATCATAAAGNCAGACAAANGATTTAGGAATCTGGTGCTTCAGCAGTTCCGNGGCAATCAAGGTCCCATCAGCNGAAGACCCACCACCAATGTTGTCACCCATATCGAGTAGACAGGTACATGCGCCATCTTTCTNGATTAGCTGCATCGCATCTTCAAGGGACACTCCNGTACCCTCAAAATCAGTACGACGTTTCCAGAGATATTCCGACAAGTCTCCTAAAACTTGATTAGCGACTTCAGCCGATTCATCGGCAACTGCCAATAGAGAGGTNCCCATTTCATTAACATCTGCATANGGATATCCCTGCAAAATACTCAAGGAAAGCAGCCCTTTTGTTTGTCTCAGTTGGTCAACAAGGGCATACAGTTCCTGNCATGGTGATAACTCTGTACATTGTTTTTCAATATTCATCACAAATGGCAGAAACGCTGCGTGCTGAACGGGCTTCGCTTCCCCTTTTAGAGTCTTCAATATTAACTCAGCTGCCTCAACTCCACGAGCGCGTTGATCCAAGTGTGGATTCGTTCGATAGGCAATCAGGGCATTAGTCGAAGAAACCATCATGGGAGATAAGTTGGCATGTAGATCAAGGGTGCCTATGATGGGAACCGATCCTCCTACTGTTTGCCTGAGCTCATTCAACCAAAAACCATCGGCATCCGGGTGAAGCTCACTCACAGTTGCTCCATGAGGTGCGACGAGAAAGCCATCGAGAGGCCCGGTGGCTTCAACTTGTTTAATCATTATTTTTAGCAACCGATTGAAAGCCTCCTTTTGAATTGTCCCGTAAGGAATCGCTCTGGCAGCAAATAAAGGGACTGCTTCTACCCCAGCCAATTCCAAGCCTTCCAGAAATCCTGCTACTTCATGGTGTGTGTTTCCCATCTGCTCACGGATTGACTCGCCTGTCAGCAGCAGATCATCTTCAAAGTGATGAAACTCAGTTGGTTGGTTCAGAAAGGTATTGGACTCCTGCATCAGACACAAAATGCCAACACGCATAGGATCTCCCAGAGCAATGGGTATGATTTTCTCCTGAAGGATTGGGGACAGGAGGTAATGAATATTTTTTTGAAAATTGTGACAAAAAGGGAAGGTATAGCTGGCTCAGAACTTCAGTGCAACCGAAGCTTTGGCTCATTATCGAATGAATTTATAGAAATAGGCAGGAGGAACGCTCAGTTGAATAAAGGCTGGCAGCGACTAGCGGAGTGCTGACCAGCCACCCTCATTTCCAGTGAAAATTAGGCTCCGGAGCACATTCCAAAGAAGTAAACTGCGGTGTTGTTGGTGATCCGATCTTTACAGACATGCTTGCCACTGCATCCAGCAAGTGAACCGACGAACAACAGAGCAAAAACAAGAAGAGTCAGTTTCATACGGCCTCCATGGTCGTTTTTCAATACTACTGATGCGTTTCCTCGCATCAAAATATTCAGATTGAGCAAAAAATTCATTCAAATTCTTTACCAGCCAATCTCTCTCAATTCTCAAAATCGAATTCCATTTTCTCTACATTGAGGATTTGCAGTTCGCTCCATTATGCTGTCTAAAATCTGATTGATTTAACAATCAGAGCCAGAGAAATAGCAAATAGAAATTGGTGCGAACGTGAAATGATCAACGACTGCACAATCTATCCTCTGAGGATTTGGAACCTGAACCCATTGATCAACAAAATTCCTAAAGTTCAAAAATTGAGTGAAACATGAGTGAAAAAGAACTTCATAGCGGTAGCTGCAGCTTTGGTGCTGTGCGTTACGAGACTCACAGCAGCCCTATAAACGTAGCTGTTTGTCATTGCTGATACTGTCAGACTCGAACCGGCTCTGCTTCAAGCGTGAATGTCTACTTTGAGGATTCTCAGATTCAAATCACCTCTGGTGAGTTGAAGAACTATTCCTTCTTCAACAACGCAAAGTAGCAATTTCACAATCGCTTCTGTCCAAACTGTGGAACGAAGGTCTTTTGGAGGATCGAGATGCGACCTAGCTGGACAGGACTTGCCGCAGGGACTTTTGATTCGCCATCTTTCTGGTTTTAAACCGATGAGGCTGTGCAGATTTTCACTCGCTCAAAAGCTCCATTTGTGGACGTTTTCTTCTCAGACTCTCATAAAACTGCTGCTTACTACGCCCCCACTCAATCCGACCGGCCTGGGTTGTCCATATAAGATGAGCAACCTTTGAAGTTTTACGACTTGCTACATGTGACTGAGAAGCCTGCGGATTAACTGCTCACCTATTTCACTAAACAACCTCCATCGTCACATGCCCTGGTTGAGCACGCACCCATGCTAGCCAGGTTTCAATCGCAGGAAAATCA
>PBZZ01000028.1 GCA_002730365.1 Deltaproteobacteria bacterium
CTCCCATTCAGCAGGCAGAAATCTCGCGTACGAGATTGCCCTGCAAACTTATATCGTGATTTTATGCCTACCAGGATGAAACTAAACAAAGTATCTTTGAGCAACTTGGCTGCTTTGACGAGATCTGCTTCTACAGAAGCTGATGTACTTCATAAATGCAGATTACCTAGCTAGAGTTGGGCAACTTTGCTCTACAGATTTGCTTCAAGACAAAATTCAACGTGCCAAGGCTTTCTAGCTATACGGGCAAAAGCAACTGTCATTATTTTGTTACTGTGAACTGATCATAGCTACTCGTGCCAAGGCCTTTCGGCTTTGAGCACAGGAAGATTAGCGATTGCCCTTCAAAACAAAGTAGCTACGAGTGTCCGTGCCAGAGCCATTCGGCTAGCAGGACGCAGTGAACTGATCTGGTTCAGCATAGCAGAGACGGGTAGCGTTTGCTTTTAGCCAAATAAGCTTCAAGAAGCGCTGTTGGTTTCGTCAGGAAGCGGGTTCATCCCGGGTGTCAGTAGGAAACTCTACTAGCACGTTTCGGCAGCTGAGATCTTTGCTCAAGCTTGCCTTGGCATTTTAGTTCAAAGAACGAAGACAGTTTTTGGTAGTTTCAAACTACCTCTTTGCTATAGATTGTCCCCAATACTGATGGGAATTCAGTTTTTTCGGGGCATCTCGAGCAAGTGATCCATTCCAGAGTAATTTCTTAAATAACAACATCGGCAGAATGCCGAATTTCTTTAGTCTTTTCTCATCTAAAACACAGATGGGGAAAAACTTGATAAAGTTATCGGCAGAGAGGGCAGAGACTTTAGCGATAATTGAGAGGAAATTCAGATGAAATGTGGATGGCGGATTTGGATGAGTTCACCTGGCCACTGCAGGTACTGTTGCCAGCGTGGATCAGGGACTGTGATCTGCATTTGCTTGACGGCATGTACCATCTCCCAGTAGTCCAGTTCTCGCGGCTCACGCAGGGGTCGAATATCAGTTCGCTGTCCCTTACGGCGATTGCATCCCCGGCAACAAGTGACGATGTTCTCCCAGGAATTCTGTCCCCCATGGCTTCGAGGCAGCACATGGTCACAAGTCAGTTCAATCACAGGAAAAGCCTTCCCACAATACTGACAACGATGCAGATCCCGAATGAAAATATTACGCTTGGTGAAATTAACGCGGAGTCGGGCCCGATGGTATTCATGCAGAATCACCACGCTGGGAATCTTGATGCGTGTTGAAGGAGAACGGCATTCGTGAGCGTACCATTCCAGCACATCAATCTTGCCAAGAAAGTAGGACTTGATACCCCACTTCCAGCTCACCACGCTGAGTGGATTCCAGCGGTAGGGCTGGACATCAGCGTTTAGAACCAGAACTTCTCCCATGGCATATTCTCCGCTGGGGTTTCAGTCAGGCTGGAAAGGGACCGGCTAGGCTGGGATGGATGGTGATTCAGGAAGTAGGTTTTCGATGGCTTGGTCTTCTACCGTGATACTCAGAACTTCTTCCAGCGTGGTCAATCCTGCGCGAATTTTTTGGATTCCATCCATTCGCAGTGTGATCAAACCGTGGCGCAATGCAGCTCGCTTGATCTCGTTGGCGTCACTGCTCTTTAGGATCACATCCTTGATGGAGTCACCCATGATCAATAATTCATGAAGGCCCAATCGTCCTCGATAACCTGTTTCTCGACAAGCTGGACAGCCTCGACCTCGGTAAAATGTCGCATTGACTTGGCTGGTACCAAGACCCAACTCACGTAACCGCTCTGGATGAGGTTCATAGGGTTCTTTGCAGGAAGAACAGATTTGACGCACTAGGCGCTGAGCCAAGACTCCAATGATGGTTGAAGAGACCAAGAAGGGCTCAACGCCCATATCAATCAAACGAGTGATTGTTGCAGGGGCGCTGTTGGTGTGGACAGTGCTGAAAACCAAGTGTCCCGTCAGAGCAGCCTGGATGGCAATCTGAGCAGTTTCTGCATCTCGCATCTCACCAACCATCACCACATCGGGATCCTGTCGTAGTACTGAGCGAAGCGCGCGTGCGAAGGTAAGACCCAAGCGTGAGTTGACCTCAATTTGGCTGTAACTGGGAATCTTGTATTCGACCGGATCTTCAATAGTAATTACGTTACGCGCTTGGCTATCAATTTCTCCGAGCGATGCATAGAGTGTTGTGGTCTTTCCGCTTCCAGTTGGCCCAGTTACTAGCACGATTCCACCAGACTTTTGAATCATCGAACGGAACGGCTTGAGGACATCCTCACTCAATCCCAACTCATTTAGGCGCATCAATTTGCTGCTCTGGTAGAGCAAACGCATCACAATTTTTTCACCATGTACTGTTGGAATCGTGGAGACTCGGATATCAATCTTCTTACCCGCAATCAGGACCATTGTTCGACCGTCCTGTGGCAAGCCTTTTTGGGCAATATCGAGCCGCGACATTACTTTGACGCGGTTCACAACCGTCACATGAACCTGCCTTGGCAGGGTAGTCACCTGGTGCAAAACACCGTCAATTCGGTAGCGAACGACTGTTGACTTCGGAGAGGGATCAATGTGTACATCACTCGCCTCATCTTTTGCGGCTTGCCAGAGTAAGCTATTGACCAGTCGTTTGATTGGCTCCTCATCGTTAGCTTCCAGCAAGTCTTCTGGTTCTTCCACACCCAGAATGCTCTCAAAATTCTCTTGGTCATCTAGATTATCCACAGCTTCTTCAGTAGCAGCTGAAGTACTGTCATAGACCTGATTGATCAGATCGATAATCGCCTGGTGGTGGGAGATCACCGGTTGGTAACGCAGCCTCCAAGTACGGCATAGATCATCCAGCAAATCTGTACGTGCAGGGTTTTCAACGGCTACTTGCCAAATTCCATCGGCATAGGCAAAAGGGCAAAAAACAAAATTCTTGAGATGTCGGATAGAAACTTTATCTGTGAAGCCTTCTGGTAACTGAGGAACGTCAAAATCGTCGCGATATTCTAGCTCATAGTAGCGTGCCAGTGCCTGTTGCAACACCGTCTCTGTTGTGAGCTTCTGCTTGATAGCAGCATTCTTCCAATCTTCCCAACGGATACTCGCAGGCATCTCTGCCTGTAGTTGCTCTAGCTTCTCAGAGACGACTCCAAAGTCAGCTGTCAGAATTTGGGCAACGTGCGTGAAAGGCATGACAAAAAAACCTTAGGTAGTTACTTAGTTTTTCTTGCGAAAACAAACGCTTGGCGGTCTTGTAGAACAGCTGTGAGCAAGCGAAGCTTGACGCTACAAAGTCTTTTGTTAGGATTCAAAAACAACTTATCTATTGAGAATCATTTGCTTTTTTAAGCCATTTTCAATGGATAAAGCACTGCCAGATTAAAGCAGATTCCATTAGATTTTGCCAGAGCGCTTCGGTCAACTTGCACTAGAGCGTCTGCCTCCATTGATTTCATTTATGGCTTACGCACAACTTTCTAGTCCAATTGCGCCGGCAAAAGATCTGAGCGAACTACTCACCGAGTGGAAGCCTCAACTCCAGCAACTGGAAATCCAGATCCTCTCGGGGATTCGCAGCGATATTCCCTTGCTAACCTCTGTTGCAGAGCACATCCTCAATTCTGGGGGCAAACGGCTTCGCCCAGCACTTGTATTTCTCAGTGGGGCTTTGGGTTTCGCACATTCTGAGGATTTGCTGGTCGCTGCTCAAGTTGTTGAATATCTACACACCGCAACATTGCTCCATGACGATGTGGTAGATCAAGCAGATCTGCGTCGTCAACAGGCAGCTGCCCGCACCATTTGGGGTAACGAGGCAAGTGTTTTGACTGGAGACTATCTGCTCTCTATGGCTTTCCACCAACTGACCGGTCTAGGGAATCTGGAACTACTCAAGCTGATGTCAGACACCACCACTAGGATGGCTCGTGGTGAACTCTTACAGTTGACACGCTCATTCAACAGTGCCAATGAGCAGGAATACTTGGAGATCATCACCAACAAGACAGCCTGCCTCTTTGCAGCCGCTTCACAGATGGGAGGCATTTTGGCTGGACTGCCAGTCAACCAGACCAAGGCTCTCTATGATTATGGAATGCAGATCGGACTTGCCTTCCAGATCGTTGATGACGTTCTAGATTACAGCGACAGTCATCGAACCGGCAAACCGGTTGGAACAGACCTAAAAGAACGCAAAATAACTCTACCTCTCAGCCATTTGCTTGACAAAGCTTCACCTCGTGATCACCAGCAAATCAAGCAAATCCTTACAGCAACCGCTATCACAATGGATGATGTAGATCATGTCACTCGTTTGATGGAACGCTATCAATCATTGCACTATGCGCTTGAGAGTGGCCGCCAGTTTGTTGCCCAAGCTCAGAAAAGTCTTCAGTCTCTCCCCAAAAATCGTATTCGCCACACCTTAGAACAGATCGCGGGCTTCATTGTGCAGCGAGATTTGTGATTAGCCTTTCCCAGATGTAGCAACTGGTGGCCGGGAGTGTCGGTTGTAAAGTTCGCTCCAACGAGTTACCCGACGTGCAGCCTCATTGACCGTAGCGTTGATGTCTTCGATCTGCAGTGGCTTCTCAAAATAATCGTGGGCTCCTCCCTTCATTGCTTGAATCACATGAGAGAGATTACTGTGTGCAGTCATAATATAGATCTGCATCAACGAGTTGATTTCCTTGATCTGCTGCATCAATTCCAAACCATTCATCTCCCCCATCATGATGTCTGTGATCACAACGTGGAAAAAGCTCCGTTGCAACATGTTCAGTGCTTCTTCTGCATTCCGCGCTGTAGAGACGTGGTAACCTTGTTTGGTAATCGTCTTTTGAAGAACTAATCGGATATTCTCGTCATCGTCCACCACGAGGACATTTAACTCTGATTTGTTGGAGGAGGCTTTGGCCATGGGTTCCCGTAGGCTAACAGAATTAGGATTGAAGTTGACGTAGAAATTCCACTCGATTGGGAGCTTTCATCACAGCATTGCCAATCAGTAGTGCATCTAGCGGAACCGAACTTAGGTGTTCAACATCCGCTCTGGAGTCGATGCAACTCGCACTGATCAAGCACTTGCCTGCTTGTTGCTTCCACTGTCGCAACTCAGATTCTTCCCGCCACCATTGCAGGGTTGTTTCGATCGTCCCCTGCAAGTAACCGCGCTGAGGTTCTGCAGGTAGAGTGGCAATGGGACGATTATTCAATAACAGCACATCCGGATTAATCGCCAAAGCTCTCGGCAATTCCTGTTGCAGAGAGCACTCAACCACTGCAGTCACTCCAATTTCAACACAGCAACTCGCAATTTCATGTAACTCTCTTTCAGAAAAATAGTATACTAGAATTAAAGCCGCAGAAGCCCCTCGCAAACGTCCCTCGCGCAATTGGTATTCTCCCAGAATGAATTCCTTGTGCAATCTAGGGAGCATAGTCCGCTGTGAAACTTGCTCTAATAAGTCCAAGCTTCCACCAAAGTAGCTCTCGTCTGTTAATACAGACACTGCTGCAGCGCCTCCCGCTTCATATTCCTTTACAATCTCAGGCCAGTCTGGATTCGCTACATTTTGTTGGGCTGGTGAACGCGCTTTGAGTTCGGCAATCAAAGCTGGACGCTGTCTCAACCGTAGCGCCTCTCGCCAGTCCATTATTTCTGGAGCTTCTGCATGCCTCTCTCGCAAAGCATCAAGAGGATGAATACGTTGGCGTTTCTCAATCTCCTGCAGCTTCTGCTGACGCATCCGATCCAGAAAAGTACTTATCGTCATTTACTATATCTCTGTATTAGCGATTCATTACCTGACAAGATGCAGAGGCCATGCCCTCTCCAGAGGCAGACTGTAGGCCGCGAAAGGCCTGTAGGACAAGATTTTTTTTAGATAAAATAAAGTGTGCCCGGAGCTTGCATCGAGTTAATTCTGGAAATTTTAATTTATTCATATAATTTTAATAGTCTTCTGTAATCCTTATCGTCTGCAACGCTTGTTCTGCTCTGGTCATGGATGCCTGATGCTGACAGAGAATGAAGAAGAGGTGGCTTGATTACAATTTATAATTTCAAAGGGGGAGCCGGTAAGACGAGCTGTGCGATGAACATTGCGCTCACCATGGACTATGGCGTGGTGACCAATGATATCTACTCGCCAATTGAAGAAGTCTTTGACAACGTGCTCAAGGTCAGCCCATCGGAAGAATTTCCTGATTTTCCAACCGATGCAGAAGTTATCTTCGATCTGGGGGGCTACATCGAAGCTCGCAGCATTACCGTACTACGCAACTCAAAAGTGGTACTTGTTCCTACTATTAACGAGTATTCAATTTTGCAGACTACGATAAACTCAGTCGCAGAAATTGAAGAATATAATACGAATATCTGCTTGATCGCCAATCGAACCAAGCGTGGGGATTATGAAGAGATCCGTCAAATCTTATCCCGATTTTACAAATATCCGATTTTCGAGGTGAAGGAGAGCCAGTCGATTCCTGCCATTTTCAAGAAGAAGAAGAGCATCAAGGCCATGGTCGAGGAAGGAGGTCTTCAAAAATACCACTTTCAGTACCTGGACCGGCAATTCGACAAGATCATCGAGTTCATCCGGAGACATTATGAGTAAGGTCAACCTCAAAGATTATAAAAAAGAAAACCGGGGACTATTGCGCAAATCTGTCGAGGAACGCGTAACCTATAAGAAGTCCGGCCCCAAACCCAAACCCGAGGACGAAAAAAACTCTGCCAAAATCCTCGTTTCTATGAAACCCGCCGAACGTGAGAGTCTTGAGGAAGCCGCGAACGGCCGCCCGCTCTCTCAATATATCAAGCACATCCTGCGCGAACGTGGTGTCATCTGAGCGAACAGGTTTTTTTATCGCGAAACCTGGCAAAGACGGCGGTACCGTGCCTTGAAAAAGTCGAATGGAAAATGAATATGAAATTATTTCTGGGGAGAGGTCTGCATCTTGCAGCAGGACATAAGACGGGGGTGAGCCCAGGTCTCATGAGGCGCTTCCATTCGCCTGAAATAATGGGGGGCATTATTTCACGAAGATTGAATCACCAAAAGTGAGAGCACCCAGGTGATTCATCCATTTCTCACCTAGGCCCACATTCGATACAATGCAAGAACGCTCCCTTTTTCTGAAAGTTTTTTAATTTTTGTTCTTAAGTGCTGTTTCAATTAGCTTTATTCCTTTTCATAGAAATCTCCCAAGTCCTAATCTAGCCATCTTTCGCTTGCCTATCCGACACTCTTTGCCGAACAATTGACCACATCCAGAATTTCACGTTTCGGTTTTTCCGCAAATTCCTTAGAATCCATTAATCAGATTTCTTTCGCTCCTGTTCGTATTCCGTTCCTGCAAATTGAATAGAGTTATGAACCCAGACAGTCCTTTCAGTATTGGCATTGATCTAGGCACAACCAACAGCGCCCTGGCTTTCATTCATCATGAAGAGGCTGAAGGGAGCCAGATTCTCTCCATTCCTCAATTGATTGATCGGAATTTGCTTGATGAGCTTCCGACACTCCCTTCTTTTCTATACTGTCCTTTGAAAGAGGAGTCCTCCAATTTACTAGGGCACTTAAAATGGGAAACCGCCAACGAACATTTGGTTGGAACGGGAGCTCGAGTGCTTGGAGAAAAAATTCCCCAACGTCTGATCAGTTCTGCCAAGTCCTGGCTTTGTCACCCAGAAGGTCAAAAACAATCCATTCTACCGCTCTATGCACCAGAAGATCTGACCAAAATTTCTGCAGTTGATGCAGCAACAGCCTACCTACAACACTTGCGAGAGGCCTGGGATGAAAGTCACCTACAGGAATTGATATCTGATCAACAGGTTACAATCACTGTTCCGGCTTCTTTCGATGCAGTCGCCAGGGAGTTGACACTTCAGGCTGCCACAGCTGCAGGATTTTCAACGATCACCCTGCTAGAAGAGCCCATTTCAGCTTTTTATGCCTGGCTTGCAGAGAACGGAGAAAATTGGCGAGAGCAAGTCAGCATTGGTGACTTGATTCTTGTTTGTGATATCGGGGGAGGCACCACTGATTTTAGCCTGATTCTTGTCCGTCAAGAAGAAGGCTCCCTCCAGCTTGACCGCATTGCTGTCGGAGATCACATCCTGCTGGGTGGTGACAATATGGATTTGACCCTCGCTCGGACTCTGCAACTAAAAATGCAGGAGGAAGGGCATCAATTACAGCAATGGCAGTTTTTTGGTTTGGCACATTCATGTCGTGAGGCAAAAGAACAACTGCTGCAGGATGCTGAATTAGAAAGTGTTAGTGTGGTGGTACCTGGTCGTGGAAGCCGTCTTGTGGGGGGAACCATTTCTTGTGAACTTACTCGCCAGGAACTGGAAGCAGCTTTGTTGGAAGGATTTTTTTCAACATGTGGTGTGGAAGACAGGCCAACCCAGCATACTCAGCGCACAGGACTACGCACACTTGGTTTGAACTACGCCCAAGATTCCCGAATCCTTAGACATCTAGTCCAGTTTCTTCATGAAAGCAGACAGAGAATTGGTGACGAAGAGCTACCTGAAAACATCCTAAAGCAAGATTTTCTTGCACCTTCTGCAATCCTGTTTAATGGAGGTACTACGAAGGCTCCTTTGTTCAGGGATCGAATCGTTGAAACCCTCAACGGTTGGCTAGAGACCATTGAACATCCCAACCTAAAACTACTGGAGTTGAGCGACCCAGATCTTGCGGTGGCTCAAGGGGCCGCCTACTACGGTAGCGTCCAGAGAGGCCTAGGCCTTCGTATTCGCAGCGCCAACACTTTCTCTTACTACATTGGTGTTGAATCCACGATGCCAGCTATTCCGGGAATGCCTCCTTTCATGAATGGGCTCTGCGTAGCTCCATCTGGAATGGAAGAAGGCAGTGAGGTCAAGCTACCAGGAATGGAATTCGGTTTGTTGGTTGGAGAAACTGCGCAATTCCGCTTCTTCATCAGTCGAGAGCGAAAAGACGAAGCCGGAGATCTTCTAGAAAATGCTGAAGAAGAGCTCGAAGAATTAGCTAGTCTGGAAGTCTGTCTGGAAATGGAAGATGCCACTGAATCACAGGTTGTTCCAGTACAGTTGCGCACAATACTGACAGAAGTTGGTGCTCTGGAACTGTGGTGTGAGAAGACCGATGGATCTCAACAATGGAAACTAGAATTTAACCTGCGCAACTAGTAGTGTCAGGACAGTGTGAGAGAACCCTCTAAAGGATTTGCCAGATCCAACGGTTGAATCTCAACAAAATGCAGCAAATCCGTACGGAGTTTGACCAAGGCAAATTGCTGAAACAAATCGCCGGCAAAATGCTTACGTAGGAACTGACGCAGAATTGTGTGCTCAGGTTGGAGCAAAACACGATCACAGAGACTTAAGTATTCTACCTGACGAACATCAATAAACTGCTCAACTTGATCCACATTCGTCTCACCAGGCTCAGAAGACAATCCAGCGAAATGCAGGCTTACTCGATGGCATAGGTCTTCAAGTAAGTTCCCATAGAGGACAAGGCTCTCCAAAAAAGAAAAATCCCGCAACATCAGTTCGTGTACTGCCTCACACTTGGTATAGAACAGATTCGCCTGAATCTGTCCATGATCGTTGAACAGCTTGCGCTGATTGACATTGTATTCTCTGAAATTGCTGAGGTGCAGCAATAGCAATTGACCGGTATGATCCCAACATGCTTTGCGCTCCTCCAAAATCTGTCCCACATGTACGGCACGTTTTAACAGACTCTGGACCAACTCTAATGGCAAATCCAGGGCAACACAATGAGCCAAAGTGAACGGTCGCTTGGTCCCTCGAATACCGGGCATCGCTGGTCGCCAGGCCCAAAATGGAGTCCGAGCCATCTCCAACAATCCTCCAAAGGGCATCTCCTTTTGTTGCTTCCAATGTTCAAAAAGACGCTCACGCAGTCGCTCATCCTGAACCAAATTGATCCGACGACGACCCTTGCGATCACGGAGTCCATCTAACGAAAAGACATGTGGCAATAAGTCCGCAAGAGGTGCTTCGCCAGCAAAATTCCAGTTTGCAGGATGGTGCTGCAAGTTTTCCGTCATAGTTCCGTATATTTCTGGTTTGTGTTAGTTTTTGATTTATAATGTTCTTTACAAAAATGGACTTGCCTTAATTTGGTCAAGTCAGGTTGGTCTCCGGGAATTTATCACATCCACATTCTGTCCCGTTCACATCCAAAAGTGCTATGCCTACAAATTCAAATCCCCCACTCGTCGCAGCCTTGCGGAAAAAAGATGCCTACCTCGATTCTGTCAGTAAAATCCGCTTTCAAGAGACGGTCTCTTCTTATCTATTCAAAGCTGGTGATCACTTCTACAAGATCAAGAAGGCTGATAGTGAGCACACAAGCTTAGCGGTTAAACAGGCTTTTTGCCAAGAGGAAGCCAAATTACTACATCGACTCAATGGAGAAGAATTACAGGCCGAAGTACTTCCTGTTTATCAGAATGGGAAAAGTTTCAGCTACAAGAATGAGACCGGGGCCACAGCTATAGACTACGCTCTCAAAACAACTGCGCTGAGCGAACGCAACCTAGTGAGTCATCTGCTGGATCAGAAAAAACTCTCACTGATTGCTGTTGGACGAATCGCCCGCAAACTCGCTCAAGTACACTTAGATTTCCCTGCAAACGACAAGACCGCGCACGAACGAGGACGGGCGGATGTGCTGCGTTCGCTGTGCGAAGATATGCTTTATCAGATGAAACGTCACTTGGACGAGTCATTCACCCAACCTATTCGGGATATGATTCGTCACCCACTGGAAAAATTTTTTGATGAGCAAAATCGGCTTTTTCAGCGCCGAATTCGTAAGCATCGAATCGTTGAGGGGCATGGCGCACTGCTGCCTGAGCACATCCATGTTAAAGGCCAGACGGTAATATTTCTAAGCCCTCAGGAAGCCCAGAAAAAATATGCGATTCTAGATGCTGCTAACGATGTGGCAACCTTCTCTGTAGAATTGTTACGCCAACAAGAAGAAGAGTTAAATAGTAGTTTTCTGGATCGATACCTACGTAGTTCTCGGGATCGCACCGACATGAAACCCTTGCTCCCTGTCTATCAAATATATGCGGCGCTAAGACTGGGTGTTACCAGTTGTGAGATGCGTACAGCAATGGCTTGGTCAGAAGAAGAACGCGAAGCGTTTCAGCAGAGGGCTGTACAGTACTTTAATATTGCTGTCCGTTTTGCTCGGCAACTACCACACTAATCACCGTCAACCTCAACAAACCATCGCTCCCTCTATTTTCGACCAAAGTCCAGTGTAATGAGCCATTTCGTCCAAAAATTTGGCGGCACCAGCCTTGGCACAGCCGATCGCATGAAAGGNGTCGCTAAAATCATAGTAGACCATCTAAACCAGCACCACCGAGTCACCGCTGTTGTTTCAGCNATGAGTAGCTATAACAAGGCAGAAGGGACCACTAGCAGGCTGTTGAAAGCTGGAAGTTTAGCNCTCAGCGGAGGGNCCTTCTACCGAATGATTGACCTGGTAGAAGAAAGCCACAACGAGGCTTTCAGCAAGGCGGTTCGCAATCCAGAAATCCAGGAACAACTACGAGAATTCGTTCATCGAGAATTACGTTCGCTGAAGTCTTTTCTGGAAGCAATCCACGTGATTCGAGAGATTTCACCACGTAGTCAAGACCTGATTGTTGGTACTGGAGAGCGTCTTTCTGCGCGGTTGTTAAGCGGAGTGCTTCAAGACTTAGGAATTGATGCCGAATACGTTGATTTATCTGAAGCCCTTCCAAAAGGCGAGCACGCCCCCGAAGGACGCGCACTCTTTCCTTACCTACAACATCACTTTAAACAGTACTTGCCTCAGGAGACAGAGCGGACTGCGGTGATCACAGGATTTTTTGGCTTTGTTCCTGGAGGAATCATTGACCGTGTCGGTAGAGGATACACCGACCTAACCGCTGCCTTGATCGCTGCAGAGACCAAAGCCGATGAATTACAGGTCTGGAAAGAAGTTGATGGAATTTATTCCGCAGATCCTCACAAAGTTCCTACGGCCTCCGTACTACCAGAAATTTCACCGGCTGAAGCTGCTGAACTGACATATTTTGGCTCTGAAGTACTACATCCTTTTACCATGGAGTGTGCCATCAAGGCCAACGTGCCAATTCGAATCAAAAACACCTTTCACCCAGAGAAACACGGCACCACCATTGTCCCTGGCAAGTTGACCGAGCAAAGAAGACAGCCGAATCAAACAGCTGTGGCAGTCACAACCAAACACCATGTCAGCATCCTCAACATTCACTCAAACCACATGCTGAATTCGACCGGCTTTATGGCGCAGGTATTTGAGCTATTCAAGAAGCATCGAGTTGTGATTGACTTAATTTCAACATCAGAAGTCAACATCTCCTGTACGGTTGACCGCTTGGATAATATTCAGTCTCTAATTCACGACATGGAGGAATTTGCTGATGTGACCCTGATTCGTGACCGAGCAATACTGAGCTTGGTGGGAGAGGGAATGCACTACGCTACAGGTACTGCAGGACGGATGTTTATGGCGCTGGCCCAGAAACAAATCAACTTAGAGATGATCACGCAGGGCGCTTCTGAGATCAACATCTCCTGCGTAATCCGGCAAGAGGACGCCCCAGAAGCATTACGCATCATTCACCAGACCTTCTTGGAATCAAATACGGAGACCAATGCGAGCAGCTGAGCGTGAGCAGTTCTTTCAGAATCTTAGCAAAGCGATTCCAGAACCTATCACAGAATTACAACATGCCAATACATTCGAACTTCTGATCGCTATCATCCTCAGTGCACAAACGACAGATGCAGCAGTCAACAAGGTCACACCCTCTCTCTTTGGCAGTTATCCTACTCCACAAAAGCTTGCTCAGGCCGCACCAGAAGAAGTGCTGACCCATATCAAGACCATCGGTCTTGCTCCCACTAAATCCAAAAACATTGTTAAATCTGCCCAACAGCTTTGCGAACAACATCAAGGAGAAATTCCCGAAGACTCTAAAGCTCTACAAGCTTTGCCTGGTGTGGGACGTAAAACTGCAAATGTCCTTTTGAACACAGCCTTCGGGCATCCTGTGATTGCCGTCGACACTCACGTCTTCCGAGTTTCTAACCGCACAGGATTGGCGCGTGGAAAAACTGTGGAAGAAGTTGAGCGCAAACTAGCTCGTAATGTTCCTCCAAATTGGTGTAAGGATGCACACCACTACCTGATTTTGCATGGCCGCTACACATGCAAAGCAAGAAAACCTCTTTGTGGACAGTGTTCTGTGCTTAAGGAATGTTCTTTTCCAGGCAAAGAAATTGAGAAGGTGAGCTGACTTGAACCAAGATCTGTTCTGAAATCTGACTGTAATCTACAGTTTTGCTCAGTCATAACACCATTGTTTCAAACTTCAGGGACCAACGCAGGAAGCAGAAGATGCTATTATTCAGGGCTGAGCAACGAAAGGATAGGCAATCCCACTGTAGAAGAAATAGGGGCTGAGGGCTAAATTATCAGCAAGTTCAAGAAGATAATCATCAGTTGGTTCTTGATAGTCCTGCCTGCGAATCGTCCAGTTACGATTCTCTTCTTGGAAGCGTAGGTCATACACTCCAAAATCCAGTAGCGCTCGCTGATCTTCTAGATTCCAATACAAGATATCCGCAGCAAATTCTCGTCGTTGATCCGTACTGCGCACTGCGATTCGGTCTCCCTGCAGCAGGAGTTCATACTGGACCAGTCGAGGTGGGCTCCACTCTTGTGGATTTTGTTGACGCAACAGCACTCGAGAACGATCAGAAATCAAGTATCTTGATGGCACCATGGTTGTCGGAAAATCAAGCTGTCCTTGCACACGTAATGGTTGAATTTCTCGAAAATCAATGAACTTTTGATATTCTCGACGAGAGAGACCAGAAGGCTCACTTCGCACCAGTTGTAGCCCAATGGATTGCACTGAGTATTGAGCAAAGATTTGAGCATTTTGACGATAGGTCAAATCTTCTACAAAAAAGATCCCACTCTCACTTGAAATCGGCGCTGAGATTGTTTTGCCCGCAGGGGTGTTGAAACGAATTTGTAACTGCATTTCATCAGCGAGCCTCACATTTGTCTGAAGTTGTTCAAACTCAAACCGCACCTGGCCACTGAGCAAGACATGCGACCATAGCTTTTCTTCTTCGGTAGCCTCCGCCAAGTCAGGATCCTGCTGACGAACAGCCTGCAACCGAGCAAAGGCTTTCACTTCTTCCCCAGCAGCCAAGTACTCCCGATAGCGCTGAAGGTTTTCCTGAGCAACCCGACGGTTTACCCGTTGGAGAGCTTCGTGATAGGCTGAATTGTCCGGATTGGCGACAACGGCCTCCCTGTAGGAAATCGCAGCTTCTTCCCAACGTTCTTCTGCTTCCAACCGAACTCCCTGATCGTAAGCGAACGAGCATCCCAGCAGAGGTAGACTCAATAACAGCAGTAATGGGCGTTTCCAGAATTGTCGCACGTCACTCCACCTGAGAAATTGGATAGTTTGGAGCCTCTTCCGTGATGAAGACATCATGAACATGACTCTCCCGTAGTCCAGCCGAAGTGATTCGGACAAATTGTGCCTGCTCTTGCAGCTCCGTAATATTTCGACAGCCCGTGTATCCCATTCCAGAACGTAACCCTCCTATAAACTGATAGACCATTTCTGCCAGTGATCCTTTGAACGGCACTCGGCCTTCAATCCCTTCTGGTACTAGTTTCGACTCTTCAATATTGTTCTGGAAATAGCGGTCTTTGCTACCTTCTTTCATCGCACCCATTGATCCCATTCCACGATACAGCTTGTAACGACGCCCTTGATAGAGAATGACTTGCCCCGGGGTTTCTGCGGTCCCAGCAAATAAGCTGCCGATCATTACAGAGTCTGCGCCGGCCGCCAGAGCTTTCACAATATCACCAGAGTACTTGATTCCTCCATCAGCAATTACAGGAATCCCATAACATCTCGCCACGCTTGCTGACTCACTAATCGCTGTAATCTGGGGCACACCAATACCAGCAACTACTCTCGTTGTACAAATTGAGCCAGGCCCAATTCCGATTTTTACAGCATCGACTCCTGCCTTGATCAACGCTTCGCAACCAGAGGCAGTGGCAATATTTCCTGCAACAATTTCTAGTTCTGGAAAAGTTTCACGAAGTTCTCGAATGCTTCGCAGGACCTTACTGGAGTGTCCATGTGCTGTATCCAGCACAACCAGATCAACCCCTTTGCTGATCAATGCCGCTGTGCGTTCCATCAACTCTCGACCTGTGCTCACAGCAGCACCAACCCTTAGGCGTCCTCGATCATCTTTGTTGGCATTTGGATATTTACGCGATTTTTCAATGTCCTTGATCGTGATCAAGCCAAGCAGATCATAACCTTCTGAGACAACGAGTAATTTCTCGATGCGATGAGCATGTAACAGGGTTTTTGCTTCCTCGAGATCAATTCCTGGAGAGACTGTGACCAGTCGATCACGCCCGCTGGTCATGACAGAGCCCACTTTTTGATCCAAATTGGTCTCAAAACGTAGATCTCGATTCGTCAGAATACCGACCAACTCCGTGCCACGGGTTACAGGAACTCCAGAGATGCGATAGCGCTCCATCAACTGTAGCGCATCTTTCAGTGGTTGTTCAGGCTCAACTGTGATCGGGTCGGAAATCATCCCACTCTCTGATCGTTTGACTCGGTCAACCTGAGCAGCTTGTTCCTCCACACTCATGTTTCTGTGAATCACTCCGAGACCACCCTCTTGTGCCATACTGATAGCCACTTGGTGTTCTGTAACGGTGTCCATTGCTGCACTCAGCAGAGGAATGTTACAATCCAAATGTCGGGTCAGTCGAGTTTGAACAGAGACTTCGTGGGGTAGGATGTCTGAGTAGGCGGGTACAAGAAGAATGTCATCGAAGGTCAAACCTTCCATAATGCGACTCTGCAGCATAAGCTTCCTTTTTTACAGCACAGCCAGAGGTGCCGGCCAGCATCCATGGGGCAAGAAAATTTTCCTAAGATCACATAACAAATTACAGAACTCAATCAAATTTCTAGTCTATCACACAATTTCACCCAATAGAGAGTAGTAAAAAAACTTGTCAAAAAATCATGAACTCGATATTAATTTTTTCTTAACATTCTTCTACCCCCAGTGAGTTGCGCAGATGAAGCGAACCTACCAACCCAACAATCGTCGGCGGAAAGTGAAGCATGGCTTCCGCGCAAGGATGGCAACTAAAAGTGGACAAGCTATCATCCGGCGGCGGCGAGCCAAGGGACGTAAGCGACTATCCGCTTAGTGGCTTCAAGGCGTTATCCAAAGCGGGTACGTCTTTGTCGTCGGAGTGAAGTGGCCCGAATCTTTCAGCATGGGAGCTGCAAAGGACTAGGCTTGATCAGCATCAAGTACCTGATTAGTTCCTGTTCGGAGAGCCGCTTCCTTGTCACGGTGAGTAAGCGCGCAGGAAACGCGCCTTCGCGAAACCGACTGAAACGTTTGCTTCGAGAAGCAATTCGCCATCACCAACACCAAATCTGCCAGCCTGTTGATGTCTGCTTCATGATCACTAAAAAACCACAACGCCCTGTGGAGCAGACTTATATTGAGAGTTCGGTTCACCAAGCTTTCCAGTTTCTTAACGCCCAGACTGCTGAAGATTAACCAGCATGGACGTCCCCTCTGCATCCTATCCTGAGCTATCACCCTCAAGATTACTGTCCCGAGGACTAATCGCCTGTATCAAGCTTTACCAATATTGCCTGTCTCCACTTTTACCAAGATCATGCCGCTTCTATCCAAGCTGTTCCAACTATGCACTGGAAGCTCTTCAACAGCATGGTTGTGGCAAAGGTGGCTGGCTGGCTCTTCGAAGAATTTTTTGCTGTCATCCTCTGCATCCCGGAGGATACGACCCTGTTCCTGATAAGCACGCCGAATCCACTAAATCTTCAAACCTCTGACCTAGCCCGTAATCATTATGGAGAAACAAACCCTTCTAGCAATCGCTCTGTCGGCTGCTGTGCTGATTGGCTGGCAGTTCCTCTTTCCGCCACCACCACCGCCAACTTCGACGACCGCACCCACGGCTACTGAGGGTTCCCCAACCGTAGCTTTAGAAGAGAGTGAACCGGCTTTTTCTGAAAACTCCGTCTCTCCAATAAGTACTAGCCTACCAAGTGTGGATGAAAGCCAAACCGCCAAACAAGTTGTTGTCGAAACTCCGCATTACCGATTGACCTTCAATACTAGGGGCGCAGTTGCTGAGAGCCTGTTGCTTCAAGAGTATCAGCACAACAAGGGACGACTGACTCTCAGCACATGGTTCCCCTACCTCACATCATTTTTAGGGGCTAGTAACGAAGAAATCGTCACAGAGGGTAACAAGGTGAACATGTTCGCCAACGACCTCGATAATGTGCATCAATTTGCTGTAGAATTGGAGGACGATCCCCGGCTTTCTGCCCGACTACAACGTACTGTTTTCTCTGAATCACAAGGAGATCTACTTCTTGAAGAAGGGACGGCCTCCTTACAATTCGTTTCTCCTGTTGTCGACGGACTACAGTTGATCAAGACTTTCGAGTTTTTCGCTGATTCCTTCCAGATAGGCTATCGGGTCCAGGTGATCAACCGCTCTCAGGAAGCAAAATCTTTGCGGATTCGCCACGTCTTTGGAGAAGGCCGCGTTCAGAACGATGACTATCAACAACAAGGGGCTCACACCGGGCCGGTATACTTTGTTGAAGAAAGCGTGGAGACTGAAACAAACAGCGATGTCCAACAAGAATTCCAGGTAGCAAACGCTGAGTGGTTTGGAGTGGAAGATCAGTTCTTCCTGAATGCAGTTCGAGCTGAATCACCAATCCGTTTCGCCTACTTCCGATCTGCCGCTGCTCTGGTCGATCAACGGTCTGTGCTGCGCCCGTACTTTGGGGCACGCTTACCCTTAGTGAGCCTACAGCCAGATCGACAGATTGAATCAAATTTTCGCGCCTACTTTGGGCCAAAGTTAGAAGACGAAATGCTGAAATTTGGTCACAATTTGCGTGAATCAAATGCAATGTTCTTGGAAACGCTGGCAGCACCGCTACTGACACTGTTGCATTGGATTTTTGGCTACGTTGGCAACTATGGCATCGCCATTATTATCCTGACTATCATCGTCAGGTTGCTTCTGTTCCCATTAACCTACAAGGGTATGAAGGGGATGAAACGAATGCAACAGTTGGCGCCACGAATGAAAAAAATTCAGGAGAAACATAAGGATAACCGAGAAAAATTGAACCAAGAGATGATGGAATTGTACCGCAAGAACAAAGTCAACCCACTAGGGGGCTGCTTGCCGCTACTTCTACAAATTCCTGTCTTCATCGCTCTTTACAGCGCTCTCTCAGGTGCTGTTGAACTGCGTCATGCGCCCTTTATGCTCTGGCTCTCGGACATGTCCGCTCCTGATGGCCTTGGAATCACGCCAATTCTGATGGGGGTGAGCCTCTACTTCCAACAAAAACTAACTCCCACAGCTGCTACGATGGATCCCATGCAGCAGAAGATCATGCAGTATCTCCCGCTGGTATTCACCATTTTTACTTTCACTTTCCCTGCTGGACTGACACTCTACTGGTTGACAAGTAACTTGCTTTCCATTGCGCAACAGCAATTTCTCAACCGAATCAAGACCCCAGAACTCCAAGACTAGCAGGCCTCTGGCATGCTTCAATTCCTTACTCCTTTATGGCTGCTGGCTCTCCCAACAGTCATTCTACCTTGGCTTTGGCCACTGCTAAAGCCAAGGACTCGCCAACCTCAGCCTTTCTCCGCTTTTTTCCTGCTGCCTCCAGAAACACTGAGACAGCAGCTTAGATTTTCTCGTGAAGATTTTTGGATCAAACTGCTGCGCAGTCTATTGGTACTACTCGCTGTACTTTTGCTAGCTCGCCCTTACTGGCTGGAGGAACCTCCTCCATTGGAACTATGGGTCGTAGATGACAGCGCTAGCCTGACAACCCAACCTTCGCTACAGTCGAATCTACCGACAGGAATACAACCGCTGCTGCTCTCAGAATTGTTTTCTCCTCCAGCAGAAGCCCCAGTACAAACCAAGTTTCAGGGAAGTTTTTTTGCTGGTACACCCAATCTAGGAGAGATCGGACACGCCATCATGCAATCGCGACCAGAAACAGAACGTAATCGTCGACTGATTGTTAACTTGGTGTCTGATTTTCAGCGTTCCCAATACTGGCCTTATGCTCCTGTTGCACTACCCATTGAATGGCGTTTTGAAAGACCACAAGGGCTACAGTCCACACCTAATTTGGGATTACGGCAGCTTCGTGTAAAAACAGAAGGGAAGCTGAGCGCAGTCCTTGAAGTAGAACTCTTTGGGAAACAACCGAAGTCTACAGAAGTACGTATTACTGTGGAGCAAGAGTCTCAAAAACTACACGAGTCTGTCATCAGTTGGAAAAGCACACCAGAGCGACATCGCCTAGTACTGAGTCCTGAATACGAGCATCACGCACCTTTACAAATACTGATTGAACCTCAGTTACCAGATCCTGACTATGATAATCACTATTATTTTCAATCTTCGCGAGGAGATGATCTGCGGGTAGGATTGCTAAGTACTGAGGGAGTTTCTGCGCTTTATCGGTACGGGCTACACCCTTTGAAATCAGCACTGAATGCCAACGACTTCTTCTCTTTCCTATTCAGCAATCCAGAGACTCTGAAAGCGGCAAACCCTGATCTTGTGATTCTGTTGGCTGATGATCCGAGAAGATTTGCAGACGTCTACCCCGAAACCCCGATCCGTCTGTTCATACCAACCCGTCCAGCAGACTGGAGCAACTTGGCAGCAGACAATCACAGCCTGTTACCCAAAGATCAACTCGCTCTTGACTGGAGCAAAGCTGAACTCGGACCTGAGTGGTTGATTGAACAATCCGTACTGGGCCTGCATCAAGCGACTGCTCAACAACTTTGGCTGTTGGATACTGGCATCTCAAATGCTTGGGGACCTCTCTACCAGCAGCAAAGCTTTGTAGACCAGCTTCGTGAATGGCTGAGTTATCTCTGGCAAGAACACCCGAGGCGTCAGTTGGGAAGCTTAAATGTAGGGCAGCAGGTTTCAGGGGTTACACCCGGATGGCGATTGCCAGGGCACTACGAACTGAAGAACGATAATTTTACGCTAGCTTTTGCAGTCAACTTGGCTGAACAGGAGAGTCTACCAGCGCTGATGACCGAAGAGGAACTGGAGCAGATGCAGAGTTTCTTTGTTGACCAGGCAGTGTTTCTAGAACGTCAGCAGGCTGCTAGTGACACTTTACAGGACTGGCTGCGCTGGTTACTTTTACTGCTACTACTATTGGAAGTGCTTTGGGTTCTGAAACGACTCTTGAAACCAGAGACATCTCCAACATGATTGACCTCCTGCTTTTAATGTAAGTCTATAGAGACTTTAAGTCTTACTCAGGGAACACATTTCGAATGACCTCTTGTTCACTGACGGGCAGTAGAAAGATGCTTTCCATATCCTGAATCATGTGCTTGGGCACTGCCTGAGAAACATGATAATTCCCTTTTCGTCCGAGGACCACATCCAGAAAACGCGTCATCAGCTCTTTTGGGGGCACAAACTGACCCTCTGAAAATCGCAAATGACGCTGCTTGTCTCTTGGCACAATGAAATCCCCGCGATCTTCGCTGTACTCAAGTTCTACTCCACTTGCGTTGAAGAAACCATAAGCCAGCACCTTTGCTTCGGCAACTCCCTTGAGGAACTCCCAAAGCGTGTCCGCATCATTTAATAGGGTGTCCATCATCTTGCTTTCTGATGCTGGTTCCTCCGGATCAAAATCCCGACCCACTCGCTCCACATAGCCAATGAAGGTATGAGACTTCTCCAAGACTTCTAGGATCATTCTGGCCTGCCTTGAGCGCAAGGTGAGAATATTGCGCTTCAGTATGCCCATCACATCCGACTCATACGGTTCAAATCGGCCACGATTTTCCTCCCGAGATTGCCCAAGCTTACTAATCATTTTCGAAGCACTAGGCTGACTTGGATCTGCTTTTGGTTGGTCTTTTTTCACGGATGCAGTTGTCCTAGTCTCAGCCACAGGTGCTTGAGTTGCCAAGGTAGCCAAGCGTAATTGAACTGGCTCCAGGATTTCCTTCATCTCCCTGCCAAAAATCTGCTGCTGTTGTTGTTGTGGATCCAACAATTGTTCAATCATCCATACCAGATCGTTGCCTCCGCGCCAGCTATCTTGGAGATGCTGCTGAAGACTTTTCGCTCTACTGGCATAGATGCGCTGCATCTCCTTGACTTCTCCTGCTGCGTCACTTTCTGCAGAGCCAAATCCTTTGGGAAAGAAACTTCCTGCTCGTTGTAGGCTGATCACAATCGACTGGAAGAGTTCATAGACGTTGCCCAGAGAAAAGGCAGCTCCAGAGAGGGCATCTCGCTCATCGTAGGCCTGATTGAGAATCTGATAGACTTGTAGAGAAGGCATCTCTGGTTCAGCATCCAGACGCTCAATTGCTTTATTGAGCTGCCGGGCATAATTACCCATCGTATCGCGACCATCACGCATCAGGCGCAGCGCACTCAGGATGCCCTCCTCGACCTGAAGATGAAACAACCTTCGGCCCTCCATAGAAGTCTGTAGTTGCCAGGTTACCTTCTCCGTAGAGTGGGCAATCCGGTCTCCTCTTTCTAGCAATCCACTAACTGCTTTCAGGGCCCTGGCGAGAAACAGTGCAGAGACCGTATGCGGTCGGCAGGAATCGTAGACCTTCCCGAAAGCCAGAGAGAGGTTGAAGAGGATGCTCTGTACCTGTCGCAATGTCTGCCCAACCGTGTTTAAATTGGTGGAGACAAAGTGGATGAATTTCATATCAGAGATGCATTTTTCTCTGAATTCTTTTAGGAGTTGCGGACCGTTGCCCGGTGATTCCTTGAAGCTCTGCTGAAGTTGTTTGAGGTGCTTATCCACAAAACGAAATGGTTCCAGTGGAACGTGGAGATCCTGCAACTTCAGCGTCAGATCAACACAAATTTGCTCCAGTTCTTCACGTTGTTCGACAGGAATTTGTTGGACACTGGCATGATATTGATCAATACGTGTTTGAATATGTTCAAGGCGCTTATAAACCGTATCAAGGGTACGCTCTGGCTCCTTGACCTGAGGCTGCTTGAGAAAGGCCCACAGAATCTGATCCTGAACCGTCAGTAGTTTTTGAACATGATTGAAAAAGAGATAGATGATCTGTAGTTCAGCGGCTTGTAAACGGTAGTTGAGATCTTTGAATTGAGGTGAGGTGAGAAGTTTTTGCGCGATTGGTTCGAAGGACTTGATCTGCTCCCGAACAAACTGTTGCTGCTCAGGTGACATACGAATTTCTTCGGGCAGCAGGGGCCAACGTTGCTGTTCTGCAGCTTTCGCCAAGGCTTGCACTCCTTGCCAGGCAATTTGGACAGCATCTGCGATCCGCAATCCCTTGGGTTCGGTCAGATAGAAACCGTACTCTAGGCAGAGATGAACACAATGGCAGAGATGAATGATGCGCTCACTCATACCCATGAACAACGTCGCTTGCCTTTGGAAAATCTCGTTCGAGCGACACTTCTGTGTCAACTCGGAATTCAATTGATTAATTTCCTGTAGGGTCGCTACAATATTTTTTTGATCTTCTGGGCGGATGAACCAGAGATTTTCCTTGGTGAAAATCGTTTTGATGAACTGCTGAATTTCCTGAGTTTCCTGCTGCGAGCGCCGAAGTTGGGGAACACTGCTGCTGCGCTGGGTTTTCAAGGAAGACTGCTTCTGACGAAGGCTTGCGGCTACTTGTTCACTAGACAAAGCGCACCTGTTTCAACTGGGGGGAAGCAAATAAGTTCGATCGGTCACCGCTCTTACCACCGGGCTTCTAAGCTCCGCGAACCAACACGACTGGCAGAGGCAGCGAACGAATCATGCAAAATCGATCTAGGATTCTCGACGCTATCGTAAAACCCCACGACATTCAAACTCTCAGTACTCAAGAATTAGAGCAACTGTCCGAAGACTGTCGGCAACGCATCATTGAGGTCACTAGCCAAAAGGGTGGGCACCTAGCCTCCTCTCTTGGGGCTGTGGAGATCGCCGTAGCGCTCTTCAAGGTATTTGATTTTCGTCGAGACCGAGTTGTTTGGGATGTGGGACACCAAGCTTATGCCCACAAGTTGCTCAGCGGACGAAATGAACGCTTTGAAACACTGGCTCAATATGGAGGCATTAAGAAATTCTTAAGTCGTGACGAAAGTTCTTACGATCACTTTGGGGCAGGCCATGCCTCCACTTCGGTCTCAGCTGCTCTGGGAATGGCGTTCAGTCGAGACTTGCAACAGCAGGCCCACTATGTGATTGCGGTCATTGGGGATGGTGCAATGACCGGAGGGTTGGCTTTCGAAGCATTGAATCACAATGGCTTCGCTAGCAAGAATATGATCCTGATTGTCAATGACAACGGGATGAGCATTGATCCAAATGTTGGGGCACTCTCCAAAATGATTACACGGGTCATTTCTTCACCTTCCTACAATTGGCTTCGTGATGAAACCCGAGAATGGGCCTCAAGGGTTCCCTTCTCCGAACCACTTCAACATGCCCTTCAAAAAATTAACACATCCCTCAAGACCTTCCTCTTACCAGGAATGCTCTTTGAGCAATTGGGCTGGCGCTATTTTGGACCAATCGATGGTCACAGTGTCGGAGAGTTGGTCGAGTTACTCACCCATGTGAAAGATCTGGATGGACCGATAGTAATCCACGCGCTGACACAGAAGGGCAAGGGCTATTCTTTCGCAGAAGAAGATGCCTTCACCTACCATGGTGTGAGCCCTTTCGAACCAGAAACAGGCAACTTCGTCAAGAAATCCAGCAGTGGAATCCAGCAAAAAAGCTACTCCAAGGTATTTGCTGAGAAATTGGAAGATTTGATGGAAGCGGATTCCCAAGTAGTCGCATTGAGTGCGGCAATGATGAGCGGAACCGGCATCATTGGCCTCCATGAAAAATATCCTGAGCGAGTCTTGGATGTTGGCATTGCGGAAGGCCATGCAGTGACATGTGCTGCAGGCTTAGCCGCAGAAGGTAGCAAACCTTTTGTCGCGATCTACTCAACATTCTTGCAAAGAGCCTTGGATCATATCATCCACGACGTAGCGATTCAGAAACTACCAGTGAGCTTTGCCCTCGACCGTGCAGGACTCGTTGGAGTTGATGGTCCCACTCACCACGGCTGCTTTGACCTCACATACCTCCGAATGATTCCAAACATGGTGGTGATGGTCCCGGCTGATGGCTCGGAATTGAGACTAATGACTCAGTTTGCTTATGAGCATGATGGTCCAATAGCCATACGCTACCCAAGAGGCAACACTACCACCTGGGATGAAAGTGCTATGGAGCCGATTCAGTTGGGAAAAGGGATGGTTCTGCAGGACGGCTCTGACGTGGCAATCTTTGCAGTCGGTGTCATGGTCGAGACTGCAATCGCTGTAGCTGAAATCCTTAAGGAACAGGGGCTCGACGTCGCAGTGATTAATGCTCGCTTTGTTAAACCTCTGGACGAAGAACTCCTCCGAAAGTTTGCCAAACGCTGTCAATTAATTGTCACTCTTGAAGAAAATGTAGTTGCTGGAGGGTTTGGAAGCGCAGTACTGGAATCTTTGCAACAGTCTGGAACTATCGTTCCTGTGCAGACAATCGGATTACCAGATCGCTATATTTCCCAGGGAAGTCCAGAACAACAACGGGAAGATGCTGGTCTGAGTGTGACAAAGATTGTTGGAAGCATTACGGGGCGGCTGAAAGAACTTACGCCAAGAACCCAAAAACAATCAAAAACAGTCAAAAAGGCATCCTAGAACTACTGACACAATTTTCTCACCAAAATTCCCCAGCTAACCCAGCCTGTATTCACCCAGTGAACAGGTGTCAGTTTTGCATGTGGGTTCCTAGCCCAACTTATCATCACTACTCCCCAACAAGCTCATGGAGCGAGCTTCTCGCAGAAATTTTACCAGCGCCAGTCTACCAAGTCAGTCACTCGAATAGAATCGTGAGCAATCTGCAAACGATCTATTGCAAAGTCTCTCTAGCTACTCAAATGCTTAGCTGCTTTTGCCTTCAGGAGGGAAATCCTACAGAAAATGAACAGAGGACTTATTGTAATTGGAACCATGTTTCTAAGTGCTAGTAGGTGAAGACAAATATTAATTACTGGAGTCATGAGAGTGCCATTATTGATGATGGCGCTACCCTCGGTGAAGGGACCAAGGTTTGGCATTTCAGCCATGTCTGCTCGGGAGCTACTATTGGGCATGGATGCTCACTCGGCCAGAACGTCTTTGTTGGGAATCGCGTGGTGATCGGTAACCGCTGCAAGATCCAGAATAACGTTTCAGTCTATGACAACGTCACCTTGGAAGATGATGTCTTTTGTGGTCCGAGCATGGTCTTCACAAATGTCTACAATCCAAGGGCTGCAATCATACGCAAAGAAGAATACCGCACTACCCTGGTCCGCAAAGGAGCAACCTTGGGAGCCAATTGCACTGTGGTCTGTGGGGTCACAATTGGACACTATGCCTTCATTGGTGCTGGAGCGTTGATCAACAAAAATGTGCTAGGCTATGCACTGATGGTTGGGGTTCCTGCTCGTCAAATTGGTTGGATGAGTGAGTATGGTGAGCAACTAGATTTACCACTGAATGGACAGGAAGACACAATATGTCCAAACACCAAACAGCGATATCGACTGAATGGAAAACAACTGGAACAGATATACGTAGAGATCTCTTGAAAAACTTCGCACTGACTGGTGCAGCCGGATATATCGCACCACGACATCTGAAGGCCATCCAAGATACTGGCAGTCGAATTGTAGCCGCTCTGGACAAACATGACTCGGTGGGTATTCTCGATAGTTACTTCCCAGACTGTGAATTTTTCACCGAATACGAACGCTTTGACCGGCACCTTGAGAAGTTGCGTAGAGAGAACGAAGGAAGAGAGGTTCACTTCGTCAGCATCTGTGCTCCCAACTATCTCCATGATGCGCATATCAGAACCGCTCTGCGTGTAGGTGCAGATGCCCTCTGTGAAAAACCACTGGTTCTCAATCCTTGGAACATAGAAGCCTTACAGGAGCTGGAAGCTGATACTGGGCAGCGAGTCTGGACAATTCTCCAACTTCGGGTTCATCCAGCACTGATTGCGCTACGAGAGAAAATCCAGCGGGAACGTCGTCAGGATAAATATGAGCTGCAACTGACGTACTTGACCTCACGTGGTCAGTGGTACCTGCGTTCCTGGAAAGGAGATGAGGAGAAGTCGGGAGGTCTGGCAACCAACATTGGAGTGCACTTCTTCGATATACTCACTTGGCTCTTTGGAGAGGTTCAGCGCAATGAGGTTCATGTCTCGACTCCAACAACCTGTGCAGGCTACCTGGAGTTAGAGAAGGCACGGGTACCCTGGTTCCTCTCGATCGACATCAACCATATTCCCTCTGAGATCCGCTCNNAAGGGCAGCGCACTTACCGCAGTATCACGCTCGATGGCGAAGAAATCGAGTTCAGTGGAGGCTTTANAGATCTCCACACGCTGGTCTATCAAAAAACACTTGCTGGAGAGGGTTTCGGACTCGAAGAAGCTAAGACCGCCATCCAGATAGTGCATAATATTCGAAATACTGAACCAACTGGTATCCATTACAACTCTCATCCAATTCTCAAAGAACATAAGATGTGATTACCCCAAGAGTAATAAAAATATTTTATGAGGATACTCACTATCATTGGTGCCCGACCTCAATTTATTAAAGCTGCCGCAGTCAGTCGATTGATTCGTTTTCATAATGATATCAAGGAGATAATTGTACATACAGGCCAACACTTCGATGCCAATATGTCAGACGTCTTCTTCGAGCAGATGGATATCCCCCGACCAAATCACTACCTGAAGATAGCCAATCTCTCTCATGGGGCAATGACAGGTAGAATGCTTGAGGGAATCGAGGAACTCATTCAACAAGAAAAGCCAGACTGGGTGCTAGTGTACGGCGATACCAACTCCACGCTCGCTGGCGCACTTGCCGCGGCCAAGCTCCATTTACCAATAGCACATGTAGAAGCAGGGCTGCGCTCACACAACCCAGCCATGCCTGAAGAAATTAATCGGGTACTTACAGATCGAGTTTCAAGCTTACTTCTATGTCCAACCGAGACTGCAGTAAATAACTTGGAGAAAGAAGGTTTTCCCTATAAAGCAATAACTAAGCTTAGGCAGCAGATTGTAAATGTTGGCGACGTCATGTTTGATGCAGTCCTCTACTATCGTGAAAGAGCACTGAAAGAAGTCAATTTAGAAACCTTCAGCTTAGAACACCAAAATTATGCTATTTGCACAATACACAGACAAGAAAACACTGATCAAGCAGAGAGAATCAAGAGCATCCTGAGCGCCTTGCAAAGCATCGCAAAAGATTTGGTAGTTGTCTTACTATTGCACCCAAGAACAAAAGCTAAAATTTCACAGTATAACCTCGAAAGCTTCCTCAAAAACTTATATCTTCTGGATCCTGTGCCATACTTAGAAATGCAGAGACTACAAATGAGTGCCAAAGTTATTCTAACAGACTCTGGTGGAATGCAGAAAGAAGCTTATTTCCATCGTGTACCTTGCGTTACGCTACGAGATGAAACTGAATGGGTGGAAACAGTAAATTCAGGGTATAACAGACTTGCTGGAGCAGAAAAAGATAAGATAGTTAATTTTTATTCAAAAAAAACTGAGGGGAATGAATATGATAGTAAGTGCTATGGAAATGGAAAAGCCTCGTGTAAAATATTAGATAGATTAATTAATTATAAAAAATTTAATTAGTCAGATGAAAAAAATTTTGATAATAACTTGGAATTATCCATATTATCCAGGGGAACAATTTCTTGAGACTGAAATAGAATTTTGGGGAAATAATAAAAAAATTGATATCACAATTTTACCAAGTAATACGAGAGGTAAACCTCGAAGAATTCCTCCAAATATTAAGCTAATAAAAATATTTAACCAAAGATACGATTTATTTTTCATAATTTTCCAGAGTTTTTTTTCAAAGTTTCTATACATTGAAACGAATTATCTAATTCAAGAAAAAAAAATTAATATTAATAATTTAATAAATCTTTTTTATTCAATTCTTAAAACAGAATTTTTTGTTACGAAACTGGAAGGTTGGATTCGTAAGAACGGAGTAATTGATATTGTATATACATATTGGAGTTCAGAACAAACTTATGCAGCGTGTATCCTAAAAAAGAAAGGTTTAATAAAATCAATCATAACAAGGACTCACGGCTATGACATCTATGAAGAAAGAAGACAGAATAATTACATACCACTGAAAAGACAATTTCTCCCACTAATAGACAAAACCTACGTTTTATCTGAACAAGCAAAGATTTATTTGATGCACAGATATAAATTACCAGAAAATAAAGTGAATATTCAAAGATTAGGAATCCGTGTTGGTAATGACATATCAGGAATTACCAAAGTCAATGAGTTTCATTTAGTTTCAGTGTCTTCAATCACAGACGTCAAAAGAATTGAAAGAATTATAGATTCCTTGGAGTTATTCCTAGCCAAGAATACAAATATTAATTGTTTTTGGACTCACATTGGAAGTGGAATATTAGAAGAAAAGATTAAAGAATATTCTTTCTCAAAGCTTAAACATTATAAAAATTTGGAAATTAGTTTCCTTGGTGAAATACCAAACGAAAAGGTTAGAGAGTTTTATATTTCTAACAAGGTAGATATGTTTATTAATGTATCAGAATCAGAAGGAACTCCCGTATCAATCATGGAAGCGATGAGTATGGGGATACCAGCAATGGGACCCAGTATAGGTGGAATTCCAGAACTAATAACAGCCAAATCTGGCTATCTTCTTCCTGAAAAACCTACGATTCAAGAAATAGCAGAAGGGTTAGAACGGATGTTAGTTTTATCAAAGAATAAAAATATTCGTATCAGTGCAAAGAGACTGATTGAGGCAAGATTTTCAGCAGAGAAAAATTATAAAAA
>PBZZ01000029.1 GCA_002730365.1 Deltaproteobacteria bacterium
TGGCGAGATATCGCTGAGAACAAGTCTATTGAGATCATGACCGCCTCTGCGACTAAGAACGCACAGGATGAAATTTCCATGCAGTCGGCGCCAAATCCCCAAATGTATAACTCGGCTCCTCCCTACTACCACTATTCTTCGCCTGGACTGGGCACGATTCTTTTGACATCAATGATGATGAGCGCGTTGTTTTCTCCCCCCTTCATGGGTTATGGAGGATACTACGGTGGACCTCCAAGAACCGTATCGACAGTTCAAAGCCAGCGCTCTGGTGTGACTTCTTCGATGGGCTCTTCTAATCCTTCTCAAAGTGCAGTGACGAACAGCAAAGGAAAGTCGGTGGGTCAATCGAATTTTAAGAAAGTTCCACCCAAGTCACTGAATCAGGTCAAAACGGCACAGTTCCGTTCGAAAAACAGTGCGGCAACAACAAATCGATCTGGCGGGTTTGGTGGCGCCAAAAGCTCTGCAGTCCAGAAGCCAAGAGTTTCTGCACCCCGAAGAACAATGCCCAAGCGGAGATCCGGCGGATTTGGTCGAAGAAGGCGCTAACCATTAGTTGATAGGTTCTTCAGCGTCTGGGGGATTTTCCAAGGCTTTTGCCTGACGTTCCTGAACACTTCTCGTCAGGACTTCGGCCAGGCGCAGGGCCTCCCTCTCTGTCATTTCGATTGAGGTGACTTTCAAGACTCTCCCCATTCTCGACTTGATCGAGAGTTGAACGCCCTCCTTACTTGGACCAACCTCAAATTCGAAGTCAACTTCCATAACTTTCCTTCCAGGAAAAAGACTGCAATAGTACGACCGCTTCTGCTGCAATCCCCTCTTCACGCCCCACAAACCCCAAGCGTTCGGTAGTGGTCGCCTTGACTGAGATTTGACCCACAGAGATCTGCAGGTCTTCCGATAAATTTTTACGCATAGCCTCGATATAAGGACGTAGCTTGGGACGCTGGGCCTGCACTGTACAGTCTAGATTGCATACAGCGAAGCTAAGTTCTCGGACCTTTTCATGCACGTGACGCAACAATTGGCGGCTATCTGCCCCTCTGTAGCGCTCATCAGAATCCGGAAAATGCTGACCAATATCTCCCAAGGCTAGAGCCCCAAGCAGTGCATCCATTACGGCATGGAGCAAAACATCTGCGTCAGAGTGTCCCTGTAGGCCTTTCTCATGAGGAATTTTAAGCCCTCCAAGGATGAGTGGGCGTCCTTCCACCAGAGCATGAACGTCAAAGCCAGTACCAATTCGCCACATTCCCTGACTCAATATTTTGGGGGTTCCTGGGCACTAAGCCACCCAAGCGCCAAAGCCACAATCATTGCCAGAGAGCTGAGCAGATCTCCTGTTGCCAAATACCAGATCACCAGAAAAGCGGCAGGAGCTCCATATCGGAGGGGTGGGCTCTGGCGAAAGACTCGGACAATTTGGCCAAACGTTCGACTGGCATCATTGAAAAGGTTTTCCATGCATCTCCTGTTACCAGTGCCTGAGGACACACTGGAGGTCCTGTTGCACCAATTGATAGAACAGGGCGTTATGCCCTAAAGCGGGGCTGACCCGATGTCGTGCTTCGTGGACAAGCGTTTCAAGTAAAATGGCTCGTTTGGGAATCGTACCCAGCCAGAAGTTGGAACGATGCACCCGAATTTGTTCTTCCCCCCAGTACACTCCTGCTTCTCCATACTGGACTAAGTTTCCATGCACCGCCGGTTCGAGGGTGTAATGAATTTCAACAGTTCTCAGTTTCTCCCTCATAGCCTCTGGTAGACAATTCACTTCCTGTAGTCTGTCGACATATTCATTGACCACAGCTTGTCGGGCGGGGACATCTTCACGCCAAACTCCGGCAACCTGCCAGACATCGCTCAGAGCCCAGACCAGCAGAAGAAGAAGAATACCCACCATCCACCAAGGGGAAATTCGGCGTGGCGGCGTGGGCCAATGCCTTGGATAGGCATAGCGCCGTTTCCAGGCGAGCCACTGGCCCCATTCTTCTTGAAGGCGCTCTCGTACATCTGGCCGGGCATCAAGACAGGCTGCCACGTCTTCGGTCTGGTCGTCATTCAACTCATCGCATTGGACCAGCCCTTCTTCTCGGCAGGTGTGGCAGCGCAGATGGAGAAAGCGTTCCCGTTCTTGACCTCTCAGCAAGAGAAGACGCAAATCTGTTCCACCACAAGCGACGCAACAAAGTGGACCTAGCGTTGTCGCCAAATTCCCATGCTGCTCCGAACTAGCGGAAGAGATTCTATCGACAACTTGTAATCGCATTGCACTTGTCACGGGCTGGACCATATGATTTTTGTTTTGACTCAAAATCTGAATCTTCTCTCTTAAAGGCGCATCACTATGCAAGCTGTGGCACGCAATCCTTGGTTGAACAAACAAAACCTAACAAATGGCATCGCGCTGGCGTTGGTCATTCTTGGGCTAGCCTTACCCCATGAAGATGGCAACCCCTGGTTGAGCATGGGGTTGTTCGCTTTTTCAGGTGCGGTGACCAATTGGCTGGCAGTCTACATGCTCTTCGAAAAAGTGCCTGGGCTCTATGGTTCCGGAGTTATCCCAGAGCGATTTGAAGACTTCAAGGCTGGAATCCACCGACTCATGATGAATCAGTTTTTCACACCTGAGCGCATCGAGCAATTCTTGCGTGAATCCAATGTGGAAGGTTCGTTTTTGGCATCAGGGGCAGATTCCCTGATGGAACAAATGGATACAGATCGGGCCTTTCAGACGATGGTGAGTGTGATCGAAGAATCGTCCTTTGCTCCGATGCTGGCAATGGTGGGTGGTCCAGCTGCCCTTGCTCCACTGAAAGAACCCTTCATCGAAAAATTTCGTGAGTTGATTCACGAAATCCTGGCTGATCCTCGTGTTAAGCAGACAGTTGAGGAACATTTTCACAAAGCAAATGCTGCAGAGACAATGACGGAACGGATTGAAGGGATTGTCCGGCAACGTCTTGACGAGTTAACCCCAGAACGAGTCAAGGAGATTGTCGAAGATATGATTCGCCAGCATCTGGACTGGCTGGTGGTCTGGGGGGGTGTTTTTGGTGGTTTGATTGGCCTGCTGACTCATTTCTTCATTTGAAAAATTCTTGCAATTCCTGCTTAAATCACTATAATAGTGTGTTTTTCAAAAACTAAGTCTTTGCCCACCATCAGAACTTGTCAATTAGCAGGTTCCCTCATTTTGACCAAGAAAGGTTGCCATGATCAGTGGAATGCTGGCCCGTAAGATCGGCATGTCGCAGGTTTTTCAGGACAACGGAACGATGGTTCCGGTGACCGTTCTGCAAGTCGGCCCGATGACCGTCACCCAGAAAAAAAACAAAGACCGNGATGGNTANGATGGAGTTCAGTTGGGCTTTGAAGAAATCGCTGAGCGCAANCTNAATCGTCCTACTAAGGGACACCTGNAGGGACAGANTTCTGTTCGGATTCTTCGTGAATTCCGTGCAGAAGATCANGATGCTATCTCAGTTGGTCAAAAGTTCGATCACAGTATCTTCAGNGAAGGCGAACTCGTATCTGTTGTAGGTNCTTCCAAGGGTCGCGGTTTCGCTGGAGTAATGAAGCGTCACGGTTTCGGTGGACAGCCAGCCAGTCATGGGCACCGAGGCAAGAGACTTCCTGGTTCCATTGGTCAGTGCGCATTCCCAGCTCGTGTCTTCAAAGGTAGAAAGATGGGTGGCCAATACGGTAACACTCAGGTGACCACACAAGGTCTGGCGATCGTCAAGATCATTGACAATGAGCGACTTGTCTTGATCAAGGGTGCCGTTCCAGGTCCCAACGGTGGCTTGGTTACGGTCTGCAAGTCCTGATTCGATCCCAGCACATTTTGAAGCGCTTGATACTTCAGGCGCTTCCTCCCCACAGCTTACTTCTTCTGATCTTCTGAAAATCCTGCTAAAGTAAAGTTTCTTGCGGATTCAACTGTTCTAATCTTGCAGTGAAACTGTCTTTATCTCCAACAAAATCCATGTCACAAAACTTCAAAAAGTCTCCCCTGCTTCCTGAATGGAAAGAGGAAGACTACCGGCAAATGAATGAGTGGCTCCAGCGCCACTGGATTACTGAGATCGAGTGTCTGTTTCCCGATTTGACAGGAATTGCTCGCGGAAAGATCATGCCGGCTGATAAGTTCTTGCGCAAAGAAGGTCTTCGTCTGCCAGAGAACCTTTTTCTAAAGGCGGTCACAAGCGACTGGGTCGATGAGAAGAAGATTGAAGCGCTCAATCCTGCAGCCAGACCCAAGCACAATCTGTCTCATACCCTGGGTCCAAGAAACCACAGCCCAGGTGATTCATGATTATTTGCACATGAACCGTAGCGCTATCGAAATATCCTCACGCAATATGTTGCGTAGAGTTTTGGCACTCTATGAGAAAGAGGGCTGGGGGATCACCATTGCGCCAGAGTTGGAATTCTACATGACAAAAATCAACAAGAACCCCGATTATCCGTTGATACCTCCGGTAAGTAAATCTGGTCGGCCAGAAGCAACCGGTCAATTTTATGGAATTGATGCGCTCAACGAATTCGACCCGCTCTTTAAAGACACGTACCACTACTGCGAAGCTCAGCAGCTAGACATCGATGCTTTGACTCACGAGATGGGCCCTTCGCAAATGGAAATTAATTTTATCCATGGCGATCCCTTGCGGCTAGCTGATCATGTCTATCTGTTCAAGAGAACAGTGCGTTAGACAGCGTTCCGGCATAAGGTCTATGCGATATTCATGGCCAAACCGATGGCGAACCTTCCAGGTAGCGCACTACATCTTCACCAAAGCCTGTTTGACCTGCGAAGCAAACGCAACCTGTTTGCTGATGAAGAGGTGAAACACACTCCCCTGTTTCTTTCCTTTATTGCTGGACTGCAGACCTATCTACCGGAGATGATGCCGATGATTGGTCCAAACGTGAATTCCTACCGGCGAATCATCCCGAATACGGCTGCACCCATCAACGTGCACTGGGGTGTGGACAATCGCACGGTGGGGCTGAGAGTTCCTTTTACAGAACAAGCGGACATGCGCGTTGAGAATTGACTGCCTGGTGCTGATGCGAACCCCTACCCGGCGATGGCAGCTTCGCTGGGTTGTGGCTATCTTGGGATTCGACAGAGTCTTCAGCCAGATGAACCGCTTATGGACAGTGCCTACTATCGTGACTACAATCTCCCGCGTAGCCTCTCAGAGGCTGTCGTCCTCTTCGAAGACAATCCAGTTGCCAAGGAATTGTTTGGCGAAAATTCGTCCAGATTTATTCTGCTGTCAAACGCACTGAGTATGAGGCTTTCTTCCAGGTGATCAGTACTTGAGAGCCGGAATTCCTGTTGTTGAATGTATGAGAAAGCGACGGAACAATTTCTTAATCAACCCTAAACCTGTTTCAATTGGGATCCATCTATGTCAACAAATTATTCACCTAGACTCGCCTATGCCCTGGATCACAAATATTTAGAGCGAGTCTACGCAGGCGTATTAGGAAAAATCATTGGTGTCTATTTAGGAAGACCATTTGAACAGTGGGAATACGAGCAGATTTCTAATCAATTAGGAGACATCAACTACTACGTTCATGAGAAGTTAAATGTTCCCTTAATTGTCACAGATGATGATATCTCCGGAACCTTTACCTTCATCAGAGCTTTGGAAGATTACGGTTACTCCAAAGACATCACTCCGGCTCAGATTGGTCACACCTGGCTGAACTACATCATTGATCGAAAGGCGATTCTCTGGTGGGGAGGCATGGGCAACTCTACTGAACATACGGCATTCTTAAGATTGAAGGAGGGAATCGAGGCCCCACAGAGTGGCTCGATGGAGCTCAACAGTAAGATCGTAGCAGAACAGATCGGCGCACAAATTTTCATAGATGGTTGGGCAATGGTTGCCCCCGGTGATCCCCAACTCGCTGCAGATTTAGCGAAACGAGCTGGTAGTGTGAGTCATGATGGAGAGGCGATTTATGGTGCACAGGTCATCGCGGCACTGGAAGCACAAGCCTTTGTGGAGAAAGATCGTCAGGCTCTAATTGATGTGGCGGTTGCTCAGATTCCCAAAGATAGCCTCATTCAGCGAATGATTGCTGATCTACGGGAATTACACGCTCGTGAACCCGATTGGAGGAAAGCATTTTCATTTTTGGCTGAGCACTATGGCTATGACACCTATGGGGGTAATTGCCACATGATCCCCAATCATGGTTTGATCATTTTCTCCTTCCTCTATGGGGATGATGATTTTCAGAAAACCATGATGATTGTGAACACGCTTGGCTGGGATACAGACTGCAATGCAGGAAATCTAGGCTGTTTAATGGGAATCAAGAATGGCTTGGAAGGTCTGAATCGAGGACCCGATTGGCGGGGCCCAGTTGCCGACAAGCTCTACTTGCCAACGGCTGATGGTGGCCGTTCAATCAGCGATGCTGCTTCAGAGGCTGTGTACTTGGCAAATGCAGGGAGGAGATTGCATGGTCTACCTGTCGAACAGCCGAAAAAAGGTGTTCGTTTCCACTTTGAGCTTCCAGGTTCAGTTCAGGGTTTTGCCTCTGAAGAGTCCATTTCATCAACTGGTACGGCAACGGTTGACAACTCAGAGAGCCATAGTGTGAGTGGATCCCGCTCCCTAGCAATTCGCTTCAAAGCGCTGGCAAGAGGACGTACTGCCCGGGTCGAAACACCAACCTTTTCGCCTTCTGCAAAGATCTCTGAATATTTTACCAAGAGAGGATACTCTTTGCTAGCAAGCCCTACACTTTATTCAGGGCAGACTCTTCGGGCACGGCTAGTTTCAGACGAAGCCAACGAATCTCCTGTGAGTGTTTCACTGTATATTAAACGCTACAACGAACTGGATGAATTTACGCTGGTTACTAGCGAAGCGGTTCTTTTTCAAGCTGGTCAGGAGCATGAGTTCGAATGGCAAGTTCCTGACACTCGTTGCTATCCGATTGCTTTTGTAGGAATTCAGTTGGCAGGAGAACAAGGAGAGAGTGGTTCCGTGTATCTTGATTATCTGGACTGGACAGGAGAGCCCAGTGCTCAACTGCATCGGCCTGCCAAACGGATCGTATCCCGATTAAATCGGGAAAAAGGACCCATCATGTGGAAATCAGCTTGGGTGGATGGTTTGGATGGTAACGAACGATTGACGCAACTCGACTACTGGCCAGAGCCATATCGACTGATACAGAACATTGGTCGTGGGCTACTAATGCAAGGAACACGAGAATGGGAAAATTATAGAGTGACCGCTCTAATGACTCCGCACATGTGCGAAGCTGGAGGACTGGGAATTCGTGTGCAAGGCATGGCACGCTACTATGCGCTGTTGATTTCGCAAGAGGGTGCACGCCTCGTGAGAAGTCATGAAGGAAAAGACACCATTTTAGCTTCTTGCGACCAGGGCTGGAAATTCGGTCATCAGTACGAACTCACTCTGCAGGCGAAGGGGAATAAACTTACAGCCTGGCTCAACCAGGAAAAGATTCTGGAAATGGAAGATGCTGAGGGCTACTATCCTTGTGGTGCAATGTCTTTGATTTCTCAGGTGGGTCGAATCGGTTGTGATTTTGTCGAAGTTCAACCTGCAGGAAATTCATGACCCTCCAATCTTTCAGATAAGTTTTTAGAGAAAAAATGGTGGAGCAACTAAAAGAAATATTAGAGCCTTTTGAGCAAAATGGAAATTTGCATTATGGGGAAGGTGTGACAGAATTAGTGCATGCTCTCCAAGCAGCTTATTTGGCTCACGAAGCTGGTGAGAATGAATCCATGACCGCTGCTGCCTTGCTCCATGATTATGGACACCTAGTCCATGGTCTTGGTGAAAGCATTGCGAAGCAGGGAGTCGATGCTAATCATGAAACGGTCGGTGCGAATGCATTGGAAAAATGGTTCCCGACTAGTGTCACTGAACCCATTCGCTGGCATGTCGCAGCCAAGCGCTACCTGTGTGCCATTGAACCCGGATACTTCGACCAACTCTCTCCTGCCTCAGTTCTCAGTCTTCAGTTACAGGGTGGACTAATGAATCCTAAAGAGTTAGGGGAGTTCTCCGCAAGGCCTTTTTCGGAAGAAGCAGTTCGTTTGCGGCGATATGATGATCAAGCGAAAAACCCATCAGCTAATCCGCCTGGTTTGGTCACCTATTATCCTGTCCTCAAGGGTTTACT
>PBZZ01000030.1 GCA_002730365.1 Deltaproteobacteria bacterium
CGGTGATTCCAGAACGAAAGGACCTCGGAAAGATTTCGGTGTACTTGATAGAGTAAAGCGCTTGGCAGTGAATGATCGCGCTTTAAAGCTGAAGATGCTTAGGCAGGGCATGGGTTGAGGCAGGCTACCTGAATTTCTAATCAGAGATGAGATAGTCAAAAAGAATTTGATTCGTCTTTCGGAGTCCTTGATCAGCAGTATTTCAATACCAGTTTACTTGCTTAGAAAAGGAACACAGTGTCAGGGCCTGTGACACATCAAGCATGGGGGGACTACTTTTTAGAGAGCATTGATGCTAAAAAAATAAACATCCAGCCTAAATCGCCAATTTAGCTCCACTTGTCTGTACGCACTTTTTTCTTCGCATGCACCGGACACTTGAAGAGGGGCTCTGGTTCTTTTTCTTCTTCGCGCTTTTTCGCATTGACTACATCATTTGCTCGCTGCTCCGGAGTTGGATATTCTACTTCCAGGAACATTGGCCCCAGTCCTGTATCTCTTGTCTCACTCATAGACAATTGATAGCGGGGCTCCACTCTCTGGAATTCGTTTGGTTGAACAGGCGCAATTGGAGTCACCCGGTCTCTTGCCCCATCAAGATACTGAGGATAAAAATTTGTAGTGCCCTCCAGTCGATGCCAGGGAGTTTGTTTTCTTTTTTTCTTAATTTGAGCTACCATCACGGCCTTTAGTTACAAAATAAACATAATTGGTTAGTTTGTGTGTTTCATTGGATTGAAACCTCCTCAAAAGTGATTCTCATGGAACCATCTGATTTTCCCACCCGGGAAACTGTTTATGCAAAGATTCGCGCCGATTTGGATCAGTATGGTTGGAGTCTCATTTCGTCAATTTATCGCGATGAACTTTTCACGCACACGGTTGGTCTAAGCTGGGGCTACAAACACCAGGAGATTGAACTCATTGGTCTGAATCAAGAAATCGCTGCCATGCTGCTCAATGAATTAGCGAGACGAGTCGTCAATGGTGAAAAATTTCATGCCAACTGCCACTTTGAAGATATTGTAGATGGAGTTGATTTGATCCTTGTGGAAAACCCAATTGACCCACAGGGCAAACCGATGACCAATGGCAGGCTTCGTTTGATTTGGCCTGATGAAAACAACGCCTATCCCTGGCAGAGAGGCTGTGAAGAAGAATGTCTAATTCAGCAGTGGTTCCCAGATTCAACTATGCCTGAAAGAGATACTTGTGAGGCCTACGCCCTTTTGGAGCAAGCTACTCTCCGTTGAAAAAATTTATTCACTCAAATTTTTTGTCCTGCTGCAGCATTCTCTCCATTTCTAAGATTAGCGTTTCTCGAAAACGCTCCTGCCTCAAACCAAATTGAAGTGAGGACAGCAGATACCCTAAGGGCTCCCCAACATCGTAGCGTGTCCCTTTGATTTTAACTGCTGAAACCTCTCCTTTAGAAGCCAACTGGTTAATAGCTTCCGTCTGTGTGAATTCACCTTGATGCTCATGCGTATTATCAGTTGCACGAAGTGCATCAAAAATTTCTGGAGTATACAGGTATCGACCATAGGACGCATAGTTACTGGGTTCAGTCCCTGGAGCTGGCTTTTCCACCATCTGTCTGACCTCCATGATTTCTCCTTCATTGACAGGATCAATCACTCCGTAGCGCGAGATATCTTCTTCAGGCAGTGCTTCCACAGTTAGGATCGTATTACCTGTTTCCTTATAGGCTTCAATTAATTGTAGTGTCAACGGTGGATTCCCCATCACGATGTCATCCGGATACGCCACCACAAAGGGAGCATCCTGGACAAAGGGTTCTACTAGCATCAGGGCATTGCCTGTACCCATCATCTCTTGTTGTCTCAATGTGAAGATGTTCGCACTTGTTGGCTTGATCAACTCCAGTTTTTCAAGGGAGTTCTCTTTAGAAAATGCAGAGTCCAGCTCAACTTCACGATCAAAATAATCTTCTAACACCTTTTTTCTTCGTGATGATACCAAAAGGATGTCTTCAATACCGGAATCCACCATCTCTTGGACAATGAAATCAATCACTGGCCGGTCAATCAGAGGAAACATTTCCTTTGGAATCGTCTTAGAGGCTGGTAAAAATCTCGTTGCATACCCAGCCGCTAAAATCACTCCTTTCATGAAGACTCCATTTCTATTCAGATGATACAGGCAATCACTTCAGTTGTTGAAAAAGAATCAACAGATAGTCTACCAGTTGTTGAACGGTCTGTAGTTCCAAGATCTGCTCGATGTCGGCTTCCTGACCAAACTCATCTTCCAGAGCCATAATCACGTTCATCGCATCCAAAGATGTCAAATCAAGATCATCTCTTAGATTTGAATCCAGCTTCACCTCTTCCAGTGGGAGATCTAGTTCCCGAGCAATTGTCTTAAGGCAAGCTTCTCGGATTTTTTCTTCGCTCAGTTGCATGAGCGAAAAACTAGGCAGGCATTACTGCCGCCAAAGGCAAAGGAATTTGAGAGCACGTTTTGAATTTTATGTTTACGTGAAACTGGAGAAAGATTCTGCAGATGACATGCCGGGTCAGTAGGATGACAGTTTAAGCTTGGAGGTACGATTTGATGCCGGATGGATAGTACAGAAATGACCGCTTCAATAGCAGAAGCAGCCCCCATGCTATGTCCTAATTGCGACTTGCTTGCAGTACAAGGGGGAATTTGATCGCCAAAAATCTTCTTGATTGCTGCCCCTTCCGTTTGATCATTCAACTTCGTACCCGTTCCATGTAGGTTTATACAATCCACATCAATTGGAGATATTTTAGCATCTTTCAGAGCCCCTTGAATCGCATGGCTCACTCCCTCCAAGTTCGGGCTTGTTAAACTTTCTGCATCACAACTCGAAGTAAACCCAATCAGCTCTGCGATCGGTGATTTTTTTCTTTGATTGCATGACTCTTCTGTCTCCAGAACAATCATAGCAGATCCCTCACTGAGCACAAAACCATCTCGATCACTCGAAAAAGGCTTACATACCCGTTCCGGAGTATCCCTACTTCTGGAGAGCACCCCCATTGCCTCCCATGTTCTTAGTAATTCATACGTAACAGGTGCTTCAGCTCCTCCACAAATTACCGTATCAAAAAGACCTGCCTGGAGCCATTCTGCACCAATTCCAATTGCATTCGCTCCAGAAGAGCAAGCGGTATTTACAGTGAGGTTGCGACCTTTGCAACCATGTTCGATTGCAATCTGCGCTGAGAGCGCATTGTTCATCATTTTGGGAATTGTAAAGGCATTGATCTTCTTATTTTTCTCTGGAAGATACAGTACGTCGTAAGCATGTTTGTAGGAAACAATCCCCCCAATTCCCGTCCCAGCAACAACAGCACATTTTGCTAGGTCAGGACCAGTAATTTCAGACTGTGCTATTGCTTCTCTTGCTGCAAGCAAACCATATTGGACAAAGGCTTCACAAGATCGCTGTTCTCTAGGTGAAAAATAAATCTTGGGGGCATAATTTTGGATGATTCCAGCGACCCTAGTCAGAGAAGGGCTAGGATCAAATTTGGTGATGTCGTGGACACCAGATTTACCGTAGGAGAGATTATTCCAAAATTCTTTGATTTCAACACCAAGTGGACAGAATATCCCCATACCTGAGACGAAGACACGCTTACGACCCATTCTGATCTCGATTCACAACTCCAACGATTCCAGGGTGACATCGCCTGTAAACCTCTACATAATCTGGTCGGTTGATATGGGCATATTGAAGAGTGGCATCTAAGCTGACATATCCAAAAAGTTGAGCAATATCAGTTAAATCTAGCCCATTCTCTAACAAATGAGCTGCGAATGAATGACGGATGATACGTGCATTGATACGGCTCTGAATTCCAGCTCGTTTTGCGTGCTTCTTAAGCATGAACCAGAACCCAATCCTCGTCATCCTCTCACCATCTCTATTGGGAAATAAGCACAAATCTGCATCATAACGGAGCCTATCCTGCCTACCTTGTTTGAGGTATTTTTGCATTACCTCAGTTGCCATTGTAGTGACTGGAACCATTCTCTCTTTACGACCTCGCACCTTCAGAAAACCCAAATCTAAAAATAAATCAGAGGTGTCTAAATTCAATAATTCATGAACTTTTAAGCCACTTGAATAGAGCAACTCCAACATTGCACGATCTCGCAGTCCAAGATAGTGATCATCTGAAGGAGCTTCCAATAAATCTTCAACCTCTTTTGTACTCAAGAGTTCTGGTGGCTTTGGGGGAATTTCAGGAAACTTTACAAGATGGAGTGGGTTGACATGAATCCAATTTTTTCCCTCTGCACAATTTAAAAATAGTTTTAGGGAAGAAAGATGACGGCAAACTGAACTAGGTTGCATGAAATCAAGCAACTGATCTCGGTATTCTTCCATAAGAGATCGACTAACCTTTGCCAGGTCTCCAGTTTCAGTAGTTGCTGCGTACCACTGCAGAAACTGCTGAGTGTCATCATGGTAGTTTTTAAGGCTGCTGTCTGAGTAGGATTGCGACTTCAACCATTCCATAAATTCTTGAAGCAGCATTTCCATTAGTAAGCGAATATGGGAGTGAAGGGAGGGGAGAAGCCCACGAGAACCGTGTGAGCAAATGGGCTTTTGATGCCTAGCCCGAATAGGTGGAGAAGCGTGTAAGAATTTTAGGCTTCCTTAATAAAGGCGTGCTCACCATTCTCAGGGACAATCTCCGCGTGGTGATGAAAAGGCAACAAAAGTTTGTCATCACGAGAGCCGTAGGACTTCTCGGCCAAAAATCACAGGCAATGTGATTTTTAAGCCATGCTGAATCCTAGCGAATACAGTCCATCTGGGCAAGTGAATTCAAGCTTAGATTAGAACCTGATCAAGTCTTTCGCAAAGATCACGAAGATTTTTTTCCATTTCATCATACTGAGGTTGTTGCTTCTGTCTCATCAACTGATCAGCCAGATTCAATGCTACCAACAAGTACAAATTACTGGAGGAAATGGAACTCGAGCTTTGCTGAATCGTTGAAATTTGTTGTTCTAAGAAGCTCTCTACTTTCCTTATGTGCTCTTCGCCATAGGGACTTGCAATCGCAAATCGGTTACCGTTAACTGTAATTTGATACTGTTTGCGATCAGCTTTGGCGTCAGACATGACAGTTCCTCAACAAGGTAGAAAGTTAGCCCTCTGCAATAATTTTCACTTTCTCAGTTTGCAAAACTCGATACAGGTTCCGCTCCTGAGGTTTTGATGGATCAAACTGTGAAGTAAACTGGTAAACACGCTTATGTCGACTTGTCGTGAAACGGAATGTGATTGACAGCGGTTGCTCTTTATTTATTACTGGAAGTTGTTTTGCGTCAGTAGGTTCAATATAAATGAAATTAGGAGAGTTAAACCGGACAAGAGCACTGAACTCTTCATTATTGCGCTCATCTGTTAGTGATCTATAGCTGGCAGTCAACTGAACCCCTGGAGCCACCTGACGGGAATTGCCTACAACCAGATCTGGGTTTTCAGAAGTGAACCTTAATTTCTCCCTGAGTTTGACCAAGAGATCCAACTTCTCATAGTCTAGTTGTCCTAATCTTTGAATTGCCTGTTCAAAAATTTCAGATCTCTTGGAAATGGCCTTGTAGTCTTTAACATCCATCAATCTGGACATCTCCCACAACAGTTGCGCCTCTTCTTCTTCCAAACGAAACTCTTTACTGATCGTCTCGATTAATTTTAGACGAGCGCGATCATATAGTTTGACCTTGAAGCCATCAACTAAATTTTGATCTGGTGTGTAATAAATATTGAGGTTCCCGCGGTCAGTATCCTCCCAAAAGGTGGGACCTGCGAATTTCAATCGACCACATGAGATTTCAATCACTTTACTAAAATTAATTTCCCCAAGAACGTTAACATCATCCATCACGTCTTTGAGAATTCGTTCAACGAACTCCTCTTCTTTATGTCGCTCATAGAAAAGAGCTAATCCAATCTGCAGAATCCTCACTCCGTTATTTATCAGTACGCCTTGATCAAGATCCTCCTTATTAACATCTGGCGGGTTATCAACCTGCAGGATTTCTCCGAGCAGGTGGGCCTGTAAATCCCTATCCCATTTTTCGTTGTAGACCTTCTCCAACAGCTTTTTCATTTCAGTAGCGATGACATCTACGATGAAATACAGGGCAGGGCTATTTTTCCCGTGTTTGAAAATTTCAATGCCGTAAATCCTGAAGTACATGAAGCAGCGTTTGAGGTAATCAATCCGCTGATAATCTGCTAAGTGATTTACGAAGTTCCCATAGTGGAACGCCACGTTGTAGAGGTTTCGAGCTTCGTTGTTCTTGATTGCATGCTTGATCGCAAATCGAAGCAGGGTGTTGAACCTAATGATGATCACATCGACCAAATGATCATCCTCTAATTCAATTGCTGTTAGGCCGATTTCGGACATCTCTGCCGCCACCAATGAAGCCAGATCAAATGATCCATCTTCAATTTGCCGTATGTAAACGTTGCCGAGCAGACGGAAAAGCTTCTGCTCATAAAAAGTCTTTGTTTTTTCCATGTCCCCATACTGACCAATCATCGTCTTGAAGCTTATGTCGGTTCGAACTTTGGGCATGACAGTAAAAAATTCATCACCGATATGAGATTTGACACGAACATACTCGTGAATCGTCAAACTCATTTGGTGAATAATATCCGCCTTCAACTCTTTAAAAGAAACATATTCCAAAATATCGTCCAACTGGTTCAAAGCCTCGAACATTTGTACTTGGTACTGTTCACGTATCTTGGGCACTGTTATTAAAGCCTGTGCTCTTTCAGTTGTGAGATCATGTATTTGATCAATATTGTTCCCATAGATACGACTAATTACGTTGCTGGGTTTTGTATACCGCAGAATGTAGAAAATATAGGGAAAGGCAAAAAAAGCTGAGAGTACAAGAAGAATATGAGTGTTAAACACCCGGCTGGCAGGACGAACTAGATCAATATCCGCGTAAAGATTAACGAGAATTGCGTGCATCCCTGAAACAATTAGAAACCAAACGTAAATCAAACTGGGTAGATCTTTCATGTAAAGATCAATCAGTTTAGGGATGCTTTGTGAAGCAATCGAGATAACGAGAATCAAAGTGCCAAGGATCATCCCAAGTAATGCTTGCCAGACCTCAGCGCTGAATCCCATATCAACTCCCTCAAACCCTTCTGGGAAACCTCCACTGAAGAAAGCAATGACACCCTTGTATGGTTCGAAGAGGACTACATCAAAAAGAATGTCGCAAAGAGAGACGAGCAAGACTACTCCAACCAACGATGCGATTGACCTGTTACGATCTGCAAATGCTAACGCGCGAAAAATATAGAAACTAATCTGAAGAGACGATTTTTGTGATTCTTTTCCGGCAGCCTGATCTGAAACTGTATCCATAACCTTCAAACAGTATGATGAGTCAAAACTTCAAAATCCTGTAAGGATTTGCTTTAGTTGTTTGTTCAACACATTCGAGAATTGAGAAATTTTTGAAAAAAAGAATTAGATTGCAATCAACTTCTCGAAACCACAAGCAATAGACGCCCCAACTTAATTAGGGGCTTCATTTTCAATGAGCTTTCCTTCTTCCAAAGAAATCACCCTGTCTGCTATTCCCAATACATCACCGCTGTGGGTGGCTACGATCATGGTTTTGCCTGCTTTCCGAATGAGTTCCCGAAATAAACGCAAAGCTTGCTCTCCTGTTTGACGATCTAGATTGCCAGTGGGCTCATCAGCCAATACTAAATTGGGATCATGAATCAGTGCACGGGCAATCGCTACCCTCTGCTGCTCACCACCAGAAAGTCGATCAGGGAAGCTTTCCAATCGATCTCCCAAACCCAGTTCCTGCATCAACTCAGCAACTCTAGCTTTGGCAATTTTTGCAGATTCTCCATTTAATTCCATTGGGAGCAATAGATTTTCTTCAACGGTCAATGTTGGAATTAAATTGAAGGACTGAAAAACGAATCCAATATTTCTTCTGCGAAATAGAGTTCTTTGATGCTCGTCCAATTCATTCAACATAGTTTTCGCTATCCTAATACTTCCTGAGGACGGTTCATCGATCCCAGCCAGTAAGTTGAGCAAAGTAGATTTTCCAGAGCCACTTCTTCCCAACAAAGCCACGATCTGTCCTTCTTGAATTTTAAGACTTACATTTCGAAGAACTTCCCGCATCTCACCACCCTCCAAATAGAACTTGTTCAACTCATTCAGTTCTAAAAAATCTTTTGCTAAAACCTCCAAACGGAATCCTTAATCAAAGTTGACAAGTGACAGCAATCAAAGTACCTTAATCTGCTTTGCTTATGGCGGGAGTAGCTCAGCTGGTAGAGCGCTGGATTGTGATTCCAGTGGTCGTGGGTTCAAGTCCCATCTCTCGCCCCATGGGGCGCCTGTAGCTCAGCTGGATAGAGCATTTGACTTCGGATCAAAGGGTCGGGGGTTCGAATCCTCCCGGGCGCGCCATGCTCTCCTCATAAATTATAAATAATTCTAGTATTCCCGCTTCAACCGTTCCTGCTACCAAAAAGTCCTCAGCAATCTGATTCATCATCTCACTGCTACTCTGTTGAGTAGTGGTTGCTCTCTCACTGGAAGATGGACGATCGCAGAAAAAGCCCCGACCCCTACGCCAACCCACCAAACTATATCGTAAGACCCAAATTCATCATAGAACAAACCACCTAGCCATACTCCTGAAAAACCACCTAGTTGGTGAGATAAAAAAACCAATCCGTATAAAGTACCCATGTACTTAAGCCCATAAATATGAGCTACCAATCCTGAGGTTAGTGGAACAGTGGCTAACCATAAGCCTCCCATCACAGTTGAAAACAATAGAACTGAGTTCGATGTAATTGGCATCATGATGAATACTGCAGCCGCAATTGTCCGACCTGTATAAATCAACGATAGCAAATTTTTCTTTGGAAAGTATTTCCCGAGTGCCCCAGCGGCTATGGTTCCCAAAAGATTTGCCATGCCAATCACAGCAATGGAAAATGCACCCAACGCCGACGTCGTTGAGACTCCAATACTTCGTAAAAGGCTATCCTGTGGAATCCCTATACACATTTCCTCCACTAAAGCTGGAAAATGTGCAGTGATGAAAGCCAATTGAAAGCCACAGGAAAAAAATCCCAAGAAGATCATAATGTAGCTCGGATCCTTTAATGCTTTGCCACAAACATCTAATAAGCCCTCCTCCAACTCTTTCCTAGTTGCAAAATCTTTTGCTCGCAAAAAAGGCAGAACTACTAAGACAAAAAGAATGGAAACTGCAAAAACTAGAAAAACTTCGGACCAAGGCATTATCCCAAGTAACCAACTAGCTATCGGAGGACCAACGATTTGGCCTGCTGATCCAGCTGCTGTTGCAATTCCTAACGCCAGGGAGCGATTCTCAGGACACGTACTTCTCCCCACAACAGCCAAGATCACTCCAAAACCTGTCCCTGCGATTCCAAAACCAACTAAAATCTCTAGTATTTGAAGCGCTTCTGGAGTGACGGCATAGCTACTCAAAACTAATCCTACAGCGTACACAAAGGCCCCAAGCACAACTGCTTTTTGATCTCCCCACTTCTCTGCGATTACACTAAAGATTGGTTGTCCAATTCCCCAAGCAATATTCTGAATAGCAATCGCTAGAGAAAACTCAGAACGAGGCCAAAGGAACTCACTGCCAATAGGGACCTGAAAAACCCCAAAGCTGGCCCTAATTGCAAAACCAACCATTAGAATAACGCAACCAGACAACAGCACTGGAGTAAACAATGATGCCTTATCTTCTGAATGCATAATCAAAAAAGCCCTGGCTTTCTGGAAGGAAGTGTGGATTCTGGTAACGGAAGATGATTCAGCGGTGGGACTTCATTACAGGAAATGTCGGCTTTCTTTAGCAATCTCGCCGGCCTGACATTTAGCAGGCCGGGAAACTCTAGCTTTAGGAGCTTAAGCTTTCAGTCTTTCGACTTCCTCAGGTTTCATCTTGGTTGCTGCGGCAACAACGTCAATGTTCAAACCGGTTTCACCATTGACAAGCCTTCGAGCAATTTCAACTCGCTCATGTTCTTGGCCACGCAGCATTCCTTCTCTATGACCTTGGCGCCCTTTTGCTTCAATTGCTTCCATAATCCGATCCCGAATTCTTTTTCGAATTTGATCCACCGGAATGATTAGGGCTGCCAAAATAAGAACCACCAGCCACTCGCCAAAGCCTAAACCAACCGTTCGTAAAACCTCACCTCCCAAGTAAGTAAAGAGGATTTGGAGGAAAAAGATCAAGCCAACGACCCGTAAGAAATTCTTGTTCTCACCGATATGCTCAAACAGGTCTGTACTTTCTGTACGTGAATTAAATTTATTGAAATTGTTGATGAAAACAAAGAACGCAAAAAATGCTGTCAAAAGTACTGCATCTGGATTGTGGCCTGGATCAGTTGGTAATCCACAGCGGCTTTCATCACAGGCAAAGAAACTGCTCAGTCCGTCGCTCGTCAAGAAGAACAAACTCATGATAGCCATCACAATCCCATTTGTAAAAATCGCAGACCACATATCTGGAGTGATCAGTGGAGCATTTTTGGGGATGGGTGGCTCCTTCATGTAACGGCTTAAGGCCGCCTCTCCAGCAAATGCGATGGCAGCTAGAGTATCCATGACAAGGTTAATCCAGAGCATTTGAGTCATGGTTAGCGGAAGGTCCACTCCAAAGAAAGGGCCAAAGAAAGCTACCAGGATCGCTGCAACGTTTACGGAAAGCTGAAAGATCAGAAACTTTCGAATAGATTTCAACAAAGTCCTACCATAGAGAACGGCACGAGTCAGTGAAGAGAAATTATCATCCAAAATGACAATATCACTGGATTCCTTTGTCATTTCAGTACCACTTCCCATGGCAAACCCAACATCCGCATTTTTTACAGCTGGTGCGTCATTAACGCCGTCCCCCGTCATTCCAACAACCCAATTTCGTTCTTTGGCAGCTTTAACAAGGCGACTTTTATCGGTGGGTAGTGCTCTCGCAACTACACATAGATTAGGCAGCATGTCACGAACCTGGGCATCGGACATTTCTCCCAGTTCTGTGGAGGTTGTCACCACAGGATTATCACCTTGGATAATCCCCATCTCTTTGGCAATCGCACGCGCCGTATTCTTTGCATCACCCGTGATCATGACCACCCGAATACCTGCAGCTTGTGCCTCTTGAACAGCTACTTTTGCTTCCTGACGTATTTCGTCCCTCAACCCGAAGATGGTGACTAAAGCAAGATTTTGTGGAAGGGTAGGATCCTCACCAATTGACTCATCGGTCACTGCTAGTCCAATCAAACGCATGGCTCGCTCGGACATCTTATCCATCTCGTTCAACAAGCTTTCATGCGAAGGTAAAGGCTGGCGCTCTCCGTTTTCGTCTAGGTAGGCTGTACAATTGGCTAGTACAATTTCTGCGGCTCCTTTGACCATTGTGACCGATTTTATGCCCTTCACCTGTGAGACTGAAAATTTATAGAGACTCTTGAAGGGAATGTTTTGAACGAGTTCTACATCGTCTTCTTCCTTTAGGTTTTCGTCCAAATACCTCAGCAGTGCTTGCTCAGTTGGATTGGCCCCAACAATCACAGGTTTTGGACCAGTAGTATCAATGGCTGCGCTCGTATTGTTGCGCAAGGAGAAGATAATTTCATTGCGCAGGCCATCAGGGATTTCATCCAGCTTTGAGTGGTGCTTGCCTGTACCGTCTAGAGTATCAGCAACCTGCAATAAGCCCTGTGTTAGGGTTCCAGTTTTGTCGGAAAACAAAACCGTTAAGCTACCGGCCGTCTCTATTCCGAGTAACTTCCTCACAAGAACTTTAGCCTTTAACAGCTTACGCATGTTCATTGAAAGAACGGTTGCGATCATCATTGGAAGTCCCTCTGGAACTACTACCACGATTATGATGATAGCTAAAACAATTGCGGTTACGATATCATGAACAATTTCTCCAAATGGCTGCGAAAAGTATACGCCAACACTTTCAGCTTCAATGAAGATGTGATTGGACATGAAAGCAAAGGCAATCATTACAGATCCAATGTAACCAAAGCGGCTGATCTTTTGCCCAAGATCTGCTAGCTTTTCCTGCAATGGAGACAAACGGTCTTCGGCTGAAACCAATTCCTTCATGGTCTGGCCATATTTGGTTTTGTCTCCAACAGCGGTGACTAGCATCACGCCTTCGCCATCGTCAACCAAGGCAGCACGTGGAAGTTCGTTTCGCTCTTCATCAATTTTATTTGGGTCTTCGGCAGGAACTTTCTTAATCGGTTCTGATTCCCCAGTCAGGGCAGCAGCATTTACTTCGAGTTTTCCTTCGAGCAAGTACCCATCAGCTGGAACAGTATCGCCTGGTTGAAGAACAACATGATCCCCAGCAACCAAATCGTTGATGCTGATTTCCTGAAGTGTGTTATCCCGGAAAGTTTTTACTTTAACTAAAGATGCTTCTTCGAGAAGCTTTTGAAACTCGTTCTCATTACTATATTCTGACCAGGTGGCAACGAGAGTAGCCAACGCCACAGCAATCGCGATCCCTACACCTTCATACCAAGGAGCAAAGCCAATCACTGAAAGGAAAACTGTGATCCCAAGTGCAGCAATCAAGATGATAATGATTGGGTCTTTCAGATTTGCCAGAAGCTTGTCGGAAAAGCTTTCTACTTCCTGCGTAGTCACGGCGTTTGAACCATTCTGATTTCTCGACTGCAGCGCTTCTGCATCAGTCAAACCAGGGTACTCAAATTTCATCTAAACTCCTCTATAAGACCTTGATTCATCATTTTTTTGAATATTTTGACATTATGGATGCTAGCATATTTTTTCCCTTCGTAAAGCTATTTCTATCCTTTTCTNCCTTAGTCTATTCATGTTAAATATATGTGACAAATACTTCATTTCATTGNTAAAAATTAAATTTAATCTGATTNNATATAAATANANGTTTACATTATACCAAATTAAATTATGCCACTTAGTACCATTTCGTTATCTACTGGAGTTGACATCGGAAACCATCTTCCCTTCGTTTTAATTGGTGGTATGAATGTGTTGGAGAGTCGGGACCTAACACTTAGAACGGCAGAGATTTTTTGCAACGCAACAGAAAAGCTTTCAATTCCTTATGTATTCAAGGCGTCATTTGATAAAGCAAATCGCTCCTCAATTCACTCATTTCGTGGACCTGGAATTGATGAGGGATTGAAATGGCTGGAGGAGGTCCGTCAGGTTTTCAGTGTTCCTGTAATTACAGACGTACATGAGCCTCATCAAGCGAGTGCTGTTGCTTCTGTGGTAGATATACTCCAGCTACCTGCCTTTCTATCGAGGCAAACGGATTTGGTCTTAGCCCTCGCGAAGACTCAAAAAGTTATCAATATCAAGAAGGCTCAATTCCTTTCACCGGCTGAAATGGACAATATCCTTCAGAAGTTTGAGAGCGCAGGGAATATGCAGCTTATGCTGTGCGAACGTGGAACAATGTTCGGATACAATAATCTAATTGTGGACATGTTGGGCTTTGGCTTGATGAAAAAGCTAGGAGCACCTTTAATTTTTGACGCAACTCACGCAGTACAAATTCCCGGTGGACAAGGCTCTGCTGCTGGTGGTCGCCGACAGCAACTCCGTGAATTAGCTCTCTCAGGATTAGCTACTGGCATTGCAGGAATCTTTCTGGAAGCTCACCCAAATCCATCTGAAGCAAAATGCGATGGACCCAGTGCTTGGCCTTTGGACAAATTGGAGACTCTACTAATTCAACTAAAGAAGCAAGATGAGTTGGCTAAGAGCCTGCGACCAATCGAAGTGTAGTAAGCTGGGAAGGAGGACATACCCTCTTGTTCTGCACAAGAGGTTTGGCTTGTTTCAGATTTGGAAGAGAGTTTTCCAAAATCTTTTTGATGATTGACGGCCCATTTCAGCTATGCTTTCCGTCAAGGGGATTGACTTTGGACACACCTCCACACAGTTCTGAGCATTGCCACAAGCAGCTATGCCACCATCGTCCATCAAGGTGTCTAGTCGCTCATCAGCGATTAATTTTCCAGTTGGGTGCATATTGAATAGGCGTGCTTGGCTAATCGCTGCTGCTCCCAAGAAATTGTTATCACGACTGTACTGAGGGCATGCTTCAACGCAGCAGCCACAGGTCATGCACTCTGAAAGAGTGTATGCGACTCTTTGATGATCTGGTAGAATCTTATCTCCAGGCCCAAGATCGTGGTAGCCATCCATCGGAACCCAAGCTTTAACACGCTTCAGTGCTTCGAACATCCTGGAGCGGTCCACGGCTAGATCCCTGACAACTGGGAACTTGCTAAGAGGTTGCAAGGTAATCGGTTGCATCAGCTTATCGATCAATGCACTGCAAGACTGGCGAGTTTTACCATTGATCACCATGGTGCAGGTTCCGCATACCTCTTCTAGACAATTGCACTCCCAAACTACTGGACGTACTTTTTTTCCCTCTGAATTGATCGGATTCTTTTGGATATCCATCAAGCAGGAAATGACGTTCGAGTTTGGCAGATAAGGTATCATGAAGGTCTCCCAGTAGGACGGCTGGTTAGGCCCATCTTGCCGGAGGATTTTAAAGGTAATTGTCTTGTTTGACATTTCGCTCCCTAGTTCAGTCGTACTTGCGAGGACGTGGTTGAATCAGTGAAGTATCAACGGCTTCGTAACTGATATCAGGACCTTTTCCATTGAAAGTCGCAATCGAACTTTTCAGCCACTTCTCGTTTGATTCCTCGTAAAGCCGCATATACTCTAGGTGATCTGGCTTGAAAGAATCTTGTTTGAGGCCTCCATCCACCTTCAACTTTGTGTACTCAAGGAAACTTTCTGGTTTAAAATCACTGGGCTGGTTGATTTCAAATTCAGGTTTATAGTGGGCTCCCCTGAATTCGTTACGGAGCAACGCGCCTTTAGCAATGACCTTTGAAAGCTGAATCATGTTGTACAGTTGGTTCACAAAACTTGGTACTGGATTGGTCCAGTCACTCGTGTCCACACATTCAACATCTTTCCAGCGTTCATCGTATTCATCAATTTTCTCAACAGTTGCAGCGAGTCTAGCATTGTCACGAACGATAAGGACATTTGACATCATTGTTTCTGATAATTCAGCATGGAGCTTGTATGGGTTTTCCTTACCCTTCATTTGCTTGATGCCAATAAACTTTTCTTGCCATTGTTGCTGGGACTGTTCAAACAAGGACGACGGAAGGTCAGCAGCAGATTCTTTTTGATTCTTGATGTAATTCACGACTCCTGGTCCCATCATCAAGCCAGTGTAGATACAGCTCAATAGTGAATTTGCCCCAAGTCGGTTGGCCCCATGGTACTGATAATCAGCTTCACCGGCTGCATAAAGCCCCTCCATCGAGGTCATTTGGTTGCGAGGAGACTGATGATCGATAAAGCCATCGGCTGTCCTAGTGTAATCAGTCCAAATTCCTCCCATCGAATAATGAACAGCTGGGAAGATTTCCATTGGCTCTTCACGAGGATCTACCCCAGTAAATTTCTCATAAATTTCAAGGATCCCTCCAAGTCTTCTGTCAAGGAATTCACGTGAATGGTGAGTAAGGTCCAAATAAACTTTCATGTCTCCATGCACCCCTAGGCTTTGATTCACACAGATGTCATAGATTTCTCTTGCTCCAACATCTCTTGGGACCAAGTTGCCAAATCTGGGATATTTCTCTTCAAGAAAATATAGCCGCTCTTCCGCTGGGATTTCTTTTGGATCTCTCTGATCATTGGCTTTTCTGGGAACCCAAACTCTACCGCCTTCACCCCGTGCAGATTCGCTCATTAAGCGCAATTTATCTCGTCCAGGTACGGCAGTGGGATGGATTTGAATGAATTCACCATTACCGTACTTAGCACCTTGTAAATAAGCTGAAGTTGTAGCGGTTCCAGTACAAACTACAGAGTTTGTGGAGCGGCCATATACAACCCCAGGGCCACCTGTGGCCAATATAACAGCGTCACCTCTCTCTGCTCGAATATCGCCTGTCCTTAAGTTTTGGATAACCGCCCCAACACATCTTCCATCCACGTCCTGAACGGCTCCAAGATATTCATGCCATTCAACTTTTTCGACTAAGCCTTCTACTTCATACCGTCGAACTTGTTCGTCTAATGCATACAGCAACTGCTGGCCAGTAGTTGCTCCGGAGAAAGCTGTCCGATGATGTAGGGTGCCTCCAAATCTGCGGAAGTCTAAGTTGCCTTCGAGGGTTCTATTGAATGGAACCCCCATTCGATCTAACAAATAAATAATAAAGGGAGCGTGGTAGCACATATCCTTGCACAGAGGTTGGTGCCCCAAAAAGTCTCCTCCCTTCACGGTATCGTAGAAATGTATCTCAGGGGAATCTCCTTCACCTTTAATATTTACTGCCCCATTGATTCCACCTTGGGCGCAAACAGAGTGTGAGCGCTTAACTGGAAGAAAGGAAACCAACAGCACAGGTGTCCCTTGTTCTGCTATTTTCATTGTTGCCGCTAATCCAGCAAGACCCCCTCCTACGACTATGGCTCTCTGCTTTGTCATGCGTTTTTCTCCATTCAAATTTGGTAGATTTGGATAATCTCCTGAAAAGTTAAGTTATTAAGATATTACCAGATTGCTGACATTGAATACAATGATACTCCGGTGAGCAAAATGAAAACTATAATGCTCAACACCCTTACTCTCAATTGAGCCCGAGGCGTCAGGGCCAGTCCCCACGTCATACAGAAAGTATTTATGCCATTTGCAAAGTGAAAAGTGGCTCCGAGAATGCCAAGAAGATAGACGCTTTTCGTCAGCCAACCTGTTTCTGCAGAGGCAAAACCTTCAGCCAAGTGTTCGAAATGTTGGCCGTATGTATCATTCAATAGAGGCATTACTTGTGTGTTGTAGAGATGAGCGAAAATAAATAATAGAACTCCGATGCCGCTAATTCGCTGGAGCCAATATAGCAAATGAGCGAAATAGTGATAAGAAGGTTGTGGTGTGGCTTCTATCGAGAGTTTCGCCCCCAAAATTGAATGGTAGAAAAGCGGCATATAAACAAAGATGATCAGGAGCCATATTGCCAAGGGACTATTATAAAATGCATTGGTTTGCTCATTATATTTTTCAGCCCCTTGGTGAAGATAGAGTTGGGTATACAGATGGTAGACTAGAAAAATTCCTACTGGGATCATACCAGTCAGGCTGTGAATGCGGCGTGCGAAAAAGTGTTGGTTCATCAAGACCTTCCCCAAGAAAAAACGCTTTTCGCGGCGTATTTTAATTTAGTAGAGCTATTGAACGATACTTAGTACTGTTACTGTAGTTTTCAAGATTCTGAAACTTTGTTTAGCGCTGTAGTAAGGCGGGATTTGTAGCGTGCTGCAGTTCGCGCATGCAAAATACCTTTTGTTACTGCTTTGTCAATTCTCTTTTGAATTTCTGGATATTCTCCTGTAGCTACTGCTTGGTCACCTCCTGCCAAAACTTCTCGATATTTTTTCACAGAAGTTCTCAAGGAGGAGCGCTCAGAGCGATTTCTTGCCGTGCGCTTGATCGTTTGACGGATACGCTTGAGTGCAGATTTATGGTGTGCCATTTTTCTCCTTCAAAAGGCATTGGAAATGTGCTCCGGCTCTGGAGCATCGTTTTTTTTAAAAAATCGAA
>PBZZ01000031.1 GCA_002730365.1 Deltaproteobacteria bacterium
TATCAGCTGGACAACCACAAAGAATACGAAGTTGGGCCTGTGGAACAGCAACCCAGTAGACTCCCGTAGTAATCTGGGTTTTTTCGATCACAAAACACCTCCCTGACGACGATTCATGGGCAAAAAGACAAAAGGGTATCCCAAGCTAGCGATGCTCTTATTCGATGACAAGATGAAAATCCTTGGTTTGGATTCGGCTAATAAGCTGGAATTAGCCTATTTGTTGGATAGGTAGATAGACTTGGAACAAAGCCCCACCTCCAGGGATCGGTTGGTAATTCAGTAGACCAGCATGAGATTGAATGATGCGGTAAGAAATTGATAAACCCAGCCCATGTCCAGTTGGTTTGGTTGTAAAGAGGGGTTGAAACAACTGTCCGATGTGTTTGTCCGCTACCCCTGGTCCTTGGTCCTGTACTTCGATCAGCACATATTTTCGCTGGGGGGTGAGATGTTTCCCGGCTAGCTGCCATTGACTACAGAAAGAACTGCGGATTGTTACTTCCCCACCTTCGGGAGAAGCTTCAATGGCGTTTCTGATCAGGTTTAAAAAAACTTGGTGTAACTTATCTCGATCGCCCTCAATCTCAGGCAGAGATGGGTCAAAAATACGGTTCAGCAGTAATCGCCGATTGCCTCGGTTTTCTTCAAACCAAATGACGGTCTCTAGTAATTCGTGAATATTAAAAGGCTGGGCTGATAAGGGCAGGGGATCGGAGTGTAGAAGTAATTCTTCTAACAGACGCTCAATTCGGTTGATTTCCTCCAAAACCATCTCCGAAGGCTCCGTGGAGATCCCCAGTTCCTCTAAATCCCTCATTTGTAACTGGGTAGCCCCCTTGATTCCGCCGAGAGGATTTTGAATTTCATGAGCCATCGAGGAAGCCAACATTCCGATTGCGTTGTTGAGATGTAACTTCTGCTCTCTCTCTTGCTTGTCACGCTGCGCTGATATGTCATAGAGGGTGATGAGAGCGCTGATGATTTTGCCATCTCCGTAGACTGGACTGATGCTCAGTTCAAAGATTCCTTGTCGAAGATTTGGGGCATCAATCTGATACTCTTTTGCATTGAATTCTTTCCCATGCCGTAAAGCTTGATAAAGCTTAGGCAGAAGGGTTTCGTCGCCTAAAAAAAGTAGATCAAAAGGCTTTTTGCAGAGTTTTTGTGGGTCTTTCTGCCAGAGCCTAGAGGCTGCTTCATTGGCATAAATGACCTTTCCACGCTGATCACAAACGAGTACTGCCGAAGGCAGATGATCTAGAATGTTGTGAGCAAAATCTTTCATAGACTTGTCTGTTTGTCAGCACCTTGCCAAAGGCGATGAGCCAGCAAAACATTGGCAAGAAAAATCAGTGCAGCCTTACCCAGCCACCCAGTGAAAGCACTTCCCCTGCAATTAGGACGGGGCCAAAGGCTGCGGTAATCAGGATACGTGTTGAGGAGATAATGCTGCCTTCCATCTTGGGAAGCCTTCGAACTCGGCAAAAGACACAGAAGGTAATTATCCAGCCGAGCAAAAAGCGGACAAAGAGATAGAAATTGGAAGTCAGGGCCGGTACAGCTTCTTGTCCCCAGTTCATGACAACCGTGTGGAGATGAAGCAGGAAAGCCGAACTGAGAACGGCCAACATGCCCAAGCGTTCCTTAGGCAAGGACAAGTTTGGCCGATGGAAGAGTTGAAAAGAGCGAGGACTCAAGAAAAGGAGCGGACTTGCTGCTGAAGTAACCGCGCAGCGGCAGGAGCAAAGTAAGTGAGGATCATATCCGCTCCTGCTCGACGAATGGAGAGCAGCGCTTCCATCATGGCACGCTCCTGGTCAATCCAACCTCTTTCTGCAGCAGCACAGATCATCGCATACTCGCCAGAGACGTTGTAGGCGGCAATCGGCACATCGAAGGCTTCCCGTAGACGGGTGATTACGTCGAGGTAGCCCAAGGCAGGTTTGACCATGATCACGTCGGCTCCTTCGGAGATGTCTAGTTCAGCTTCTCGTAGAGCCTCACGCCAGTTTGAGGGATCCATCTGATAGGTTTTCTTATCACCTTTTTTAGGTGCTGAATCCAGAGCACCTCGGAAGGGACCATAAAAGCAGGATGCGTACTTTGCGGTGTAAGCCAAGATGCTAACTTGTTTAAACCCGGAAGCGTCCAGTGCTTCACGGATTGCTCCTACTCGACCATCCATCATGTCGGAGGGGGCAATCCAGTCGGCTCCAGCTTCAGCATGAGAAACTGCCATCNTGCAAAGGACCTCAACGGTCTCATCGTTAACGATCTCTTCTNTCACCACCAANCCATCGTGGCCATGGATAGTGTAGGGGTCAAGGGCAACATCGGTCTGAACACAAAGATNGGGCAGCGCAGCCTTGATTGCCCTAATGGCTCGTTGCACTAGTCCATGTGGATCGTAAGCCTTGGTAGCCTTGTCGTCCTTTTCTGTGGAGTAACCAAATAGGTTAACAGCGCCAATTCTCAGTTCGTAGGCCATTTGGCACACTTTAACCAATTCATCCACAGAAAGTCGATACTGACCCGGCATGGTACCGATTGGCTCACGCAGTCCTTTCCCTTCAGCGACGAAGAGTGGGTAGATCAACTGCTGTGGAGCCAGCAAGGTTTCACGTACCAACGACCGAATCGGCGCATTCCGACGTAAGCGCCGTGGACGATGCGTCAACTCCATTTCAACCTTCGTGGAAGGATTTGAGCAGTTTGCTCCGTGTTGGATGGCGCAACTTGCGCAGTGCCTTGGCTTCAATCTGGCGAATTCGCTCCCTTGTTACGTCAAAGTCCTGCCCAACCTCTTCAAGGGTGTGATCCTTGACTTCATCGATCCCAAAGCGCATGCGCAGCACCTTTTCCTCTCGTGGAGTGAGAGTTCCCAAGGCTGTCCGCGTCAGGTCTCCCAAATTTGCCTTCGTGGTCGCGTCTGATGGATTACTGGCTTTTTCATCAGCAATGAAGTCCTTGAGTTGCGAATCTTCATCGTCCCCGATGGGCGTGTCGAGGGAAATCGGTTCCTTGGCGATCTTGAGAACTTTTCGCACCTTGTGAAGCGGCATACCAATGTGTTCGGCCAACTCATCTGGTGTTGGTTCTCTCCCAAACTCTTGAATCAGAGAACGAGAGGTCCGGGAGAGTTTATTGATGGTCTCGATCATGTGTACAGGAATACGGATGGTCCTTGCCTGATCAGCAATCGCCCGGGTAATCGACTGCCGAATCCACCAGGTGGCGTAGGTTGAAAACTTGTAGCCCCGGCGATACTCGAACTTGTCCACGGCCTTCATCAGCCCAATGTTCCCTTCCTGAATCAGATCCAGAAATTGTAGACCACGGTTTGTGTACTTTTTGGCGATACTGATCACGAGTCGAAGGTTTGCTTCCACCAACTGGCTTTTAGCAAACTTCACGTTACGCTCGGCTTGCCGCAATTTCTTTACTTCCAATTGAAAAGCTTCCCAGTTTAAAGCGGTGCGCTCAGTCATCGTCGCAATCCGCTGTCGGCAAGCCAGTATTTTCTCGTAGACACGTCGAGCGATATTAAAAGGCTGTTTGGCTCGCTCTTCAATCTGCTTTCGAATCGGAGCTTCTAGCTCTTCATTCTCAGTTTCATGGGCTCGCTCCCACTCTATAAAGAGCTCGTCAGCAGCCTCCAAATCAAGAACCAGATTTTGCCGATATCGATCCAATTGACGATAGGTCAAATCGATCTTGCCCTTGTGCTTGAACATCAAGCTGCACATGTTGTCGATTTGCCGAGAGTTGAAGTTAATACTGCGAATTGTGTTCTGATAATTCTGCTTGTGCGTGGTCATCAGGGCTTGTTCTTCCTCGGTCAGCTCACGCTCCTGGGATTGTTGCCGAAGGCCAACGACAATGTCATAGTCTTCTCGGGCTCGATCCAAGTGCTGGATCAGTTCTCGTGTTGCCTTGGCTTCATCTTCTATGACATTGTCGTCTTCATCGAGTCCTGAAATGATATGGCGAGCGCGCAGTTTTTCAGAGCGCAATTTCTTGGCTACATCAAACAGGTGTAGCAGTACAAGATTGGATTCCACGAAGATTTCGATCAACTCCTGATGGCCTTCCTCAATCTGCCGAGCAACCGAAACCTCTCCATCCCGGGTGAGCAGTTCAATGCCACCCATCTCGCGCAGATACATGCGCACGGGGTCATCAGTGTTGTTGTCAACTCCCGGCTCTAGATCCAATTCCTCTGCGGGCTCAAAGTCCATGTCATTACTGCTTTCCCGCTTGCCAAGGCTGACATTTTTACTTGAATCAAGGACCTCAATGTCCATATCAGAGAGAACGTTGAGGATGCGCTCCACCTGTTCAGGGGTTGTGGTACTGCTGATTTGGGCATTGATTTCGTCAAGAGTGACGAATCCTTTGTCGCGTCCTTCTGCGATGAGTTCGCGGATTACCTTGTCCAAAATTTTCTGTTCGGCTTGGGCTTGCGAGGAGGAGTGGGCATTTGCGTTCATGGGCTCACACTTAGCGAGGTTTGAAAATGCGGTTCAACTCTTCTTCCATCTGACGTAGGGTGCGTCCCAACAGAGCATGTTCTGTTGAATTGGGCGCTACCAACTGCAAGCGTTCCTGGCGATATTCCCGCAGGTGACGTTCCTTGAGACGGCGCAGAGAGAGACGGAACTGAGACTCAAGATGTTCGTGCAAGAAGTCGGTGGCGTACAAAGCCGCCAATTCCCGTGCTAACTCTGGTTGCTCCTTGGCAAATTGTTGTGGAAGGTGGGCGCTAGATGCATCGTCTGGGAGTTGCAACAGTTGTTCATACAGTTGCCGGTATAGGGAGTGTCGGAAATCTTCTGGACGCAAAAACTGCTTTGCAAGAGACATCAATTGAGCTTCGGTCAGCAGCGCTTGCAGCAAAAACTGCTCGTCCGTTGAATGCGTTGGTTGACGCAACACAGAATTTGAATAACCAGTAAAACTATTATTTTGTGAGAAATTTGTCAAGGTTTTTGCTGCGGCAAAAACTGTTTCGTTAGGTAGGCGTAGTGCCTCAGCAATTTGCACCCAAACCATCTGGCGCTGTTCAAGTTTCGGAATCGGCTGAGCTGCGACGAGCAGCTCACGAAGAGCTTCCTGACGTCCGGGCACAGTTTCAGGATATTTTGCCAAGGTTTGCCGGATCAAATACTCTAAAAGAGGTTGCTTCCTCGCTAACAATTTGGAGAAAGCTTCTTCGCCTTTATTCTGCAAAAAACTGTCAGGATCTTCGTTTTCAGGGAGTGTTAGGATGTAGCTGTCGAGGGGAACAGGCAGAAACAACTGACAATTCTTCAAAGCCGCTTTTTGACCTGCAGCGTCGCCATCGAACAGTAAGACTACCGAATCAGCATGGCGTCGAATCAGTTGTAGGTGCTCTGGAGTTAGTGCGGTTCCGCAAGTAGCGACTGCTTGGGCGAAGCCGTACTGATGCATCCGGATTACATCCAGATACCCCTCCACAAAGATCAATTCCCGACTCCGACGAATCGTTTCCAAGCCTTCGTAAAGACCGTAGAGGACCTGGCTTTTACGGTAGTATGGGGTCTCAGGGCTATTCAAATACTTCGGTTGATCTTCGCTACGAATGACCCTACCCCCAAATCCGATACAACGTCCTCGAGCATCCCGAATGGGAAAGATCAGCCGGTTGCGAAAGCGGTCGTAACGACGTTCTTGCTGTTCTGCCATTTTGACTAGGCCACACTGCTCTTGAATCTGAGCAGGAATTTTTTGAGTAAGGAGATACTGGTGAAGTCGCCGCCAATCATCTGGAGCAAAGCCAAGTTGAAAGTGCTCCTGCCATTCTGCTGGGACATAGCGCTGATCTAGGTATGCACGAACATCTTGTCCAGTCGTTCCTTGCAGTTGTTGTTGATAGAAGCCGCTAGCGAGTTGTAAAGCATGCAGACCAGCTTCCTGGTCAGGTTTACGCTGATTCGATTTACCTTTGTGACGCAACTCTACGCCTGCTTTGTTGGCAAGGTCAGTTACCGCTTCTGCGAAGGTCAAGCGTTCGAACAACATCAGAAAACGAATGGCATCACCGCTAGTTCCGCAGCCAAAACAATGAAAGAAGCCACGCTGCGGATTGACGTTGAAGGATGGGGTCTTTTCAGAATGGAAAGGACAGCAGGCTTTGAAGGTGCTACCTGTGCGGCGTAAAGCGACACCTCGTTCTTCCATTAACTGGACGAGGTCAGTACGGTTGACTACCTCACGAACAAAATCATCGCTGAAGCGCATTAGCAGAGCTTAGCAGGAGGTCAGACGAAACTGGGGTTGGTGTTGCCATGCAGGCACCTTATAACGAACTCGTTCTGGTTCCGTCAATGAAATTGTCCCGTAGAGATTGCAAGGAGTCTCTCCAGCCTCTGCCAGAATTTCTCCCCAAGGAGAAATGATCAGGCTGTGGCCATAGGTTGCTCGGCCATCTCGATGTTCGCCACACTGAGCTGCGGCAATCACAAAGCAACCATTTTCAATGGCACGAGCTCGCAGTAGCGTATGCCAGTGGGCTTTACCGGTAGGGCGTGTGAAAGCTGCGGGAATGGCTAATATTTGCGCACCAGCCTGACTGAGCGTTCGGTACAGATGTGGAAACCGCATGTCATAGCAGATACTCATTCCGTATCCTCCCCAAGGAGTTTGTAACAGGACGGCCTCCTTGCCAGCTTCAAAACTCGCTGACTCGCGATAGGATTCCTGATCACTGAGAATGGCATCAAAGAGATGGATTTTGTCGTAGCGGGCTCGAATCTTTCCCTGATCGTCGATAACAAATCCACGATTCAACAACCGCCCTTCGGCGGTTGAGTTGTGGAGAATCAGGGAACCGACATGAATCCAGACTCCAGCTTTGCCGGCAATATCTTGGCAGTACTTCAGCACGGGGTCTTCTTCTTCAGTGACGGCTGTTGCTCGCGCAAGAGGATTTTTCTGCTGTAGCAGGTTGACTGCTTCTGGCAGAACGATCCACTGTGCTCCGTTTTCAACCGCTTCTTGCAAAGCAACTTCCACCTGTTGGCAGTTGTATTTGAGGTCGATGCTGGAGGTTAGCTGCACACAAGCAACCTTCATTTCGCTGGGCGGATTTGTCATGAAAAATTCAACTTTTGGAGTTTGGGAGCGATGATGACTTGGCAATAGGGATTTTCTGGATGCTGGCGATAGTAGTTTTGATGATAGTCTTCTGCGGGATAAAAGGTGCCTAAGGGAACGATCTCAGTAACGATTGGACTGGAGAACCTTGAGGCTACTTCCTGTTTCGATTTTATAGCCAGTTCCTGTTGCTCGTCGGAATGATAAAAAACTGCTGAGCGGTATTGGGTGCCAACGTCGTTGCCTTGACGATTGAGTGTCGTGGGGTCGTGCATCCTCCAGAACCAATCCAAGACCTCGGAATAGCTGACCATCTCCAAATCAAAATCGAGTTGGACAACCTCCGCATGTCCTGTCATTCCAGAACAAATTGAGCGATAATCTGGATTGTTGGTATGTCCGCCGGTGTAGCCACTCACAACACGGTGGATGCCTTCAATACGCTGGTAGACTGCTTCCAAACACCAGAAGCAGCCGCCGGCTAGGGTAGCTTTAGTCAATTCCATTCCGTCACTCCTTTGTGAAAAATAGATGCTTTCGACTCATGGCTATCAAGATTTGGCGATTCTCTCAATCTAGCAATGGGCAGTGAGAAAGCCGACTTGAAATTGCCCTTTCGACTTGAAGAGTCGTTCGAATTCCGTAGGGATATTTTCTTCATTCAAGGGACTGTTCCAGAGATCTTCCGTCAGAGCGCCGATCTTATAGTTCGGATGGTTCTGGAGTAGTTCAAGCAACGTCTGGAAGTATGCTTGATGATCGGTTTTGAAACGAATTTCTCCACCTTCTCGAAAGAAAATCAGCAAGCGATCCAGAAATTCACTGGAAAACAGCCGGTGCTTTCGATGAGCCTTCTTGGGCCAGGGGTCTGGAAAGTTTACATGGAGGATGTCCAGACTTTTTTCGGGTAGATATTCTCCGAGTAGTTCCCCCCTGTCTTTTACAAGTAGAGCATTGGTCAACTGAGCTTGAGCTAGCTTGCGAGCGGCCAGTGTCAGGCGTTTGAAGCGTAACTCAAAGCCGAGGAAAGCATCTTGCGGATGTTGGCTGGCCCAGGCTTGCAAATACCCACCAGAACCACAGCCGATCTCCACATGCACTCGCTCTGCGCGCTCACGCAGAGGCTCCCAATGCTGTTGGATCTGATCCAAGGTGGGATGAGGTAAAAGCAGATCTGGATAGTCGTGCACCTTCTTAAGATAAGGATTGGTGCGAGTCATTCGCTCGTAGACCTGTTCTGGCAATTTCCGATGGTCTCGTATGCGAAATTTTTTTAGTTGCTCCAGATTCATATTTGTATGTTGCAGTTAGAGCAAATTCAATGGCAAAAAGACGGGAGCGCGCTGCTTCGATTCTCCGATAGTGAAGATGTTCGCATTGAGGATGTTCGCATTTTGGCATTCTCCGTGACAGAGTTATCATTGCACGAAGGACAGCAACTTTCACACGATCTGCTGGAACAGATTCAATCAGCTGGCCGATTCCGTGAGATATATAAAAAATCTCTGGACTTGCTTGCCCGACGCGAACACTCCATCTGGGAACTCCGACAAAAACTCCGACAGCGCTTCCCTGGATTTAGGGAAGTGGAGCTTGTTTTGTTACAACTAGAGGAGCAAAAATTCCTTTGTGATGAACGCTTCTCTCTGAATTTCGTTCGCTCCCGTATGGCCAATCGCTCTTGGGGCGCTTATCGGCTGCGGGCTGAACTACAGCAGCGTGGCGTTGCAGGACAGTGGATCGAGCAAGCCCTGGCCTCAGAGGTAGATGAATCTGTCTTGAGGGAAAAAGCTGAAACGCTCGTACGAAAGTCCGGATTTCCCACAGATCCTGCAGCGAAAAGAAAATTAGCTCAAAAACTCTACCAACGAGGTTTCTCGCAAGAATTGATCAACCAAGTACTTTCGCAAGATCCTCTGTGATACGAATTCTCTCATTCGGAAACCTCCGATAGGTCCTCCATGTTCCCCCAGCGCATTACCAAGGAAGAGGTCGGTGAGTTGCCTCTAGTCAGTTATTCTGGAAGAATTGTGGTAGTTGCAAATCATGAAAGTCTCAAGGTCTGTCTGCCAGCATTACAAGCTGAAAAACTGCTTGGATTTGATACGGAGACCCGGCCCTCTTTTCATAAGGGAGTGATGTTCCCAATTGCCCTGCTGCAATTGGCGACCCGGGAAACAGTCTACTTAATTCGCCTGAACCAGCTCGGATTTCCCGAAGAACTGCGTGACTTATTGGCATCACCGGATTCACAGAAAGTCGGAGTAGCCATCCGAGATGATATCAAGGGCCTTCAGCAATTAGGGTCGTTCATGCCGCAAGGCTTCGTTGAACTTAGCCAACTCGCTCGTCAGTTGGGCATTGTCACCTGTGGACTACGAAATCTTGCTGGAATCTTTCTCAATGTGCGAATCTCAAAAAAAGCCCAACTCAGTAATTGGGAGCAGGAAGAACTGACGGAGAGTCAGNAGAATTATGCAGCGACTGATGCATGGATCAGNCGGGAAATTTATGGTTTCCTCGACCAAGGTGGNTGGCTACAGAATACCCCAAGCTTTGAANCCTGAAATGGAAGTTAAAAAACAATGGCTATTTGCCGCTAGCGTAGACGAGAGTATCTGCCAATCTCTAAGCCGAGCAACAGGCTTGCACCCGCTTGTTGCGTGTATCTTGTATCGTCGCGGCTATTGTACACCGGATGAAGTAGAAATCTTTCTGCAACCAGAACTTCGTCAGCTTCGAGATCCATTTTTGCTTCGGCATATGCAGGAAGCAGTTGAGTTGGTGCTGCCTTTTCTTCGGAAAAATCGCCGCATTCTGATCTTGGGAGATTATGATGTCGACGGAATCACATCGACAGCGCTGCTACTGAGTTTTCTGCGCGACGCAGGATGCAGTCAACTCGACTACTTTATTCCACAGCGATTGCAGCACGGCTATGGGTTGACCCCGGCCAGTGTCGATGTGATCTTATCGCGTCAACCAGAGTTGGTGATTACTGTTGATAACGGCATTTCTGCTCGCAAAGAAGTTCAGCAACTCCAGAATGAGGGTGTAAGTGTTCTAATCACAGATCACCACCTAGCTCTTCCAGATTCTCTTCCAGAGACTGTTACAGTTAATCCCAACCATCCAGCTTGTTCCTATCCGTTTAAAAAAATTTCCGGCTGTGGGGTAGCCTTCAAACTAGTGATGGCTTTGCGTAAAGCCCTGCGAGATGCTGCTTGGTGGAATGAAAGACGACCAGAACCAAATCTAAGGCAGTTGCTTGATTTTGCTGCGCTGGGGACAGTTGCAGATGTGGTCGATCTGCGTGATGAAAATCGTTTGCTGGTCCACGCGGGTCTACAGTTAATGAACAATCAACCTAGGCCCGCGATCCAAGCGTTAAAGCAGGTCAAAAGAGTTGATGGAGAGATTATCGCCACAACACTAGGATTTAAGTTTGCACCATTGATGAATGCTGCGGGTCGTCTTTACGATGCTTCACTGGCAGTAGAACTATTGCTGAGTCCAACTCTGGACCAGGCTTTGCCACTTGTCCACCAGCTCAATGACATGAATGAAGAGCGGCGCAAACTAGAACAGGAGATGTTGACCATTGCCTTTGAGCAAGCGGCTCAGCAGGAAGACCAGAAAGGTTTGGTGCTTGCCTCTGGGCAATTTCATGAGGGAATCAATGGGATTGTTGCTGCACGTTTAGCTGAAAAGACCTTCAAGCCAACGATTCTGTTGAGCACTACCCATCCTGAACGATACACAGGCTCAGGACGGTCAGCGATTCCAGACTTTCACCTCAAGGAAGCTCTGCAGGAATGTGCTGACCAGCTAGTTCGTTTTGGAGGTCATGCGGGTGCTGCAGGGTGTACAGTTGCTCCTGAAAATCTTGAGGCTTTCCGCACTGCTTTTGCAAGAGTTTGTGGAGACTGGTTGCCTAAGCAACTGAGGCCACTACTACTGCTGGATGGAAAGCTGCCGAAACAGGGACCAGATGAGCTTTTGGTAGAGCAAATTCAACAACTTGAACCCTTTGGTGCGGCAAATCCAGAGCCACTCTTTGCGTTGCCAACCCCACAAGAAGAATTTCATTTACTTAAGGAGCATCACGTGAAGTGGATACTTTCTCGCTCCACAGAAGTCATTGGATGGAATTTTGCTGAGCAATTGCAGGGAGTCAAACCACATCAACTAGCGGTTACAGTTGGCTTCAATGAGTTTAGAGGACAACGAAAAATTCAGATGCTGCTGAAGGAAATCCAAGCGTGAATCCAGCGCCTGTGTTGCTCTGACAGCATTTAGTCCAGAGGGGGCTGAGTGTCTTAGAGAACCGCTACTACAGAAGAGATTAGTGGCTTGTGCCAATTTACCCCCATAAAAATGAAGACGATCTTCTAGCGAAAACTATGCGGGATCACCTTCCAGCCATTCAGCAGTTTCTTGGTGAAAATCACTCCTATGACTGTCCCTATCTGTTGGTCTTGCCCACTCTGGAGGACAACCCGGACTTTTTAAATTGGATCAAGGAGAAAACCCATCCTCAGGAGTCGATTGGATGAGTAGTGTTCGGACAAAACGAATTGTGCTACTGTGGTTAGGCACAACTTTTTTGATTTTGGGAGGAGCAGCTTCTGCTGTGATGAGCTTGGTTGATCCTAAGAACCATGTGAGTACTCAGATTCAAACAGTCACAATTGAAGAACTTCAACCGGTTTCTTTTGGGGTTGATTCTTCAGAGGTGTCAGGTGATAACGCAACCCAGGTAGTGGAACCAGCATTGTCTCTACCGAAGGGCGCTGTCCGAGCAGCCCTGCTAGAAGTTGATCAACCCTATTGGGAAGTGATCGATCGACAGCGCTTGGGCATGGTTACTGAGAATTGGCAAACCGTCCTGATTCAGAACCACCACAAGCTGGACTACACGGTCATTCCCGAATATGCCCGTGATTGGGAATGGATTCAGGATGGTAGGAAAATCAAGGTTCAGTTTCATACTGAGGTTGATGCGATGAAGGATATTCTGTCACGCAAAAAATTGGGTAAATTTGCGGTGCAGATGATGTCTTTACCGTTTACTGAATTTCCAAAAGCATTGGAGTTGCTACAACTGCTGGTGCAGGATGGCCACTATGCTTACTTACACCGCACCGAAGACAAGTTTGAGGGAATGGTTTGGTACCGCGTAAGAATCGGATTTTTCCAAGGCGCTGAAGAAGCGCAGTTGATAGGCCAGGAGGTGTTTGAGAAATATTCTAAAAGCGGTGAGTTTACCGGAGATTACTGGGCAGTGGTGCCAACTTCTCGAGAATTGTCCCGTAATCTAATTGATCTCCAACAACCAATTACCAAACCCTGGACTATCGAATTACCGATCGAGGAGGACTTGACGACAGCCAGTGCTCTGCTACCCAAGTTCATTGAGCATTCAGACTTCAGCTACATATCCCAGCGATTCGATAGAGAAACGAACAAGCTGCAATTCCGTATTCGTGTGGGGTTTTTTGAGACAACTGGGGAAGCCCGCTCTACCATGTATTCACTGCGCAATCATTATAGTGGCTTCCGGAATGCTCGTATTGTCAGACTGTAGGATGCCAACTCTGTAGACGTTCAGCGAGTAGCGCTGGTTCCAATTGAAAAATTGGTTGACGAATCGGTACCAGTACCTCATGGTCCAGACTGGATAACGCACAGATTTCTGAGAAGCAAAAATCTCCGCTTGCATAGGACGGCCGAATCTCCAGAACCTTTCCCCCTACCGGCATCCAAAGAGCATTCGTCAACCCGGCTCCATGTGGAGCCACCACGTGGGTTGCTCCGCTAAAAAGCTGCACCTGCCTTTCGATCGACCAATCTTCCAGCTCGACTATCCCATAACCATAACGATCCAGTATCGGCAGTAACTCTAGCTCATTCTGCAAGTGCCGACGCTCTACGCGTCGACGAGAAATATAAATTCGGCTAGTCAAGCCAGTGTAGGCATTGCTGCTACTGAAATAATTTTGACGAAGATACTCTGTAGAGTATGTGATGTCTTGGAGAGAAGGCTTTTCAGGAATAGTGAGCGAGTCACATTGCAAGATTCTTGGGGGTAAAACTGTGAACCTGATTCGGAGTTGCTGAAGAAAAGCGATGTAATTTACTGGTAACCACCAAGGCAGTAACCAGTGACTTTCCCGTTGTGTGAGCACTTGGGGAATGAGTTCTGTCCAGAGATGGTAGTAGCTGTGAAAGTGAGGATGGATACCGAGATGAAAGTGCCCTGAGAGTCTTTGTGTTTTAACAGTGAGGTCAGGGATTCTCCCATAAAGACGCTTGGTAAAGCGGTTGAAATTTTCTCCGTTTGTAGGATTTCTGTAGGTGTCGATCAAGTTCCAGTGAAAGCGATTTCCATGGAAGTATAGCCAATTACTGGAGCGGACGAGTCCATCTTGTGCATCAAGGTAGGCCTGCTGAATCTGCATTCAGACATTGTATTGCTGACGATAGTATTCTCGATAAGATCCCGAGGTCACTTGTTCTACCCAGGCTTGATTGTTGAGATACCAGCGAATGGTATGTAGGAGCCCAGTCTGGAAATCCAACTCTGGGGACCACTTCAATTCCCGTAGCATCTTCCGTGGATCAATTGCGTAGCGCTGATCGTGGCCGGGTCGGTCTTTGACAAAGGTAATTAGTTTACGGCAGGAAGCGCCTCCGCTTCGGCCAAGCTCCTTGTCTAACAGGTCGCAGATCAGATGCACCACATCCAGATTACACCATTCGTTGGAGCCTCCGATGTTATAGCATTCCCCTGCTCGTCCCTTACGGAAAACTAGGTCGAGAGCTCGGCAGTGGTCCTTGACGTACAACCAGTCCCTGATGTTGCTACCATTCCCATAGACGGGTAAAGAGCGTTCTGCCAGGCAGTTATGAATCAGTAGTGGAATCAGCTTCTCAGGAAACTGAAATGGACCATAGTTGTTCGAGCAGTTGGTTGTGACAACATTCAGNCCATAGGTNTGATGGTANGCTCGAACTAGATGGTCGCTACTGGCTTTACTGGCGGAGTAGGGTGAGTTTGGTGCATAGGGAGTTTCTTCATGAAAAACACCCTCTGGGCCAAGTGAGCCAAAGACTTCATCCGTACTCACATGATGAAAACGTGGGTTAGGGCTATTACCCCAGTAGGCTCGTGCAGCTTCCAGTAAGTGAAAGGTGCCTAAAATATTTGTCTCAATGAAGTCTGCAGGTCCACTAATACTACGGTCAACGTGGGATTCTGCAGCTAGGTGAAGAACTCCTTCGATTTTGTTTTCAATGAAAATCTTCTTGACAACATCAGGTTGCCGTAAATCTGCATGAAGGAAGTGATAGTTTGGATTCCCCTCAACTTCTTTCAGGTTGAGCAAATTCCCAGCATATGTCAGAGCGTCAAAGTTGAAGACGTGATCTTGTGGGTGATGTTGTAGCCAGTGGAGAACTAGATTGGAGCCGATGAAGCCAGCCCCACCTGTAATCAAGATTCTCATCAGGTTTCAGAAAGAAATGCGCAAGAGGGGTAACGTGGTTGAATGCTCCCCACTGAACGATCGTTGGATCAAGTTGTTTGCCAATGGGGTTGGGTTGATGGCTAGAGTATGCTTAGCTCGATTGTAATTGAAAATACTTGGCGTGATTTCTTGCTGTGCATTGAACATGTCATCTTCGACACTGCCACCTTGGCCAATCTCATAGAGGCCAAACAGCATTCCCCCAAAAACGCCAACAGCAGCTCCACGTGCGATCATGCTGGTAACTTCGGCTGACTTCTGATCTTTCCAAGCCCACAGAGCCAGTCCACTAACGGCACCGATACCTCCCCCCCAGAGAGAATCAATGAAAACAATTTCTAGATTTGCTTGAGCTCGGGATTGTTGAGGGGTTGCAAAGATGAGAGTGATAGCGCCTACGGTAGCGCAGAGAGTACTTTTAATCCATTTACGAACCATTCAAACCTCCTGTTTGTGGTGAGAAACTCAAAAAGTTTTTGCAAGTACTGTTCAAGTTGTTTTTACTCCCACCAGTTCTGACGAGGATTCTTTCCCTTGTCTTGATAAGGTGGCAGGCATTCAATAATTGCGCTGTCTGTATCGTATTCGACTACACGATAGTGAGGACTCTGATCGAACTTTAGGCAGGCCCGGTATGCGTCGTTCTTGAACTGCTTGGCATCGTGGTAGCCAACGCGAGTAGTGCTGTTACATCCTGCCAAAATGCCTATGGTACAAACCAAGAACAGTGAGCGCATTTCAAACCGGTCTGCGAGTCGCAGTAGGACGATGGAGTGAGAGCATTTGCTCTGGGGAGAGATACTTGGCCATATATTCTAAGACCATGGACCAGCCTTTGAGGTGAGAATGCAAAATTTTGGCACCATAGCGGTACTGCGTACCGGGATGAACTAAACGGTAGTTTTTGACTAATTCGTTGAGCTCAGGTTTGTTGAGTTCTTCTTCTAATCCATATATTTCAACCAATCTCTGAGTACTGTTGGTACTTTTGTTGTGAAGTAATCCAAGTAGTTCAGGATCAATTTTCAGATTTAGTTCCTCATAGGTGTCAAAGATTAGTTGTCGGACACACATGGCGAGAATGTTCTCATCATCCTGAGGTCTGGACCAAAGAATTTCTAAGCGAACAATAGCATTAAGTGGGTCAGCGGCAAGATGCGCTTCTGTTTGAACCTCCATTGTCAAGAGGTCTCCTGGGTGGTAGATCACATCACTACATAAACCAGTGCCGGTATCATGAAATTTAATGAGAATGCCTTGATTATCAGCAGTTACTTCGACAGTCTCTGGGACATCATGAGACATACGGATGATTTCGGTTAGACGGCCATTGATTTCAGGAATCGTAGCGCCACCAGAATCTGGTCGAGCGAAAGAATACATGAGCTTCATCACACAAGAGGATGCCAGAAAATTTAGTTCCCCAGAATCATTGATTCTCCCTCAACTTGCAAGGATCGTGTGCTTTCATCACATTTCTGTGTTGTGTGGAAGGACTTCATCTTGGTGCGCTGTCTTCTTGTACGAGATCTTCATAAACAAAAAACAGGATGATTTTTTCGCAGATTTTTCATTCTATCTTGTCAACCATTACAAACATTTTGAAAAATAAGAATATTGTTTGGCGCCGATTAAGATAATGAATTGGGCTCAGCATTGGATACATAAGACAACCAGCATAATGCTGGTCAACATTGCGTTTCTAGAGGACTGTGTCAACCAGCAAATTCCAGTGGATCTGGTTTGCAAATCTGAGAACTGGATCACCGCTTCAGATGTGCTGGCTACTATCACAAAGCGTCAATGTGTCATTTCGTCAGATCAGACATTAGCGGAATATATTTCGCCCAAAGAAAATCCGCTTATTTATTGGCATCTTCTGCAGTTGGAAGAGTTCGATCCTGTTATTCCACTAAAGACGGAAAGGGCAGCAGTGATTGCTGTACAATCTCATCNGTTATGTGTGCCAGGGAGTAAAATCAGGTGGGGTGGTNCTATCAGTCTAATGTGTGGAGAATTCTTCAGAGACGGACAAACTGTTGACGTGAATTGGCNTTCGGAAGAGGAGAAGATCTNTCNGGAACTTTCTGTAGTTTCAGAACCCTACTAACCGACAGCCTTTCGTTTNTTCTTGGTGTGTGACTTTTCAGAATTTTGTTCTTTGCTTTCAGAAGAGGATNCAGACTGCTCACCGAAGAGTGGATGGCGAGTGTTGTATTTCCCATCAGGAATCACTAACTGCATTCCGATACGCTTTTCCAGATTCAGTAGTAATGGGCCTTGTAAGTTGATGGTAATATTCGATAGTTCCCGAGCCATGGTCAAAATACAACGAACCTCAATCTGATCAGCTGATTCTGCTTCCAATTTCCGTAGATGATCTTCATTCAAGTTGATATGATAGTCTGAGTAAGCATAGGTTGGGGCTATGACGACGAAAGCAAGGTCAGGGGTATCCATGGAGTGCAGCCACTGAAAAGGAGACTCTGGCTCTTCATCATTGAGCAGAACGAAATGCCGCTCATTTGAGAAGCCGAGCAGACCACTGGGTAAAGTCAGTACCTGACTATCATCAATTTCGACCTTACCGAACCGGGTGGTTTGCATACTCATGAAGCCTCTTTGATCACTGGCCTAGAAGTTGGGTAGTTGGGTTTGATTTCTGAAAGCACATCTTGTTAAAACATGTAATAGCTTTACTGTCCACGGGCTAGGAGATCTCGCAGATTCTTTAAGGAAACTGGTGATTTCTCTGCGGCACGTTTGTTTTCTTCCTGAATGCGGATGTACACTTCTTCCCGGTGAATGACGTAGTTTCGCGGAGCCTCAATTCCAATCCGGACTTGCTTCCCCTTGATTTCTATGACCTGGATTTTGACATCATCACCGATCGTAATGCTCTCACCCGACTTCCTTGTCAGTATAAGCATCTCGCCTTTCCGTTATTAGGAGTAGGGCGCTCAAAACATTTGATGGCATTTATATGCGATCCTATGCTGGCAGGGCGCTTGGAATCCAGTTCTGCGAACAATGTAGGCTTATCGCAAAAAATCTGTCAATGATGGCTGAATGAGGCGGCTACCGGCGTCCAAGGAAACACGGTTATTCAGTTCAGCAGTTTTCAGATGCAGGGCAGACTCCGCCAAATCAGCATCGCGAATCTCAGAGAGTCGGCGTTCCTGATCGAAGATCTGAACTTCCTGTTTCTGTTGCGCTTCTTGCAGATCCCGCATCGTGTTTCCTATAAAAGCACGTTGCTTCAGGACCTGCTCCAAAGCCAATTCTAGCTCTTGCAATTTTTCTGCAAGAACAGAACCATCATTAGTTTCCAAGGCTCTTTCGAGCGACATCAGCAAGGAGAAAGTGTCTACTTCGATTTCTCCCTCTCCCAACAACAACTCATTCGCAGTGATAGTCACCGGAACAGTAATTCCATCTGCGATTAGGGTCTCTTTCTTTTGAGGACTACCGATGAAAGAAATGGGTGGGTTCGGGGTAAACACAAACTCCATCCCCTCTGGAAACACCGGGCCCAACTCTGAAATATCAAAATCTTTAACCTTCTCACTACTGAAATCAAAAGCATCTGGTAACAGATTGACCTTGTTCTGTAATTCTCCTCGGTCATCAGAGAATTTCAATTTGACTTGGTCACTCTCCTTCCCAGACGGATTGATCATATCGACCACAGGTCGCAGGCTCAGTTCAGGCCCCCAATTCTGCCCACCGTCGTCAGAAATTTGATAGCGTGCTCGACCCCAGGGCCCTGACTCCGTAATTTTTAGTACATATGGATTGTTTGAAAAGCCCTCAAACTGAGCCTGAAACTGGGTGACATCGACCAAGTCACGAATGTCACTCTGGACAATCTTTTCAGTTTCAACCTTGGCTGGTTGCAGGATGTGGTTGTGCTTGATTGCAGGAGTTAGTGATTTGATTCCTGAGAAGAGATACAGTTTGCCCGAACGAGCGTTACCTGCATCGAATAAGGCATCTCGGATATCCTTGACCTCACCTGCTGTTGCATTGCGTGTGTCTTCATTCGCAGAACTGGTCGATTGTGACATGACCAGCGTTTTTGCTTTGTCCAGAAACTCATTGATTTTGATCAATTCAATCTCTGAGCGTTCCAACCAAGAAATGGAATCTGCCAGATTTGCTAGGCGTTGGCGTTGTTTAGAGATGTTAGTCACAATGTCCTGGGCCATCGTTGCGCCAAGTGGATCATCTGAGGGCTTGTTGATCCGCTGTCCTGTCGCCATCTCTAGTTGCAGATCCTGCAGCTTCTGGGCGTTTCTTTGAATGTTGCCGAGGACTTGATCCCGCTTTATGGTTTCAGTCACACGCATGAGGCGATTCTCTAACTATGAAATGAGTGCGGCTTACATGCGCACAAGGGTGTCCATCATTTGGTCGACAGTGCCTACGAAACGTGCGGATGCCTCATAGGCTTTTTGATACTGCATCATCTTGGCTAGTTCTTCATCCATGTTGACCCCGCTGATTGAACTGCGGATCTGACTGAACTGATTCACTAAGCTATCTTGTTGAGCTTTTTCTGTCTGGTTACGTTGTATCCTAAGACCAAGATCAGCGAGAATCGTGTTGTAAAACTCATCAAAGGTCATTGTGTCGTTGCGCATATGTGGATCGGTCTGCAACTTGGCAATGTTTAGCGCTACCCGATTATCGCCCGGATAGAGATCACGACCTGTGGAAATTGTGTTCGGGTCCAGCATGATTCGGTCACTCAACCTAAGGTCTTCGGCGCCTTTGAGTGTTTCAAAAAAGCTATTGAATCCCAATACTTGGGTCAGATCAGTCTTGTCATCACCAAAGATGAATTTATAGTCTGTACCCGTCTGAATGAACATCGAGCCATCTTCTTCAACAGAGGCGTAGAGTAATTCTGGGGCGTTTACCGTCTGATTGATCCGCTGTACAATATCATTTAGCGTATCCCGACCAGCTTGGATTTCAATTTCATAGGTTTCTACAAACTCGTTCTCACGATCAACCAAGTGTAATTGGAAGATACCATCTTTCAGAAAAGGCAGTGGCTGAAGTCTCGCCTCTGCATTTAATCCGTAAGCACTTTTCATCATATTGCTGGCGGACTTCAAACCTGTTCCAGTAGCGTGCAATTGGTTGATCTTACTGGTTAAGCCGAAAGCCAAATCATTCAGATCATCCATGTACTTGACAATGGTTTTGTCTCGAACTTCTGTCAATTCTTGCATTTCACCAGCCCGGAAAATCTCGGTGATATCACGTCGAGATTCTCGAGAGAGTTTCCCCTCCACACGGTACATGCCGATCTCACCACCCTTTAGCGATGCTACCAATTCATTTGCTTTATTGCCTTGGACTAGTGTCCAGTCTCTACCAATGAAGACTGTCAACATTCCATCTTTGCCTTCCACCCAGTTGAGATCAACTAGCTTCGAGAGACTCTCCAGTGTTCGGTCTCGCTCATCTCGGACGTCGTTAGCGTGGCGACCACCACCAGCCTCGTAGGAAAAGATTTGGCGGTTGAGTTCCTGAAGTTTTCTGGCGTGCTCGTTGATAGTTTCGACAGTGGCCCCAATTCGAGAATTAGTTTCGTTGCGTAGGCTACGAAGTTGGGCGTTGGTGTCTCGAAATCGAGTTGCCAGTCGATCTCCCATATCTCTTGCTTTTGCTCGAGCGGAGTCAGATTCTGGATGATTGGCGAGTTGTGCCCAAGAATCCCAGAAATCGTTCATTGAACGACGAAGACCGTTGTTGTTCATTTCATCAAAGATGACTTCCAACTTCGTTAGAACATTTTCGCGGACTCCATAACGGCCTGACCGCGGTGACTCTTGTAGAATTTTGCGTTGGAGAAACTGATCGTATACACGTTTGGTGGGCAGAGCTTCAGCACCTGCACCGAGTCCTGAAGGATCAGCTTGTGCGGCTCGAGTGCTGATTTCCTGACGTGAAAAGCCCTCTGTATTCTGATTGGCAATGTTGTGGCCGGCAGTCGATACACCTCTTTGTTGTGCAGAGAGGGAACGGCTGCCCATATTCAGGGCGTGGGTCAGGGACATAATAGTCTGATGGGGTCGTTTTTAGACAGAGGTTCGAGAGACTTTGCTGCCAGAATGCTGCAATTCTCCAGAACCAGAGTAGGTCGCTTGTTGTCGACCGGAGCCTTCTGTCAGGAATCGCATAGAGGCTTCCACAGATTTTAGTCTGGCCGAGGATTCTAAACTGTTGCGTTCAGCCAAGATGCGTATCTCTGATAAGATGTTTTGCAGCTCATCAAAACAATGTTGCAAAGCCTTGGCCTGATCAGTGTGCGCCAGTTGAATGATCACACTAAGGGTGAAGGGACTTGGTTGCTGCGGCCAGAGCCGGGGAAACTGGTTAACCAGAGAAATTCGCTTTTCTTCCTGCCGAACTACCTGTTCAACAATTTTGTCTTTCGCTCTCTGAATCCTGAGCAACTCATTTCCACTGAGAACACCAAACCCACTGGCTTCCTCCTGTAGTTGTTCCCAAAGTGCCTGGTGCAACTCTATCTCTATCTCCAAGATGTCTTGCAGAGAAACTAGCGCATTTTTTTGGGAACTGACTTTAGTGGTCAGGAGAGTTCCTCGTTGAGTGCTTCTGTCAACATCTTGTCGGCTAGTCGGGCTGTGTCGACTTTATATTCACTGTTGCGCAGCTGATCACGGAGACTGGCAACCTTATCCATGCGAATCTCTGGCTCAGCAGCAATGCGTTGCTTGAGCTTGTCGATTGTGAAGGATGAGGTTGTAACAAAGTTGTCTTTGCGTAACTGCTGGTCACGTCGAGCAACTTCCTGACCCTCTGTTCGGAGTCCACCGCGTGCATCCTGCAAAAGGGGTTGCGGCTGGTTTGTTACCTTCATGGGCACCTCGTCGGGCTAAGATGATCGTGATCAACTTGAAGAGATTGTCACGATAGTGTGATTACAAACAAAGAAAAAATGGATTTCTCGCTGAGGGAGCAATCCAAAAACTTGCCTACTGATTGTATCGGCAGTTATGCCAGAAACTTGAGTGAATTTTCAGATTTTTTTTGCTGGGGGTTTTAATTGGCGCAATAGCGCTTCTGCCAGTGACCCTTCAGACTGAGCCATAGATTGTGCGTACTGCTCATCCAACATAGAGCGGAAGATCTTTTCACCATTGGACTCCGGCAGCAAGTCCGATTTAAATCCAGCTTCTCGCATGGTTTTGAGCATCTGCTGAGTGAGTAGTGCCTCGAAGTCCCCTGCGGCTTTGCGCAGTCGGACATCATTATTGTTTAGTTTGCTCGTCTCTTCTGTTTGCATGGTGCGCTGCATCAGAGGCATCAGCGCAGGATTGAGCTTCATGGTTTCCTTACTGAATGATGAGTTCTGCGTGCAAGGCACCGGCAGCTTTAACAGCCTTGAGCATCTCGATTAAATCCTTACTGGAAGCTCCAATTTTATTGAAGCCATCCACGATCTCTTTCAAGTCGGCTCCCCCCTTGAACATGAAGACTCCAGACTCAATGATATTTCCCTCTGGGTTGGCTTCAGGGTCAGCAGCAGGGGTTTTGACCTGAATACTCAGTCCACCTTGAGAGATTGCGATTGGAGAAATTCGTACCTGACCCCCCATGACCACTGTGCCGGAGCGTTCATCTAATACTACTTGTGCCACACTGTCCGGGGTAATCTCCATATTTTCTATACGGGAAATCAACTCGACAGTCTGTCCAAGATAACTATCTGGTACAAGAATTTCGACAGTACCTGCGTCTTTTGCTCTTGCAGTGCGATACCCCAAATTCTGGTCGATAAGCTTTGCGAGCCGGAACGCTGTAGTAAAATCTGGAGATTTAAGATTTAGGAATAATCGAGCTCGACTATTCAGATTTAAATTAATCTCTCGTTCTACCAAAGCCCCACCTGGAATTGCGCCAACAGAGGCAACCATGCGAGCTCCCACCGGTAACCCAGCTAGTTCTTCCGGAGGCAAGGCTTCTGCACGACTGACACCTTGTGGGATTCCAGAAATTGGGCCTTGAGCTACTGCATAGACTAAGCGATCTGGACCTCTTAGCGGTGCCATCAGCAGGACACCACCCCGTAGAGATACTGCATCTCCAATGGTTGCTGCTGTTACATCAAGACGTTGGCCGGATTTGGAGAAAGCAGGGAGCGTAGCAGTCAACCAGACGGCGGCAATGCTCTGACCACGTATGTCTTCGCTAGCTAGACTGATTCCAACTCGCTCCAAGGCGTTAACGATTGGCTTACGTGAGAGTAAGCTCCCTGGACTGTCTCCAGTACCATCCAGACCCACAACAAGCCCAAAGCCGATCAGTTGGTTATCGCGGGCCCCCCGCAGATTTGCGATGTCTTTGACTCGTACCCCCCAGGCTGGTGAGGCGACGGTTAGGAAAAGTCCCCAGATCAGTAGTAGCCGAAATCCCTTACGAAACATGATTGCCTTTTGCAAGTAAACTCGCTGTGTGCTGCCAGAGTGGGTAGCATCAGATTCAAGTTCGGTGCCAGTCAATTGGCCTGTTTCTGGCCGTCTAGTTCTCTTCGATGGCTTTGTTGCGGTAGAATTGCAGATCTCCTGCTTCAGTACCCACGATTAAATCCAGATCTCCATCGGAGTCGTAGTCAGCAAAAACGGGCACACCCCCAACAGGCATACTCAGCTTGGCGAGCGGTCCATCATTCAGTTTCCACCCCCAAGGAGTATCTTGGGTAGCATCTGCAGGACGAAATTCGAACAATTGGCCTCCATCAGAACCGACAACCAACTCATTTTGTTGATCATTGTTAAAGTCAGCAAAGACCGGCACAGCACCCAGCCCGACGTCTAGATCAAGGAATCTTCTATGATAGAGACGGAATCGAAAACCCGTATCATTGGCTTCTTGAAGATACAGGCGCATGTTGCCACCGAAGTTGCCGAGGAGTAAATCGGCCCGACCATCCTGATTGACATCATAGATGGCAGGGATCGAATTACGTCCGCTGGTCACACCATTCATGGGTCGTGGATCTCGGAAAAATTCTGGGAATTCCGGAGTACCACGGTTTTCCCAGAATAGCACGCTACCGCTTTCATTGCCGACCAAGAGGTCTTTGTCACCGTCACTGTCTACGTCAGCAAAGACAGGAGCCGCATTAGCTCCGCCACCATACTCCAGAAAGTTCTCGTCCATTAAATTCCAGCGATCCAGTCCATTTTCTGGGTCATTTTGGAAGCTTCTTAGTTCTCCTCTGCGATTTCCAACGACCAGGTCCAAGTCACCATCTCCATCCAAATCCAATAGCGCTGGTACGGCACGATTCCCAAAGTTTTGACCTGCAAATCGCTGACTTAAAAGTTCATAAATGGGCTCACGAGGTAAAATTGGAATTTGTGGAGGAACTACCTGAATTATCGGTTCTGGTGGTAGATCAGCGAAATCCTGACCTTCTATGATTCTTGGCCGCTCCAAGGTGTTTGCCGTCATCACTGGTTCTGGTGGAGCAACGTCAGCGGGTTGCTGCTTACCAATAAACAGCCAACTCAGCAGGTGCCCATCCTCATCTCCAATTAGCAAATCCTGCTGTTGGTCGCCGTTTAGATCAACCAAGAATGGCGCACTACTGCCGAC